>JAGOOO010000018.1 GCA_017992475.1 Caldisericia bacterium | reverse complement strand
GCAACAGGTCTCGTCATTCTCACTTTGGAAAGGGCCTCCTTAGGGGCCATGCCACGATGCCGCACCAAAAAACAAGCGATTGCCATCCCCGTCCTGTCCATTCCGGCATGACAGTGAACAAGCACGGGAAGCCCTTTTGAAATCTGTACGTCAATAAAATCAATAGCACCAGGAAGGAGTCTTTTGTATGCAGAAATACTGTTGTCGTCAGGCGGTATCTCGTCAGGCATTGGGGCAAGGAGATATTCAAAACCAAAATTTTTGATCTCTGCCGGATCAACATTGTTTTCCAGGGAGAGTATTGCCCTGAAACCAGCCCCATATATCTCCCCCAAATCCCACGGCACCTCATCAGGGCCTGGTCTCCCGGCAAGCCTGTTTTCAAGCACCCAGAAAATATTTTCCATAAGAATAATAATAGCGACGCACTGGCAATACGAAATTAACTTCTACTAATAAAGTTTAGATTCATTCTATAAGCAAACAATCCATAAGAATAAACTCGAACAAAAAATATTTACATACAATCAATTTACATAATGATATAATATTTTCTCGTAGCAATCAGGTTTCTGTTTCCAAGAGTTCTGGATGAACTCCCTGTTTATGTTCACTTGAAGACTTTGAGACCAGGAGTAAACTAGAGAACCAAAGGAGGATTGGAATGAGGAAGTTTTTTGCTCTTTTTCTTACATTGGTGTTTACCCTTACGATACCCGCCGTTTATGGTCTTCCACAAGCCGGGGCGGTCCCCTTTACTGTTCTGAAAAATACCATCTGGTCAGGAACAGTCATTATGCCAGAAGGTTTTTATATAGCCCCTGATGCCACCCTGACATTAATGCCAGGGACAGTGGTCAAACTGGGTGGCAATATTGGCGTAAAAGGCAAGATAAAAGCCATCGGGACTCAAAATGAGCCAATCATATTCACATCGCTCAAGGATGATGTCAAAGAGGATTCAAACAAAGATGGCGACGTGTCAAAACCTTCGCCAGGTGACTGGGGTAATGTTGAATTCCCGGACAACTGCGGCATCTGCGAGCTTTATCAGGTGCAATTCCTCTATGGTGGCAAGGGTGGTTTTGGGACACTCAAATTTTCATCCGGAAAAGGCTCCGACGACAGAATAAGAGTCTCCCACTGCACAATATCCAAATCGGCTTCAATGGGCGCATGGTTTGCAAATTCCACATCGGTGCTGAGGGAGTGCGTCATAACCGACTGCCAGGACCCAAAGACAGGCGCAGGCATCTGGATACAGGAAGATTCAAACCCATCAATCTCCGGTTGCACAGTTGAAAGGTGCACCATTGGCATCCAGATCGACCTTTCTTGCTCACCAAAACTCCTTGGAAACATCATAAAAAACTGCGGTACAAACGGGATAAAGGTTATCACAGGTTCCCTGGACAAGGAAGTAGTCTGGGACGCCTCTATGCCCTATGTTTTTGACAAGTTTGTAATCGGCAGCAAAGGGTTCCTCAGGATACAGCCAGGTGTCATTGTAAAAAGCACCGGCCAACTCGGGGTTTCCGGTCGCCTGGAAATCAGGGGAACTGCAGAAAAACCAGTCATTTTCACATCTCTTACCGATGACAGTGTTGGCGGTGACACAAACAATGACCAGGACAAAACTGCGCCACAGCCGGGTGACTGGGGTGGAATCGAGTTCACTGGCGAAGCCGGAGCATGCACGATAACATACGCAAAATTCTCATGGGGTGGCGGTCAGGCAGAAAAAGGTGGCGGCTACGCCATCCTGAAGTTTGGCGCTGCAGGTGGCGTTGACAACAGGGTCAAACTGTACAACTGCACAGTGGAACACTCGGAAACTGCCGGTCTTTACATGCAGGCATCAAGCCCGAGCATCTACAACTGCAAAATAACCGACAACATGAACGACAAGCTGGGGGCATGTGTCTGGCTCCAGAGCAGGAGCAAACCAATCCTTTACAACTGCGAGCTCACAGATTCCGAATGGGCAATATATTGTGACGGGTACTCATACCCAAAATCGCAAAAACTCACCATCTCCGGCAACAAGTACAACAACATCTATTTTGAGAGCCCACTCCTTGAAGAAGATGCAGTTTGGGGAGCTGATCTTGTCCATTACATCCCAAAAACGGTCGGCATCAAACCAGGCGTGACACTTCACCTCCTCCCCGGCGTCATCATCAAGTACGGCGAAATGATAAGAGTTGACGGCAAGCTAATAGCAATCGGCACAAAAGACAAGCCAATTTATTTCACCTCCTTGAATGATGACAGTGTGGGTGGCGACAGCAACGGTGACAGTGGCGCCAAGGACCCTCTCCCCGGCGACAATCAGGGTATACAGCTGACCGAGTCTTTTGGCAGATCTGTAATGAAAAACTGTATCGTAAGATATGGTGGTTCGGGTGGCAACGGAAACATATACCTCGGACAGGCAACCAACACAAAAAACGAGCAGATAATTGAAGACACCATAATCGAGAAATCGCTTGGTCAAGCAGTGAAAGTAAGGGGTGGTCAGGTCGACCTTATAAGGTGCTCCCTCCTCGACTGCATGAACAAGCAAAATGGTTTCGCAATTATTGCAGAGGCAGGCGCAAAGATAAGACTCGTTGACTCACTCATTCAGCGCTGCAGACACCTCTTCAGTATCACCCCTGAAGTCGAGCTGAAAACGCAAGGCAACACGGCAAAAAACATTGGTGTCGAGCTGGAAGAGAGTTTTGCCGGGATCCACATCTACAAGGGTAGGCTAAGGGAAGACAAGGTCTGGGATTCTGAATTCCCGTACATCATCGAGGACGACTTCACGATAGACAAGGGGGCCAACCTCACTGTTGCGGCCGGAAACGTCATCAAGGTCGTTAAGGGCGCCTTCTATGTGAACGGTTCGATGTCCTGCAAGGGAACGCAAAACAATCCTGTCTACATAACATCATTCTCCGACGACACCATTGCTGGTGACACAAACAACAACGGGCAACTGACAAAACCAATGCCTGGCGATTTTGACGAGATCGAGTTTGAAGGGTCAGTAACGGCATGCACCTTCGAGCACACTGTCATCAGGTACAGCGGAGGAAAAACCAGGCGCATGGGCTCGGTCAAATTTGGTGCATTCGCCGGTGTTGACGGAAGGGTAAAATTCATCAACTGCACCATAGAAAACAGTAACAGTGCCGGCCTCTACATGATAAATTCTTCACCCTACATAAAAGACTGCATCATCAGGAATTGCAAAACCACCGACAGGGGCCATGGCATCTACCTCACCGGCAAATGCAACCCGGAGATCCAGGGTGTCACATTCCAGGACTGCGACTATGCAGTCTACAACAACATGCAGGGAACAGAAGCCGTTCTTGGAAACTGCTATTTTGGCGATGCATCAGGGCCAAAGGATGAAACCGGCAACCCGAATGGAAACGGTCTAAAGGTGTTTGGTCCAGTCAATTACAACCCGTTCGCACAGGAGCCAAACCCGACAGGCGGAGCAGGCGGAAAGGGTGGAGAACTGCCACCGTACAAGAGGCCGGAAGTCAGCTTCCCGTCGCCAACAGGTGCTGCAGTCCTTCTTTCCGTTGATCCCACTTTTGTAGAGCTAAATGTTGGCGAAACTTTCGAGATAACAGCCAACGATGGAACTGCACCCTACAAATTCGTCTCGATGGACGAGAAGGTCTGCAAGATGGTTTCCCAGAATTTCAACAAAGCCACATTCACCTTGACAGGGCCTGAGGCAACAACCATAAGAGTAATGGACAATGGCGATCAAGAAGTGCAGGTTTGGGTCGTCTCAAAGAACTTCCAGCTGCCGAAACTGCCACTTATTGTCAATCCTGCGGCGCTCCCCATAAAGGTTGGCACAACAGGGACAATCCTTGCCAGCACCGATGAAACCATAAAAGCAACACTGACACCAGGCAAATCGGCAATCGTCAAAAATATTGATGACAATGAGGTCTTGGTCTACGCATTTGCACGCGGTGAAGAATTGTTGACAATCACCTCGCCATCAGGCGAAACTGCGACCTGCAAACTGTTCTGTTTTGCCGATGATGGACCAGAGTCCCAGTCAATTTACGATTTCCATGCAATACCAGGAACAAAATCAGCAAGGCTGGTCTGGAAACTTCCAAATGTCCAGCGTGACTCTTTCAAAGGACTTTCAGTAACTCTGGATGGAAAAAAACTCACCGAGCTTGGCCCCGATGCTGCATCACTGCAGGTAACAGGTCTTGCAACTGGCGTAACATACAAATTCGAGATTGTCCCGCAAGGGAGCCAGAAGGTTGCGGCATCATGCACGACTGGCCCACTGGATGTCAAGCTCGAGCTCTGGATTGGAAAAACCGATGCCTACATAAATGGCAAAAAAACCAAACTGGCCGTCCCTCCGCAAATCCTTTCAAACAGCACCTATGTACCATTCCGCTTCCTGGGAGAGGCATTTGGGGCCGATGTTGGCTGGGACAACTCAAAGAGGGAAGCCTCATTCTGGACGCCAAACGCCTTCCTGCAAATGACCGTTGGTTCAAAAACCGGCTACAACTTTGGCGCGCAAGTGACGATAAGTCCTCCACCACAAAATGTGTCCGGAAGAGTGGTTATCCCACTCAGAGCGGCATCTGAGCTCTTGGGTGCAAAAGTGGCCTACGAAGCAAAAACAAAAAAGATTACAATCAACTACAGGAAACCATGGCATCTCTGGTGGTAAACACACTATAAGGAGGCAAAAATGCTGCTGGGCAAAGGCCAGATTATGGTCATCGATGACTCAAAGCCGGTGCTTGAAGTCGTCACGGCGATGCTTGAGGGTGCAGGATATGAAGTAAGGCAATTCCTCAGGGCACGGGATGCACTCATGGACCTTATCAATGGCAATCCCGACCTCATCATTTGCGACATACTCATGCCAGAGATGGACGGTTTTGAATTCAGGAGGGCGCTCGTCGAAGACCAGCGCACCTCGCACATCCCATTTCTTCTTTTGACAGGGAAGGACGACCTTATGCTGATGATCGAAGGTCTCTCGGCTGGAATCCAGGACTACATCATGAAACCGATCCAGCCAAAAGAGTTCCTCAACCACGTGGGAAGGATAATGGACAACATTTATGAGGCCAGATTCAAGCTTCTGGACAGGGTCCTCATTGAAGGCACCCTCGACAACATCGAATTTGAAAAAATAGAGAAAGTGCTTGATGCAATAAAATTCACAGGAAAGCTCATCCTTGGCTCTGAAACAAGAGAGCCCCTAAACATTGTATATAAACGGGGTAGGGCAATAGCCGCAGAGGGTGGCCCAATGGCCACAAAAGGGCACGAGGCATATAAAACAGCATCAACCATGTCCGGGGAATTCGAGATAATCGCAGAACCTGTGGACAAAAAACCTGAATTCTGATCAAGGTTTTTATAGAAGTCAAAAAAGCTCCGTTTTTTCGGGGCTTTTTTTATTTTTCAGTTGTGATTTTGAACAATTTTAGCCTGAGGGCATTCATGACAACGGTTATGGATGAAGCGGCCATCGCTGCCGAGGCAATCATAGGATTGAGCTGTATCCCGATGGGATAGAGAACGCCTGCCGCAACCGGAATGGCAAGTGTGTTATAGATGAAGGCCCAAAATAAGTTCCACTGGATATTTTTCTTCGTCGCCCTGGCCAGCCTCACGGTCTGGGGAACAAGCAGTAGGTTCTCATTCATCACGGTGACATCAGCGGTGTCCAGCGCCATACCGGTGCCCTGTCTTGGTGCAAAGGAAGCATCGGCCATCGCCAGCGCAGCAGCATCATTGACACCGTCACCCATCATGGCCACAAAACCATCGGCCCTTAGCGCTTCAACAATCTGCACCTTCTCCTCCGGGAGAGTTTGCGAATAAACCCTCTTTATGCCTAACTGGGACGCCACAGATTCACAAACTTCCTTGCGGTCTCCGGAAACCAGAACAGGCTCAATGCCCAGCTCGATCAGCTCTTTCATGGCCTGAAAGGCCTCCGGTCTCAAGGGATCAGAAAGTCCAAAACCACCAATTATCTTGTTGTCCAGCGACACATAAAATGCGGCTTCTTCAGGCCTGAATGTACCTAATAACACAAGCGGAATTTTCATCCCAAGTTTCTCCACCATCCTCGGCCCGCCAACAACCAGCTCGCCGCCAGCAAAGGTTGCCTTTACGCCAAGCCCAGGTACAGCTTCAAAACTCTGCGGACTCTCTATGGGGATGTTTCTTGAAATGGCAAGATTTTTTATGGCCTGAGCAAGTGTATGTTCGGAACCAGACTCGGCCATCGCTGTTAATTTTATCAGTTCATCCTCTGAGACCGATTCCGGGTGTATGGATGTCACTTCCGGTTTGCCGGCTGTCAGGGTGCCTGTTTTGTCAAAAACAAATGTTTTGACCTCTTCAAGCGCCTCCAGCGACCTGGCATTCTTGATGAGCATCCCGGATTTTGCCGAAATACCCAAAGCTATGGAAATTGATGTAGGAGTGGCAAGCCCAAGCGCACAGGGGCAGGAAATGACAAGCACAGAAATTGCCGAATTGATGCCAATGTTTGTGAAACCAAGGAGAAACCACACTACAAAAGCTGTGACTGAAATTGTTATCGAGGTAGGCACAAAAATTGAGGCAATCCTGTCAACAAGTCCCTGTATTTTCGGCTTTGTCTGTATGGCGGCACCGATCAGCTCGATGACCCTTGAAAGGACAGTGCTCTCACCAACCTTGTCGCACTTTGCTTCCACAAGCCCGAATCCGTTGATTGCTCCAGCATAAACGCTGTCGCCAACACTAACCGGCACAGGCATACTCTCGCCAGTTATATGGGCATTGTTGAATTCGGATGAACCTTTCACAATGGTGCAATCGGCAGGTGCCCTTTCAGTGGCTTTTATTTGTACAATGTCGCCTGCCGCAAGCTCAGATATTGGAACATCCTCCACAACACCATCTTTGATCCTGTGGGCTTTTTCAGGCAGGAGAGATGCAACATCAAATATCTCCTTCATGGCCGACAACTCGGCCCTGCCTCTGAGGTAGTTTCCAAGCAAAACAAGCATTACGATAACAACAGAGCCATCCAGATATAGCTGGTGTTCACCAATCCCAGGGTAAAGGATGGCAACTATCGAATAAATAAAAGAGGCAAGCACTCCAAGTGCAACAAGGGTGTTCATGTCTGTCTGCCTGTGGAGGGCAATCTTCCAGGCAGAAATGAAGAAATGCCAGCCGGTCCAGAACATTACAGGGACAGCGGCAGCAACAAGTGTCCAGACAAACCACATTGGAAAATGGTAGAACATCATGAGCATGGTTCCAACTGTGACATAGATGGCGAACGGAAGCCCGATGAGAAGGTTATTTCTGATCTTTCTTACATCAGATTCTTTTGCCAGCCTTGCCTGCTTGAGGGCGGAGGCCTGATCGGTGGCCAACCTTGCACCATATCCAATGCCAGAGACTGATTTGACTATGTCGCCAATTGCAACCTTCGATGGGTCATAGGCAACATCAGCAAGCCCGGTTGAAAAATTGACCCCGATGTTTTTTGTGCCCTCAAGGTCCTTGAGGGTATTTTCGATATTCAGGGCGCAACCAGTGCAATGCATCCCTGTTATTATGAGTTTGGTGTGTACCTCTCCCCCTTTTTCCCGGTCACTGGAACGAATTTTTTTGGGAGCAAAAAATATCCATAGCAATGCGAGGAAGACAATTGAAATACCGACAACAAGAACCTGTTGCACCATCATGACCTCCTTGCGATATTTTACAATGTAACTTTCAAACCACAATGGCCCAACAAAATCATAATCCAGCAATTGTGAATTTTTTCCAAATATAAAAACAACATTTTAGCTAATGGGCCAATCCCGCTTGTTTAATATGCACGATTGGCCCGATTTCTTGACGTGCCCCAAGGTTGGGGATATTCATTCTTATTGTGGAAAACATCCCGAGCCATCCAGCAAAAAGTGGGGCAAAACTCCCTAAAATCAATCTCGGTGAAACATTTGTAGCACTTAGACACAGAAACTACAGGCTTTTTTTCTTTGGACAACTTGTATCACTTATCGGAACATGGATGCAAAACGTTGCCCAAAGCTGGCTCATATATGACATTACAAATTCAAAGGTGTATCTTGGATACGTAAGTTTTGCTTCATCCATTCCAATATTTCTGGTGTCTCTTTGGGCAGGTGTTCTCCTGGACAGGCTCCCTAAACGCAAGGTAATCATATACACCCAGGTTGCATCAATGATTCTGGCGTTCACCCTGGCGTTTGACGTGTTTTTCAAAACAATCCAGCCGTGGCACATTATTGTCTTGTCTTTTCTTCTTGGATGTGTCAACGCCATAGACATGCCAGCAAGACAGTCATTTGTAATAGAAATGGTCGACAGAGAAGACCTTATGAACGCTATCACCCTCAACTCAACGATATTCAATACCGCAAGGATTGTTGGCCCATCATTGGCTGGTTTGGCTCTGGCCTGGCTAGGTGCTGGGTGGTGCTTTGCGTTGAATGGTTTTAGCTTCATCGCTGTCATTTTTGCACTCATGTCCATGAAGCTTGAAGATCGCATCGCCGAACCAACAAGGGCACATCCATTTAAACAGATAGTTGAAGGGCTTGTCTATGTAAAATCAAACAAGACGATAAGCATGCTTATCCTGGTCATAGCAGTGTCCAACCTGTTTGCTTTCTCCTACTCAGCTCTGATGCCTTCTTTCGCAAAAGATGTTCTTAACGCTGGCGAAGTGGGGTTTGGGCTTCTACAAAGCTTTGTGGGCATTGGGGCATTGATGGGTGCGCTATTGATGGCATCCGTAAAATCCACAAGCACAAACAAAGGTTTTATGCTTACGCTTGGCAATATTGGTTTCCCGCTGGCCGCACTCCTGTTTTCGTTGTCAAAATACCTTCCCATTTCAGCTTTTCTTCTGATATTTGTTGGCATGGGCTTTATGATACAGAATGCAACTATCAACACCCTCATCCAACTAAACTCAGAAGACTCCAAGAGGGGAAGAGTGATGAGCATATATACGCTTGTTTTCCAAGGTTTCTTTCCAGTGGGCTCATTACTTACAACATCATTTGCTGAAATAGTTGGAACACCGATTGCCTCAATAACAGGCGAAGCCATAGCATTAGTTTTCGGGGTTATATGGTTCCTGAAAGTGCCTTTTGTCAGGAAGCTTTGATTCTTACTTGTTCATCTCTTCCTGGGTGAGTGGCTCGCCACCCTGATCCATGCGACGCAAAATGCCACTTTCTGACAAAGCAAACAGGTAAGTGTCTAATATCGCCGCACCAACAACTGGTGATTTGAAGTTATTGTGCCACTGCCAGTTGCCATTCTTCACATCAATGACATACAACTTGCCATCATCTGCCGCGAGAAAAGCTGACTCCTTAGTAATTATTGCACTTGATGTCACTGGCTTGTTCGTGCCAAAGCCCCAGACTGGTTTAAGATCTATCTGCCTAACAACAACAACCATGTTGTTGCTCAGTCCAATTGCCACCATGCTTACATATACAGATGGAGGGGAGACTATGTCCACCTTATATTTTTTGTCTTTCGAACCTGTATCAAATTCATAAGATTCTACAATTTCACCATTGAGGGCATTTATTTTAAGAAGTTTTCCGCTGGTCACTAACAATTCGTCTCTCACACACACAGCAGGACCAATTATTGGATATTCCAGCTTCTTACGCCATACTTCCTTACCATCCTCGGGAACAACCGCAATGATTGTGTCAGATGCAACAAGGTTGATATATCTCTGGAGCGAAGGGGTTTGCGTCAGCTGAACTCCATAGCTTTTTTTGAAGATTTCGGTTCCCTGGGCCTCTTCAAGGCAATACAGATCATCTCTGGTTACAACCCAAACCCTATCACCATCAATGGTTGGCCAGCCAACAACTGGTGAAGAAAGTGTTTTTGACCAGACCTGTCTACCATCTGCAAGGTTTAATGAGTAGAAAAAACCACTTTGGTCACCAAACAAAACCCTTCCTTTGGAAATTACAGGACTTATCTGGCCAACATAAAATTGTTTTTCCCAGACATGGTTTCCATTTTCACCATCGATGCAGTAGACAACACCCTTGTCATCTGAGAGAACAACCATTCCACCTGCGGCTACCGGATTGCAATGTGTCTGGTTGGGGATTTCCGTTTCCCAAACAACCTTGAGTGGTTGCTTTGGGGCAAGCATCGTACCGGAGTTATTGTAGAAGCCACCTCTTGGTGACTTCCAGCTTGGCATTGTCTCAGTATCAATTAACGTAGCGCTCTGGCAGCCACAAAATAAAACCAGTGTTACTAATAATGTGGCCATAGATATAATTTTTATGGATTTCACGGATCAACCTCCAACTATTCTGGCAAGTGAGGTGGCAAGATACTCCATATCGGATACCGTATTGAAATAGCCAACCGATGCCCTGAGCGTGCCCTGCGGGTAAAGATTGAGTGTCCTCATAGCACCTTCATTTGCAAAGAGACCATTTCCAACCACCAGCCCGTATCTTTCTTCTAACAGCCTGGCCATGGTGTTGATTGGAAGGTCGCCTGCAGAAAAAGACAATATACCAATTCCATCCCACGTTTCAGGCGCAACCACCTTCACTTTTTTAACTGTCTCAAGCGAAGTCACCAAACTTTCTCTCAATAATTTATGGTGACACCATATCTTCTCAACACCTTCCATATCAACAAATCTCGCTCCTGCCAGTAGCCCATACAATCCAGCCATGTTGGGTGTTCCAACTTCCAATATTTGATGGACAGAAAGGTTGGTCTTCGAGAGTTTTGTCAATTTTTCCGAGAGCCTTGGGGAAACATAAACACCCGCAGTTCCTGTCGGGCCATAAAGACCCTTGTGGCCTGAGAAAATTATTGCATCTGCTTTTACATGTTTCAGGTTTATTGGACAAACGCCTACTGTGTGGGAAGCATCAAGAACAAGCATTGTATCAGCTTCCTGGCATACTTTTGATATCTCACCCATCGGTGCAAGGGTGCCAGTGATGTTTGAAGCATGGGAAACAAAAACGGCCCTTACTTTCTGGGCAACCTTTGCGAGATGTTTGGGATTAACAAAAAGCTCATGATCAAAGGGAAGCCTGGCGACAGTTATACCCTTCTGCTCCAGTTCTCTTGCCGGGACTTGAATAGGCCACGGATCACCATCACTGATGGCAATCTTGTCACCAACTTCCACAACACCGCGCATAATTGCAGAAATGGCCTCACTTGCCGATTTGCAAAGATATATCTGTTCCGGGGTTGATCCTGCAATGAGTCTGGAAAGTGCTATTCTGCATTCATTTACAATTTCCATTGCGTTGGCATGTGGCTTGCAGGCATAGCCTGTCGTTGGTACACCACCAACATTTTTCATGTAATCGGTTACCTGATCCAGTACTCCCTTTGGCTTGGGAAAGCTGGTGGCTGCATTGTCAAGGTAAATTGGCACTGCTCCCCTCCTTGAGGACAGAATGAACAGTGAAAATGTTTGTTCTAAACACGACTAGATCGTACCAAAACTGCCAAACCTAATCAAGCATTGATTGAAAAGCGGCCAGGCCCTAAAATGCTTTCTGATGTCCATTAAGTCGGTAAAAATAAAAGGATTCAAGACCTTTGCCGAAGGCGTTGAAATAAGGCTTTCCCACAGATTGACCGCCGTGGTTGGCCCAAATGGCTCCGGCAAAAGCAACCTTGTCGACGCTGTAAGGTGGGGGATAGGAGAGCACACGGCAAGGCTGTTGAGGATATCAAATCCTACCGACATAATTTTTGCTGGTTTCGGAGCAAGAAAGCCCCTCGGTATGGCCGAAGTTGCAATATCGCTTGATAACAGGGAAGGAAAATATCCGATTGAACAATCACTCGTCCAGATAATCAGAAGGTGCTACAGGGACGGGGAAAACGAGTATCTGATAAATGACACAAAATGCAGGCTGAAAGACATTGAAGACCTCTTCAGGGGAACCGGACTGGGAAAACAGACCTACTCGGTCGTTGGCCAGGGAGAAGTCGAGCAGGTAATTTCAGCAACACCTGCCGAAAGGCTGAAAGTGCTCGAGGAACTCGCCGGAGTTGATGTCCTCAGGACGACAAAACGCTCTGTCGAATCAAAACTGGACCAGGCCAAAATCCAGATGGAGAAAATCTCTGCCCATGCAAGCGAATCGGAGTACCAATACGAAAACCTTGCCCGCCAGGCGGAGGTGCTGGAAAAATACCAGGTTCTAACAGACAGGCTGGGCCACCTCAAACTCCAGCTCCATCTTGTCGACCTTAGAGAAAATGTCTTTGAATCAAACTCGCTTGAGTCTAAATCAAAGGTGCTGGAGCTGAAACGCAAGGAGACCCAGGCCGAGATAGACAAACTTGAGGAAGTTGAGGATTTTTCTGCAAAACTAGATGAACTCGAGAAGGAAAGGTCTGCGGCGCTGGCAACAAGGGAAAGTGCCATCGTCAATTCAACCAGGGCAACAGCCCAGCTGGAACATATGAGGGCAAGCCTTGCCACAGCGCAGGAGACATTGCGCAATTCCACCCTCGAAGAAGAATCGCTGAAAAGGCGTGAAAAACAGCTCGTTTATGACCTTTCACAACTTGAGGAGGAAATTGAGAAACGCTCTGTCTACCTCGCAAAATGCGAAAAAGAACTGGAAGAGACCGAAAAAGCCAGGCCAGAACTGACAGATTTTAAAAAGGAACGCCAGAACATTCAGACAAAACTTGACCAGTCAAAAAGGCAAGCCGACGATGCAAGATCAAGGCTTCAGGAGATGCAATCAAAACTGGTACTGTTCACCGAACGCAAGAGGCAGGCACAATCAAGAACAAGGGAGCTTGAAGAAACAACCTTCCCGCAGACGCAAGATGACAGAAACCTTGACAGGGAGCTTGAAGAAACAAGAATTTCAAGATCAAGGCTGGAGGGCCAGCTTGCATCATTCGTTGATAATGCCCAAAAAATACAGGGTGAACTGATGTCTGTGCAGGCTGAAAAAACCCAGACAGCCAAAGAAGTTGAGAAATTAAGAAAAATACTTGACGGGATGGCCTTCAAACCATCAAAACTTGGAAAACCCATTCTCTCAAAAACAGCAGATCTCTCGGGGCTTTCAAAGGAGGATGCGGACCTCGCAAGGTCTCAGCTGGACTGGATCATCGCCAGCAAGAATAATCTGCTTGAGGTGGCAAAGAAACTACCTCTAAATTCTGGGGCAACAATAGCCATCGACAACAAAACAGTTTCAGTTTCAGAAAATGTCCTGGATGCATTTGGAAAGGACTCCGACATAGTGGTTTCAAGAGACGGGTTTATATGTTTTGGAGGGACATATTTCCTGCAATTCAGCGAAAAGACCAGCGAAGCACAAATAGAGACCCAAATGCAATTTTCAGCTGAAAACCTGGACAGGCTCTCAGAAAAGGAAACAGCACTGGAAACCAGCCTCAAGGAGGCCAGGGAAAAACAGAAACTTGCCCAGCAGGAAATGGCCGGATTGTCCAAGAAAGAGCTGGAGCTGTCCAGCCAGATGGCAGCACTCAGGGCAAAAAAAGAGGCCGAGGCAAGGCAGGCCGAGGCAAGGGCTTCCGAGCTTGCAAAACTGGCAGAGTCCCTCACCCAGTACGAAAAAGAAATGGCCACATGCGAAAAAGACAAGGAGGATTTTGCCGAAAGACTCAGGGCCTGCGTCGAGGAGACAAGGGCCAACGGTGCAAAACTCTCCGAGTTTGACGCAACAAGACTCAGGACTCAGGAAGAACAGGTTGAATTTGAAAGAAGGCTTGCCGGGGTAAGAGAAACCAAAATGCAGGCCCAAAAGAACCTTGAAGACTCCCAGAGAGAAAAAGAAAAACTGGTATCAGAATTTGATCAAGGAAAAACAAGGCTGCTCAAGCTTTCAGAATCCACCACCCAGGCAGAAAAAGATGCAAGGGAGCTGGAGACTGGAATAATCGAGGCTGAAAGGGAACTCAACACCGCAAAAATGACCATCCTGCACACAGAAAGTATTGAAAAACAGATACAAAAATCAAAAAGTGAGATACTTGAAGAGCAGGAAAAAAGGCAAAACCAGACAAAAAATGTTAGGGCAAGACTGGCAAGATACAACAACGACCTTCACCAGATAGAGCTCTCACAGGTGGAGCTGAAAGTAAGAAGGGAAGACCTCCTCTCAAAAATAGCCGAGTTGGGTGGAAAACCATCTGATCCCATTGATGATTGCGATATTGAAGAAACCAAAACCGAGTTGTCAATTACAGCACAAAAACTCGCCCAATACGGCGCCGTGAACATGGCCGCCAAGGACGAGGCGGTGAAAGCCAAAGAAAGACTGGATTTTCTGAACGGCCAGCTCTCCGATCTCGCACATACCGAAGCAAACCTGAGATCGTCGCTATCCGAAGTGGAAACGAGGATAAAAAAAACTTTTGAAGAGACCTACCGCTCGGTGGAGAGCCATTTCAGGACGCTTGCAGACGTACTCTTTGCCGGTGCAATAGGCAATCTGCGCAGGATCACCGGGGAAAACGGACAAACCGAGGGGATTGAGGTCGAATTTATCCTGCCAGGCAGAAAGCTCAAGACACTCCACGCCCTTTCAGGGGGTGAGAAAACCCTGGCCGCCCTTGCATTGCTGTTTGCCTTCTTCAAGACAAAAAGCTCGCCGTTTTGCGTCCTGGACGAGGTGGATGCGGCCCTTGATGACAGCAACATAGAAAGATTTACGAGGTTGCTCCGGAATGAGGCAGAGCAAACGCAGTTCGTTGTCATAACACACAACAAGGAAACCATGCGCTGGTGCGATGCGCTTTACGGCATAACGCTTGACACCACCGGAACCTCAAGGGTCGTTTCAGTTAAGCTTGATGGTGTCGAAAACAGCTGATCACAGTTTGCTGGCTTGCAAAAAGCCAAAAGATGCTATCATTTGACTTGATGAAGTCGATAAAAAGGGAAGGGCTCGTTGATCTGGTTGCCAGTCTGTGCATCAAAGCGAATCTCGTGCTCCCAAAATACCAAAAAGAAAAACTCGAATGGGCACTTGAGAATGAAACATCCCCGCTTGGGAAAAAACTCATATCGCAGATAATCGAAAACTATAAGATCGCTGAAAAAACCGGGCTGGCAATCTGCCAGGACTGTGGACTTGCAGTTGTTTTTCTTGAGGCAGGCAGAGATGTTCACCTTGATTTTGACATCTATGAGGCAATAAAAGATGGCGTTGCCAAAGGGTATAGCGAAGGCCATTTGAGGCCATCTGTCCTGCATTCGTGCGTTGACCGAACAAACACAAAAACCAACACTCCAGCAATAATCCACACACAAATTGTTGATGGTGACAAAATAACGCTCACTGTCACACCCAAAGGGGGTGGCTCCGAAAATGCAAGCAGGTTGGCAATGCTCAAACCATACGAAGGAAAGCAGGGCATCGTCGATTTTGTTGTCAAAACAGTCAGGGAGAATGGTCCTTCGGCCTGTCCACCAGTAACAGTCGGGATAGGTTTCGGTGGAACAATTGAAGAGTGCGCCTTGCTGGCAAAAAAGGCCCTGCTGGCAGAGAACCGATCTGAAGAATTGGGTGACATGGAGAAAGAGATACTGGAATTGTGCAACAATCTTGGCTTCGGCCCGGCGGGGCTTGGCGGCAAAATTTCAGTTCTGGATGTGCACATACTATCAACAGGCTGTCATATTGCGACAATGCCAGTTGCAGTAAACATCCAGTGCCACGCCGCAAGAAAGGCAACGGGTGAGATATGAAGGAGCACAGACTAACAACCCCGCTCTCAAAAAAATCCCTCGCCAATCTTGCCTGTGGTGATGAAGTTCTGATCACTGGAACAATCTACACAGCCAGAGATGCGGCCCACAAAGCCATGCTAAAAATGATGCAGGAAGGGAGGGAACTCCCGTTTGATCCAAGAGGGGCAATAATCTACTTTGCAGGCCCGTCACCGGCACCACCAGGTTTTCCGATTGGATCCTGCGGGCCAACAACATCTTCAAGAATGGACCCTTTCACAAGAACAATGTTCGAGCTTGGCATTGCAGCACAGCTCGGGAAGGGGCCAAGGGGGCAAGAGGTCACAAAAACCCTTGTTGATTTCGGTGGTGTTTATCTCGTGGCACTCGGAGGGGCAGGGGCACTGCTTGCAAAAAAGGTGAAGAAAGCGAAACTGCTTGCATTTCCAGAGCTTGGTCCAGAGGCAGTCTATGAACTGGAAGTAGAGGATTTTCCAGCTATAGTTGCAATAGATAGCAAAGGAAACAATATTTTCAAAAGATAATATTTCCTTCAAAAATAAAAACGGGCCAGCACAAAACTGGCCCATCTTATTTTCTACTGGTTTTTTTTATTTGCTACTTGCCAAGTTGCTCAATCAGCTGCGTAAGGGTCTCAACACAGTCCCCGACAATGCCGTAGGAGGCTACCTTGAATATTGGCGCATCCGGATCACGGTTTATTGCAACAATGACATCAGATGTCCTCATTCCGGCGAGGTGCTGGTCAGCACCTGATATTCCACATGCAATGTAGAGCCTTGGAGAGACAACCTTGCCGGTCAGACCAACCTGGTGAGAGGAGTCTATCCATCCGGAATCAACGACTGCTCTGGAGGCACCATATGCAGCACCAAGTTTTTTGGCAAGTTCTTTTATCAGCTTAAAATTCTCCGGAGATCCCATACCCCTGCCGCCCGAAATAATGACTGGTGAGTCAATGAGCGCCGGACCTTCAGAAGAGAGTGGAAGTACCTTCTCAATAACCTTCTTGATATCAGCTTTTGATGTGGCGGCCTCCAGCCTTTCAAGTGTTGCTGTTATATCTGCTGGTCTTGGTTGGCTGAAAACCC
>JAGOOO010000054.1 GCA_017992475.1 Caldisericia bacterium | reverse complement strand
TTGCAAGAACAAAGCATCCGTAATCTTCAATGATGCTTGCTCCGGAAAGGGTCAAAACCTCTCTCGTGGCGTTTTCTCTTGTGAAATAAATTTTAAAAAGAGGCCCGCTGGCTTTTATGGACAAGATAGTCAATGATGACAGGAGCAAAGTGAAAATGATTAGGATTGATACAGGTTTCAGCCTTTTCATGGCATACCTCCAATAAATTAATTCAACAAATACATTTCAGACTCTATCAGTTTATGTTAACAAATTATTTTTTCAAGCCGTATTTTCTTTATTGAGAAATGGTTTATTTTGATTTTGGAAAAGTTAAATATCATGGTTTGTAAATATGACAATATCAGTGAAAACGTCGATTTTTAGCAAAATTGTGTATTTTTTGCGCAATCAATTCAATCTTTATGTGTTGACCTGAGCAGTCACATGCAAATATAATCTCCCCCAATGGTTACCATGAATGCCAATCCTGACGATCTATTCCAGGAGTTGGTTGAAAAGACGAAATATCTTGGTGATGTCAAAGGGAAACTTCTAGAGGCCTACCAGACAGCATCAAAGTATCATGCTGGCCAAAAAAGGGAGAGCGGCGAGGACTATATAACACACCCCTTGAGTGTGGCCAATATTCTTGCTGAGCTGGAAACAGACCTTCCAACGCTGCAAGCTGCAATTCTGCATGACACGCTTGAAGATACACCCCTCAAAGAAGAAGAGCTAAAGGAAAAATTTGGCCTGGAGGTTCTTTCTATTGTCCAGGGAGTGACAAAGCTGTCAAAGGTACAGTTTAGGTCATCCAAGGAGCAGCAGCTTGAAAACACCAGAAAAATGCTTCTTGCGATGGCATCAGACATCAGGGTGGTTTTGATAAAACTTGCTGACAGGCTCCATAATATGCGGTCTGTGGAGGTTTTTAGAAAAGACAAACAAAAAAGAATCGCAACAGACACAATGGAGATTTTTGTGCCTCTGGCATCCAGGCTTGGAATATACAGGATAAAGTGGGAGCTTGAAGACCTGAGCTTCCGCTATCTTGAGCCGGAGATTTATTACGATTTGAGCAAACAGGTGGCACTGAAAAGATCTGAGAGGGAAAAGCTTGTCCAGCAGGTCATGGAGGAGCTTTCCGAATACCTGCAGAACAACGACATAAAATGCGAGATTTCTGGCAGGGCAAAGAACCTTTATTCGATCTACAAAAAAATGGAGGCCGAGAAAAAGGGACTTGACGAAGTCTTTGATCTGCATGCAGTTAGGGTGTTGGTCGATGATATTTCTACTTGTTATAAAGTCCTTGGTATCGTCCATTCAATATGGAAGCCATTGCCTGGGAGAATAAAGGACTACATCGCGGTGCCAAAATCCAATGGTTACCAATCCTTGCACACCACAGTTATTGGTCCGTGGGGTAATCCTGTCGAGATACAGATTAGGACGCACCAGATGCATGATGATGCTGAATATGGCATTGCAGCCCACTGGCGTTACAAGGAAGGGAAAATCCAGTTCTCTCCAGATTATAACCAGAAACTTTCCTGGCTCCGCCAGCTCCTTGAATGGCAAAGAGAAATCAAGCCTTCAGACGAGTTTGTGGAGATGGTCAAAACAGACCTCTTCTCAGATGAAGTCCTTGTTTTCACTCCCAAAGGCGACATCATCAACCTTCCAGTTGGCGCTACACCGGTGGATTTTGCATATCGAATCCACACCAATGTCGGCCATAGCTGTATTGGCGCAAAAGTCAACGGTCAGATTGTCCAGCTTTCATACAAGCTGCAGACTGGTGACAGGGTTCAGATACTCACAAGCAAGCACATAAACGGTCCTTCCAGGGACTGGCTCAAATTTGTTGTTGCACATTCTACAAAGGAAAGAATCAGATCATGGTTTAGGAAACAGACCGAAGAAGAACAGCCAAAACAAAAGGATGAGCCGGAACCAGTAAAAGCATTGCCAAAGCCAAGAAAGCTCCCCAAATTTGGGAAGGGTTCACCAATGATTTCGGTAAAGGGAATAGACAACGCACCTTTGATGCTCGCAAGGTGTTGCAACCCGATATATGGTGACCCGATTGTTGGCTACATAACAAGGGGGAGAGGTATAAGTATTCACAGGGTCAATTGTCAAAATTTGGCCCAACTCAAAAAGGACAGTGAAAGGATACTTGAGGCTGAGTGGATAAAGAGTGATTTGGTCAGGGCCTATGTCGTCAATATCTCGACAACTGTTGAAAACAAACCTGGTGTTTTGGCAAAACTCTCAAGCGTCATCTCGGAAGAGGGCGTAAACATCCAGATGGCAAAAGCAACACCTGTGGACACACAAAGGTCGCGTGTCATGTTCGCCGTTGAAGTGACATCCATCAAGGAACTCCAGGACCTCATCTCCAGACTCGAAAGAGTGCCTGAGGTAAAGAAGGTGGTGAGGCATTGAGGGCTGTTGTGCAGAGGGTTGGCAGGGCATCAGTGTCTGTGGATGGCAAAATTGTTGGCCAAATTGAATCTGGATTGCTTGTTTTTGTTGGTGTTGGCCAGGGGGACACCCAGCAGGATGCTGACTATATCGCAACAAAAATCCTTGGAATGCGAATATTTCAGGATGATGCAGGAAAGATGAATTTGGATGTAACCCAGATTGGTGGATCGGTGCTTATTGTTTCTCAATTTACACTGTTTGGCGATGTGAGAAAGGGCAAGAGGCCTGATTTCACAATGGCTGCTTTGCCAGAAGATGCCAAGAGTCTCATCGAGCAAATCATACAGAGAATCAACAAAGCTGATATTCCAGTCCAGACAGGTATCTTTGGTGCGCACATGGTTGTTGACATAGAGAATAATGGTCCTGTAACAATAATGCTTGATTCAAGAAAGGTTTTTTGAGAAAAATGGATATAGAGAGATTCATCACAAATTTTGAACAGCAAAACAACACTTATCTGGCCTATTGCCCTGGAAGCAAGGAAGCGATTGTTGTGGACCCATCATTTGAGATTGATCCGGTCATTGATAGGATTAATGAGCTTTCATTGAAGGTCAGGTTTATTATCAATACACACAGCCATTTTGACCACATCGCAGGCAATGATGCAGTGAAGAAGGCAACTGGTGCCAAACTGGCAATACACAGCATCGAAGCCGGCAACCTTTCTGATCCTGAAAAAAACCTCTCATCAGCCATACCGCCTATTGTTACATCTGAGCCGGCCGACATCCTTTTGGAAGAGGGTCAGGAGATTGTGATGGAAACCCATTTGGGACCAGTGGTATTTAAGGTCCTCTGGACCCCAGGGCACAGTCCGGGTCATATCTGCCTAAAATTTCACAGGGGAATTTTTACCGGAGACATAATTTTTGATGGTTCCATCGGCAGAACGGATCTCCCAGGCGGCAATATGAAGGACATGAAAAATTCACTGACGAGGCTCTGGAAGGAACTTCCAGACGACTTTGAAATTCTGCCTGGTCATGCAGAAACCTCCACAGTTGCGAGCCAGAGGCATTCAAATTATCTCTGGGAGCACATGGCCATCTAAAACTGTCTGATGACTGCTTTTACTCTTCCAATTACAACGAGATGATCATTGTCTACAACAAGCGA
>JAGOOO010000053.1 GCA_017992475.1 Caldisericia bacterium | reverse complement strand
AATGGAAGTCTGATTGTGTCATTCTCAAGAACATTGCTGCACCAGCTCTTTGGCGTCGGATCCGATGCCAAATCGGTATCAGCTGACCCACCGGTAGTTGCACCTGCGGGTGGTGGTGGAGGCGCACCGCCTCCTCCAGAAGGACATCAGCCATATGGTCTGAAAGCCGTTGAACCATTGGTTCCATAGGTCACCGGCATCATCAAACCACAGGCTAAGGCAAACAGTACTGAAACAACTAGTAGTTTTTTCATATGTTTGGCTCCTTTCGCCTGAATTTATGTTAGTATTCAATCACAATTCAATCTTAAATGCAATGGTCCATTTTGGAGATATTTACACTAGTTTTGTACTAGGTTCACAAATCATCACGCAAATGCTGTATCCTCTTACAAACAATGATTTTATATTTTCGCTTATTTTTCGGTAATATATCATTATATCGTAAAAAAGTCCAAAATCCACCATGTTGAATGATGGCGTGACAACATTCAACAATAATTTCACATTTTGAATCTTGTTGACCTGTTATCAGGTCAAATCAGAACTAAGCTATATATAATCAAAATTTCACAAATTTTAGAAGTGAAGGTGATTTTAAGAAAACTATGGTAAAAAGTGAAATATCTGGAAGTGGTTTATTCTTATTTAACCAGAACAATCAATTTAGACATTAATATAATTCTATATGAACGGAAAAAGTGCTGTTCTGCTGATTATTGATGGTCTAGGAGTTGGGTGTCTCCCTGATGCTGCACAGTACGAGGATGCAGGTACGTCAACTCTCTCCCATGCAACTGAAAATGGCAAATTAAATTTACCATATCTCACAAAATTTGGTCTGTATAAACTTTGTGGCAGGGATGGACCAAGCCAGGCATCAACAGGTCGCATGGTTCCTAAATCATCAGGCAAATCAACAGTAGAAGGCCACTGGGAGATGATGGGTCAGCCAAAAACTAATCCTTTTAACGTTTTCCCAGATGGGTTTTCTTCAGAGATCATGGATACTATATCTAAGCTCATAGGGAGAGGACTCCTTGGTGGCCAACCAGCTTCAGGAACAAAAATCATCGAACAGCTTGGAGAGCGTCACCAAAAAACTGGCATGCCGATAATCTATACATCAGCCGATTCCGTACTTCAGGTTGCAGCCCATGAGAATACGATACCAGTAAACGAACTTTATGAGATTTGCAAAACAATAAGGAACAACTTTAATCAACCAGACAGCTTTGCGAGGGTAATTGCCAGGCCATTTGCTGGTGAGCCAGGAAATTATTACAGAACCTCCAGGAGAAGGGATTTTACACTCAAGATCCCGGAACCAAATGTCCTTTCAGAGCTCAAAAAACGCAATATAAACATATCTGGGGTGGGACGCATAGCTGACCTTTTCCCAGAATACCTTGATACTTTTGATAATCCACCTGGCAATATTGAGTGCCTTGAGCGAACAAAAATGTATAGGCAGATGTATCATGGTTTCGTCTTTGCCAATCTTGAAGACCTGGACATGCTCTATGGCCACAGACGCGACAAACAGGGGTATGCAAAATCACTTGCAGAGCTTGATGAGGCATGGCCCAAATTCCTCATGTCTCTTGCCAATGATGATCTTCTAATAGTGGCGTCTGATCATGGCTGTGACCCAACACATGAGAAGCACACCGATCATACAAGAGAATACACCATGTTGATGTGCTACATGAAAGGTTATGAGGGTGTTGATCTTGGGACAAGGCAATCGCTTTGCGATGTTGGAGCAACAATCCTGGACTTTTTTGGGATAAACCCTTTGTGCGGTGAATCTGTGCTAAAGGATGCCACTAGCTGCAAAAAGAAAACCAAGACCTCAACAAATTTCTACAACAACAATTAACCTCTTCTATATATCCAATTGACTCTTGGTTTCTCTTCCCAAGGATATTTTATAAAAAGTTGCAATGGAAGCATTGGAGCTGGAAGATCATCCTGAGTAACATCTTTCAGATATTCGTGTGAAACGGCCACAAATTTTATTGGAAGTTCCATTTCTTTTGAGGCTTGCTTTACTATTTCCAAGCCTTCAAGGAAGTCTTTTCTTGTACTTTTTTCCTTAAGGTGTGGGTTCGCAACAATATGCGTGAATTTAGCACGTGCTCCAAAAGCAACCTCACCCGCAATTGTCTTTATCTGATCCACAGTTTTGGAAAATGGTCTAAAAGGATTTACTACCAATATAAACTCGTATCCATTAGTTTCGATCCTTGGCATCACTTGCGCAAGTGCTGTTGAACCCTGCTTGTCGCCACCGACATCTACAACGAGTTTTCTGGATTTGTCCGCCACCCACGCATACAAGTGTGTTGGAATTATTGGCATATCAGCAAAAGCAATTGATCCTTCCGGCATCAGGACTTCAAGTCCAGCCTTTCTCAAGATGTCCGCTTTATCCCTGATTCGTATGTATGGTTTGACAACATCAAAATCTAAAAGGGCAACTTTTTCATCGTTTTGGTGGAGATAGAGAGCATAATTTATGGCAACCTCTGTCTTGCCGGTACCAGTGGTGCCGGCAAAAATAAATATTCTTGCTTCCATATCAGTTTTCCTTGTGTGTGACAGCAATCTCCATGAGTGCAGATGAAGGGTCAATTCCAAGAGGGACTGGATTTTTGATATAACCAACATAATTCTTTAGCTCTGCAACCAATTCCCCATCAGTAGACAGTGATCCAATTAATCCAATGCCATCAACTTTCCCTTTGAGGCTTGCAGCCATTTTTCCAATTGATTTTGCTACTCCATAGACAAAAGCTTTGTAAACATCTTCTGCTTTCTTGTTGCCAGATTTTACCATTTTTCTGACTTCATTCAGATCAGATGTCCCAAGATGGCCTAGAATGCCCGATTTTCCTCTCACCTTTTCAAGCATCTGCTCTTTGGTATATTTGCCAGAAAAGGCCATTTTATAAACACATCTCTGACCAAAAAACCCTGATCTGGTTAGCGTCATAGCGCCTTCGCCATCGTAGGAATCTTCAATATCTAGCACTCCACCCTTTTCATGGGCACATGCAGATATCTCATCACTGCTCAAATAAATTGAGATAATATTGGATTGTTCATATTCTTTACCAGTTATTTTGCACAACTCTTTTGCACCAAGAAGGTGTTCAAATGTTCTTGCAACTATCCTACGCTGGATTTGAGGTATACCAGAAAGCACAGCAACAGGCGGTAACTCACCATAAGTAAGCGGATATACAAGCATGGCTTTTTTTGGGGCAAGCGACAAAAGTATCTGTGGACATATATTGGTTTTCTCATGGCCAAAGGTGTCACAGGCTATCTTTGAAGAAAGCTCATTGTCCAATATCGTGATTTTGTTACATGCTTGAGGAGCCATGGAATAGCAAGTAATTCCTATATCAGTTGACATACCACCCATTTGTATGGCGATCTTTTCCGCAATCGAGCCAGTTTCGCATAAGCATTCCGGATAAGCAAAATTTGCGCTTGATATTTTGCTCTTGCCATCAAAAACAGAGGCTTCAATTGCGTTCTCGGCTGGGAATAGGGTCAATACCTTCATTTGCCACCTTCCATGTGTTTGTTTTTAGCAAAAAAATCTTTGTCGGTAACTCTAAGAGTCTCAGCG
>JAGOOO010000052.1 GCA_017992475.1 Caldisericia bacterium | reverse complement strand
ATGGACCTTTGTCTTGGAGAGTTTGATCGCACCCCTGATGAGACCATCAGGGCCTTCCTGGAGCTGGGATGTGCTTTGGTTTGTTTTACCACCAGAGTTGTCCTTTGGGCTTGAAGCACAACCTGTGACTAACAGGCAAATTGACAAAAGTATCACTAGAAAAAAGTTCCTCATGTTCACCTCACAAAGATCCCAGTATACTCTGAAGCTATACTTGGTTCCCCAACTTGTTTGGTCACCTTGTTTCCATTGACGGTAACGATAAAGAATTTTCCTACTTCAAAATTCATAATTTCTGCAATAGCTTTGGATGCTATTACCAGAATCTCGCTATTGCCTGTTCCGCATTCTATGGAAATAGGGGTGAATTTCATGTCTTCAAAATCAGGCAGGGTCTCAATTTCGCCGGTATAAAGGTTGAGTTTGAACACGAGGCGTTTTTGTTTTGGCGGGTTGTCAGGATCAATCTCCCTTATTTCTCCAAATCCTGGTATATCTTCGCTAAAAGAAGCAAAAATTATTGCGGATGGTTGATTGTTGTCCAGGGTTGTGGAATATACGACACAACGAGTAAGCCTGAATTTATCAGGTGTATGAGGGGCCAAAATATCGTTTAATTCATACGAATGTTTCCCAGACAAATCTGATACTAGATTTAAGGATGGTTTTTTTAATGTTGAGTTACTTTTTTGTTGTACAAATGGGCTTGTATAACACACCACTCCTGTTGCCTGGTCAGCGTAAGTCACCCATGGTGTCAATGGGTTGAATTTTTCAGTTGGTGAAAGTGTGAAATCTTTCATGGAAACAGACACTCCTCTGGCTTTTGCATAGGGGACTTCATGAAATCCTTTATAAATGATATTTGGATCTGAGGTGGATTCTGCATAGAATTTATTTTCTTTTGTCTGTTCCAGCAAGATCAATTCGTTGTCGTCCCAAAAAACAGGAAAATAGTATGGGCCAAACTCCTTGATCAGATCGCCGGGCTCTGCGTGCTTATAGTATTTTGTGTAATGTGACTCCCCTATGGTTTTTATCTTGCCCGTTTCCAGCTCATAGAGCAGGAAGTATGAAGCAGAAACACTATCTAGTTTTCTCCCATCCTCCATGTAGTCTTTTTCAAAAGATATACCATTGCCAGCATTAATAAGCAGCCAGTGCTTGTCTGGTGAAATGCCTTTTAAGGAACAGTCTGGGGCCCCAAGCTTTTTCTTTTTTGAGTATTTAAGAAGGCTTTCCAGATAAGGATCTGCAAGTATTGGTATTCTTACATAAAATGACACAGCGACATCCTTGCCATCAAGCCTGGCCGAATAGATTGGTTCTTCATGAAGAGTTTCGGAATCATTTGGTCCTCTGGCACCACCTTTGATAAAATACATCCTTTTCTGGCTTGGGTCATCCACATAGATGGTCTTATCAAACGAGAGACCCTTCTCATCCTCTGCATGCACCATTGCAAAGCCGTCTTTTGCATCATGCAAAACTGTTTCGAGCCTGAACAGTTTTTTGTCGGTGGTAGAGAATATGATTTTATTTCTATTGGGGTCGATCATCCACACGCTCGAGATAGGTTCCGATGCCTGAAGCTCGATGGTTTGTGGTTGTCCGATCTTCATGCGGTTGTATTTTACTTCAATTTTTGGTTTTGGTACGATGGTCAGTGGGGCCACACAACTGATTGATTCTGAACCATTTTTTGGACTTGCCACAACGATAACGTCAAATACAGTTGGTTTGACAATCAACCCATTTCTGGTCTGGTCAGGTGATTTGAATGAATCTGACCATTTGGTCCCAACAGGTGCTTTCATGGATGGTTTTAGATCCAAACCATAAAGCCTTAGCCCGAAACTCACCTGCCCAGGCTCAAACGGGAAATCTGCAGAAACCTCCACTTCTACCCCACCATAGGCCACTGGTTTTGATAGTTTTATCAAACCTGTTATGCGCCCTTCGAAATCCGTCTCAAATTGCTTCGCACCAGTTTGAGTGTTATCATTGGGGGTTGTATCTGTTTGTTTGGAAGCACCACACCCTGTAAATAACATGCACATACTTAGAAGCACAATTATTGTTGTTCTGGTTTTCATTGCAATCTCCTTTCTTTTACGGACACGGGAAACAGGAAAGCGGGTATTCGCTTACATGGTGCTGTGGGAAAACAAAACCATCTCCCCACCCACATCGGGCAGGTGGCTGGCAAACTTGTCATCATACGATAATCTCTAGAGGGTTTCCTCGTCACTGTTTTGCCAATCTTCCCACCCTCTTTTTTGACCCCCTTTGGTTTTTTGAACTACATCATAGAATTTATCTTAAAAAACTTGACTTTTATTGATGCAAGATCATTTTAATAAAATAAGTTGCAAAGTAAACCTGACATTGATCTTGAAATCTGTAAACAATTTGTGAAGAATTATTGACACAAATAAAGTATAATATGCGGTCTGGTAAAGGAGGTACCATGAGAAAGATCAACCTTGCAATCGCAATATTATTCTTGATTTCTGCAGTCTTCCAATTTTTTGACCCAATGAATTCCTTTTCCGTGAAATGCGACTGGCTCATGTACATGAACGGGCCGGAACACTCTGGGAACGCCAGCAGTGATTGCGCACCGTCCTCAAAGGATTTTAAAAAAACCTGGGAATTCAAAACTGGTGGGGGAATCTACTCGTCTTCCGTGATAAAAGACGGGCTCATGTATTTTGGCAACGCAAGCAACATGTTTTATTGTGTTGACATCAACACCGGGTCAAAAAAATGGGACTTCCTTATTGGCGAAAGCTGCAAGAATGAGCAGAAGGCAACAATTGGCGGAACTATTTCGACACCTGCGCTTTTTGACGGGAAAATCTATTTTGGGACAATCTGTGGAAGTGTCTTGTGCCTGGACGAGAAGACAGGCAAAAAGTTGTGGGAATACGCGAACAGAGACAAGGGGGAGTCTTTCAACAGCGCAATCATCATTGCGGATGAAAAAGTCTTTTGTGTTTCAACTGAACAAGTTGTCTATTGCCTTGATGCAAAAACAGGGAAAGAAATCTGGAAGACGGTTGTGTTGAACAACGAGATTTCTTCTCCGTGTTTTTATGACAATGAAATATATATTGCCAGCTCATATTTTTTAAAATGCCTGAATGCCAAGAGTGGCAAGGAGCAATGGACTTACTGGCACCGTGGAAAAACAGTCGGATACAGCGAGCCCTGCATATATGGTGGTAAAGTATTTTTTGGCACCATAGACAGCCTGTTGTGCTCGTTTAGCACATCTGGTGGGGAAAAGAGCTGGGAAAGGGAATTGCCAAAGTGCATAACCGGAATAGCATCTGACAAATCTTGTATTTATTTTGGTGGATTGGACAAGAAGATTTATTGTGCCAACAAATCTGATGGAAGCACGAAGTGGGAATATGCAATAGACAGTATTCCAGCTACTTCTCCTGTTGTTGGGGGATCGATGGTGTATGCCAGTTCAATGTCAGGTACTTTTTATGTTCTGGATGCAGAAACCGGCGATTTGGTCTGGTCATATAAAACTGGTGGCCCGGTCCTGTCAGCTGTCTCAATTTATGACAAAAGGGTCTTTGTGGGGTCAATGGATGGAAACATGTATTGTTTTTCCAGTGACACCGTCACCCA
>JAGOOO010000051.1 GCA_017992475.1 Caldisericia bacterium | reverse complement strand
CGAATTTTGGCAACCTGAATGGAAGTGGTGTTAATGCCTCGGCGTATGTCATAGGTGGCGTTGCAACTGTAATTCTCAGGTCTTCAAATGTTGAGCAGATAGCAACCGTTTGCGCCAGTGCCGAGTGTAAGTCTGATTATTCCGAGGCTTGCGTTAAGGTGGAGTTCTATGGCAGGGTGGAATTCAAGATAACAAAGAACGCCGGAAAATCTGTCTATGGTGAGAAAGACAAGTTCACATATACCATCTTTGTCCACAATGTTGGCAGCGGAGATGCTGTGGACGTCATCCTTACTGATGTGTTCCCGAGGGAGCTTGAATTTGTGTCCTCCAGACCCTCTGCAACAGCTTCCAATACTTCTGTAAGATTCTCCGTCGGCTCTTTGAGGGTTGGAGGGGCATTTACGGCCACGCTCACATTCAAACTCTCCGAGAAAATAGAAGTCCCGGAAAATGGCCTGACACTAACAAATCTTGCAACTGTTCAGGGCAAACACCACACATCCGGGCAACAGGACTCAAAAACAGACTATGCCTCCATATTTATTCCAAGACAACAATCTGTGGAAGTCCTCCAGTTTGAGGTCAACTGGAAGGGAATTGACCTGAAGACAGGCAATGCAAGACTCGGCAACGAAGTAGAATTGCGGGTCAGGGCAAAAGGTGGCTCCTCGCCTTACAAATTGACATGCTCGTTTGGCGACAACAGTGCTGACCAGAGTGCCGATCTAAAAAATTCTGATAGCGAAGCTGTATTCAAGCATACTTTTAGCCAGGCTGGAGACTATAATGTTATTATCACTTGCACTGACACCTATGGCACAGCGAAGAGGGTTGAGAGGATAATACATTTGAAGTAGCCAGTTAAGGTTATTCCGGCTGCACATGTGTTTTGGCTTGTCTTTCTCAGATGTTGTGTGAAATGGATATTTCTCGTTGTTTCTAGTTTGAAAGGAAGGCCTTGGCCTCCCTTTCGTCAATTTCAAGCTATTTCTTCGAATATATTGGCGAACAAAGAACCTGTTTTTATACTAGATGATATTGCCTGATCATTATGGTTACGCTTGGGGATATTTAAGAAGATTCAAGTAATACTTTCCATCGATTTCTTCGCCATAGAGGGTAATTGAAAACACATTTTCTTTTTCAAAATTGAAAGATATCACCCTTTCCATCTGTGACTCCGGCTCTTTCAAGACTTTTTTCATCTGTTCATCCACCCAATTTATTGACTTATCGATCTTCTTTTGACCTTCAAGCGAAAGAAGACCCTCACTACTTTTTTCCAATAATTCCGCCAGGTTCGTTTCTAAAGTGTATCTTTCCTGCAGTTTTTCCCTGAGCTTCCCCCATTCTTCTTTGGAAATTTCTTTCCCTGACAGGTCCCTGTAGATTGTTTTTGTGACCCTGGTATATTCATAAATATTGATATTGAAGTCCATAGTGTTGCTAATTTCTTTGCGGTTGATGATCTTGCTCCATTGGTTAATCAATGCTTGATAATTGCCTGCCCCGTCTTTAGTGTTTGTGTTTATCCTGGTAGAGAGAGCTTCTTTTATTGACTCCAGGGTTGACTGGTCTGCGTCTATCACAAAATGCGCCAGGTCATAGCCAAGCGTACAAACAGAGTCCCTGCCAGGGATCAAAGCGGCTTTTTGGGTAGGGACCCTGTAAAAGACAACAAACAAAACAATTACCAAGCTGACAATAATTGCAGCGCCAACAGTCAAAACCCTTTTTAAGGACATTTTCATCCACCCCCTTATCTGATAAAAAGATTGCTTATAATTTTCATGGTTTTTTCGCCTTTGCTGACTTCTATTTTGCCATTTGTGATTTTTACCTGGTTGAACCTCTCTGGGTCCCAGGAATCGGATGACGAAATATAGCCGTATCTAAAACCATAGAAACCTGAGAACGATGGATCCGAACAGCCCAGTATCAACATTTCTATGCTGTTCTTGTTGTCATCTGGAGTATCTGTATCATATTTCCGCTCGTTGACGTATATATGTGTCAAATCCTTGAACTCAGTCCCTTTTCCAGTTTTTAGGTTGAATGCAACAACCTTTTTTTGGTAAGTCATTGTGGCAACTCCCTCACCAAATACCTTGGGTTTGATTTCATTGTAGATGATGTTTGCAAATACTACCTTTTCTCCATCAAGATATCCTGGAGAAAAACCATTATATCCAAAAGGGTAATAACCGGCAGGTGAATGATTGGCTGCAATTACATCCAGCTCAAGCGGTGCTTGGCCTGAAAGATCAGAAATAATGCATGGGGTAAAATCACCCCGCCCAGCAGAAGAATACGAGTGTTTTTTGGTTGATTTGTAAAAGGGATCAGAGTATGCGATAATCCCTGCGGAAAGATCGGCAAAATACACCCATGGTGTTGCAGGCTTTAAATTGTCTGTGGGGGAGAGTGTAAAATCGCTCATGGACAATGATACCGCTTTTGCTTTGGCATACGGAACTTCAATCTGCTGCCATGAATCGTCATTAAGTCTGGGATCTTTGTATGATCCACCATAGAACCTGTTTTCCTTGGTTTGCTCCAGCAGTATCATTTCATTGTCGTCCCAAAAAACAGGGAAGTAGTATGGGCCAAATTCCTTGATCAGATCGCCGGGTTCTGCATGCTTGTAGTATTTTATATAATGTGGCTCTCCTATGGTTCTTATCTTGCCTGTTTCCAGTTCATAGAACAGGAGATATGAAGCAGAAACACTATCTAGTTTTCTGCCATCCTCCATGTAATCTTTGTCAATGGAAACACCAGTCACTGTTCTTACGAGGAGCCATTTCCTGTCTTTTGAAATGCCTTCCAGATGGGCAATCCCGGGACCTATTTTCGTTCTCTTTGAGTATTTGAGGTATCCTTCCATGTACTTGTCCGAAATAGACAGCATCTTGATTGAGTACTCTTTTATAATGTCTTTGAAGTCCAGTGGAGCCGAGAAAATTGTTGCATCATTGTACTCCCCTGAGCTATTTGTTCTATATTCTGTCATGAAATAAATCCTTTTTGTATTTGGGCCAATCGTATACAATGTTATCTCTTCTGAAAAGCCGTAATCATCAGACGAAATTACCTTGTACATGCCTTTTTCTGGGTCGGGCAATGTTGCCTCTATTTCAAACAGATTGTCATTGATCCTGGTAAAGGGTTTTTGGGTGCCATCAGGGGCTTCTAGGAAGGCATGATGGAGAGGATGCCCTGATTGTACCCTAATAGTTTGCGGCTGGTTTATCTTCTTTCTGTCATAGCTGTAGTATGGCACTGGCGTAGGGACTGTGTAAAAATCGTCCACATAGCCAACCGAGGGAGATCCATCCTTTGGCTTGGCCATAACAAAAACCTCGAATTTGACTGGTTTGTCTATTGGCAGATAATTTCTTTTTGGGTCCCTGGGTGCAATGAAGGTATCTGTCCACAAAGTTCCCTTTGGTTTGTTCTTTGAAGGAACGAAGTTAAATGTCTTGTACTCATCTTTTAAGGCACTGGCACCTGATAGCCTTGTGGCATAGCTAACATCAAGGGGCTCGAAAGGGAAGTTGACTGATATTTCCACCGGCAAGTTTTCATGGACCTTTGTCTTGGAGAGTTTGATCGCACCCCTGATGAGACCATCAGGGCCTTCCTGGAGCTGGGATGTGCTTTGGTTTGTTTTACCACCAGAGTTGTCCTTTGGGCTTGAAGCACAACCTGTG
>JAGOOO010000050.1 GCA_017992475.1 Caldisericia bacterium | reverse complement strand
GGGACGCTGGATGACAAAATCGAGCTAAACCGGCGGACAAACGAAACGCTGGAGGCGATGGCACAGGCGCTGTTCAAGTTCTGGTTTGTGGACTTCGGGCCGGTGCGTGCCAAGATGGAGGGGCGGTGGCGCCGCGGCCAGTCGCTCCCCGGTCTTCCGGCCCATCTTTTTGATCTTTTCCCGGACCGGCTTGTGGACTCCGAACTCGGCGAGATCCCCGAAGGCTGGGAGGTAGGAAAACTTGGGGATTTAGCAAAAATAGCTAGTGGCAAAAGACCTCCTTTACAATCTCTTGAATACCAAACTAACTTCAAAATATCCCTTTGGGGTGGAAATGGCCCTATGGCTTTTGTAAAAGAACCACTTTTTCAGTGCCCAATTTTATTGACTGGCAGAGTGGGCACTCTTGGTTCAGTTTTCCGGATCAAAACACCTTGTTGGCCATCTGATAATACATTAATTGTAATAACTCACAATGATATAACTTATGAATTTCTCTATTTTCAGATGAAATTGATCAATTATAAATCCCTAAATAGAGGATCGACTCAACCACTACTAACACAGTCAGATCTAAAAAACCAAGTATTAATTCTCCCTAGTAAAAATATTTTACAATATTTCCATATAATCATAAATAATATTTTCCTTTACATGGATAACTTTGACAACATATCACATACTCTCGCCACTATTCGAGACACACTGTTGCCAAAACTCATTTCCGGGGAATTGCGGGTAAAAGACGCTGAAAAAATTATCGGGAGGTAAACTATATGAAACGTGAGGCCAAGCTGCTACTCGGAAAAGCATGTGATTCGCTTTTACTAAGCGTGGAACTTTTTAATCGACCACACGAAAGTGGAAGAGTTAGCGGATCGTTAATTCAATTGGATCATGCATTTGAAATGTTGCTTAAAGCAGCTATCGTCCTCCGTGGTGGAAGCATCCGAGAAAAGAGGGCTCGTGAAACAATTGGTTTCGGTGCTTGCGTAAGAAAAGGACTAAGCGATGGAAGTCTCAGTTTTCTTAATAAAAATCAAGCGCTAACACTTGAATCAATAAATTCCCAACGAGATGCAGCACAACACTATCTATTGGAAATAACAGAAAATCAACTGTACCTCCATATGCAATCTGGATTAACCTTGTTTCGCGACTTGCTTAAAGATATTTTTAACCAAGATCTGGCAACCTACATGCCGAAAAGAGTGCTTCCAATATCTATCACTCCACCAACTGATCTAATTAACCTCTTTGATTCAGAGATTAAGGAAATCAAAAAATTACTCCAACCTGGCCGAAGACGTCAGATCGAGGCAGAGTCAAGAATTAGACCATTAGCAATACTTGATGCAACAATAAACGGCCAGAAATTACAACCTAGTTCAAGTGATTTAAAACGTATAGGCAACAAGCTAAATAGCGGCGAAGACTGGAAACAAGTTTTCACTGGTGTAGCAGCAATCGATATTATTGCTGACGGAAATGGCCCTACGTTATCTTTGCGTATTTCCAACAAAGAAGGCATACCAATACAACTTGTCCCCGAGGGTACAGCCAATGCTGCAGTAGTTGGTGTTAAACGAGTAAATGAACTCGATTATTATAATCTCGGAGCAAAAAAACTAGCAGAGAAATTAAACCTTACGGTACCCAAAACGTTAGCAGTCATAAATCATTTAAAAATTCAATCAAATGCAGACTATTTTAAAGAAATCCCTGTTGATAAAACAATTCACAAAAGATACTCCCAGAAGGCTTTAGAAAAGATAAGAAAAACATTAGATGAGGTTCCTATTGAAGAAATTTGGACAAATTATTCCAAGAGGAATATTAAACAATGATTATTAAATCCCTCACCGAATCTGAAGTCGAAGAAGTCGCAATGGAGTATCTCTGGACCACTGGCTGGCTGACAGCAAAGGGCCCGAACATCGCACCAGACGGGGCAAGCGCCGAGAGGGAAACTTACAGCGATGTTGTTCTCTCCAGGCGCTTGCTTGATTCCCTGGCCTCTCTCAACCCAAAGGTCCCAGCAGACGCAATAGAAGACGCCTTCCGCAAGATCACCAGGCCAGACTCGCCCTCGCTTGTCCAGTGCAACAGGATGTTTCACCGGATGCTCACCGAAGGGGTTGATGTCGAGTACCAGGCAAAAGGACGAACTGTCCACGACAAGGTGAGGGTGGCTGATTTTGAAAAACCGGAGAACAACAATTTTCTGGCAGTGAACCAGTTTACCGTTGTCGAGGGCCAGCACAACCGGAGGGCTGACATTGTCCTTTTCCTGAACGGTTTGCCTGTCGCCGTTGTAGAGCTCAAAAACGTGGCAGACGAGAACGCAACCATCTGGGGTGCCTTCAATCAGCTCCAGACCTACAAGAACCAGATTCCGTCACTATTCACTTTCAACGAATTTCTGGTCATCTCGGACGGGCTAGCGGCAAGGGTGGGATCGCTCACAGCAGACCGGGAGAGATTTTCACCCTGGAAAACCATTGAAGGCAAGGAGCCTGCATCTTCAAGAATGCCGCAGCTGGAGGTTTTGTTTAAAGGACTTTTTGATAAAAAGCGTTTTTTGAATTTTTTGCGGCACTTTGTTGTTTTTGAGGACGAAGGCAACGGAAAGGTCATTAAAAAAATCGCCGGATACCACCAGTTCCATGCAGTCAATGAAGCTGTTCAGGAGACAATCCGCGCCTGCAATTGCAAAATTACCACAAGCCAACATGGGGACAGCAAACCTGGCAACCACCGTGTCGGAGTGGTCTGGCACACCCAGGGGTCCGGGAAAAGCCTGACAATGGCTTTTTACGCCGGACGAATTGTTCTTTGCCCAGAAATGGAAAATCCAACACTGGTTGTTATCACGGATCGCAACGATCTGGATGACCAGCTGTTTGGAACATTTTCACGTTGCCACGAGCTTTTGCGCCAAAAACCGGTCCAGGCGGAGAGCCGTGTCCACTTGTGCGAAATGCTGAATGTGGCTTCTGGGGGTATTATTTTTACAACAATCCAGAAATTTTTCCCAGAAGAAAAAGGTGATGTATTCCCAAAGCTTTCCAACAGACAAAACATCGTGGTTATTGCAGATGAGGCCCACCGGAGCCAATATGATTTTATTGATGGTTTTGCACGACACATGCGAGATGCCCTGCCAAACGCTTCTTTTATTGGTTTCACTGGAACCCCAATTGATTTGACTGACAAAAACACTCGGGCAGTTTTCGGAGATTATATCAGTATCTACGATATCCAACGCGCGGTAGAAGATGGGGCAACTGTGCCCATCTATTATGAAGGTCGTCTAGCCAAACTGGAACTCAACGAGGCAGAGAAACCTCACTTGGACGAGGAATTTGAAGAAATAACAGAAGGTGAAGAGGCAGCACAAAAAGAAAAACTAAAAACCAAATGGGCGGCACTGGAGGCTGTAGCCGGAACAGAAAAACGCATTAAGCTTATTGCCAAAGACATTATCAATCACTTCGAGCACCGCCTTGAAGCGATGGATGGCAAGGCAATGATTGTCTGTATGAGCCGACGTATTTGTGTTGACCTTTACAATGCTATCGTGACCCTGAGACCAGAATGGCACCACGAAAATGATGAAAAGGGTTCAATTAAAATCGTAATGACTGGTTCAGCCACAGACCCATCAGAATGGCAGCCCCACATAAGAAACAAGCAAGGGAGAGAGGCACTCGCAAAACGTTTCAAAGATCCTCGTGACCAGCTCAAGATAGTGATTGTGCGTGACATGTGGCTTACAGGATTTGATGTGCCATGCCTTCACACGATGTA
>JAGOOO010000049.1 GCA_017992475.1 Caldisericia bacterium | reverse complement strand
ACACCTTTTTTGATCTTTGAAACCATTTCATCAACAGTTGAAGTTCCACCCTCGACAACAACATTGAGTGCCAGTGGATGTGCTCCACTTGATGCTGGAATTGCATGGCCAGTATTTTTGTGGCCTGTCTTTGTTGCGTAGTACGAATCATAGACCACATCAACCGGAACACCCTTGTCGACAAGGACCATCTTTGATTTCGGGAAACCCTCAAAATCAAAAGACCTCATCGAGGACCTTGGATCAAACGGGTCATCAACAATGGTTATCTTGTCGGAAAGTATCTTCTTGCCAATATTATTTGCAAGCCAACTTCTGCCCTCTTCGGCTGCCCTGGCAGAAATGCCTGTCCAGTTCATCATTGAAATGAGTTCAGCAACGGCATAGTGCAAAAGGACTACTTCGTATTCGCCAGGCTCGATTTCAGCCGGTTTCTTGCTGCTTATCGCCCTGCCAGCGGCCTCTTTTACGATATCGAGGGGGCTAATTTCACTGACCCTTGGGGTCCAAAAACCAGCGGCCCCTGAAGAATCTTCTGACATTGCCGTTACCTTCAGTTCGGCATCGGCAAATTCGTTGTAGGCTTCAAGGCCATTACTGTTGACAATCGCAAGGCTCCCGCTGCCAGAAGAGTAGGCGCCTGCAAGCGTAAGGCCAAGCGGATTGGCATAATTGACCATCTGTGCCACAGCATCAGCCCTCACTTCAGGAGTCAAGGACGCTGTTGCTTCATCCGGTTTCCCAGTTTCGATGTATTCGGCTGGTTTTGGAAGTTTTATATCAACAGGGTTCTTTGGGGAGAGATCGGCTATCTGACCAGCCTTTTGTGCAACATCCCTCAAGGAATCAGGGTCGACGATGTTGGTCTGTGCGATTCCCTGACGGTTGTCCCTTACAACCCTGACTGTGACATCAATATTGTTTTCCTTGACGTTCTGGTGGATGTATGAATTTGCAAATCTGGTGAGTGAATAGTCATTATGGTGTACCAGCACGTCCACCTGGTCACCGCTGGCAAAAGAAAGGGCCATTTTGGCAATATCCAGTATTCTCATGAACCCACCCCCACTTCTATATTACGGAACCTTGCTGGAGCAGTTCCATGCGAAACATGCATTATCTGGGCTGGTTCACCCTTACCGCAGTTTGGAACACCCCAAACATGCCAGAGGTCCCTGTTGCCAATGCCATCACAGGAGTTCCAGAATTCTGGTGTGATTCCTGTATAGCTTGGGGTCCTTATCATTTCACCAAGCTTTCCGTTCTTTATTTCCCAGCCTATTTCTGCCGAGAACTGGAAGTTGAGCTTGTGATCATCGATTGACCAGCTGAGTGTTGTAGCCATAAAAATACCGTCCTGGACTCCACCGATGAGTTGGTCAAAAGTTAGGTTGCCAGGTTCTAGATTTACAGAAACCATGCGTACAATTGGTATTCTGGCCCAGCTGCTCGCCCTCATGGCACCCATGGGTTTCATGCCCAGTTTTGCGGCATCTTCCCTTGAGTCGAGGTAGCCAACAAAGAGCCCGTCTTTTACAAGGAAAACTCTCTTCGCCTTCACACCCTCGTCGTCATAGGCAAAACCGCCAAAAGCGCCGGGAATAGTCGCATCAGCAGTGACATTAACGATCTTTGAGCCGTATTGAAGTTTGTTGAGCATGTCCGGCATCATGAAAGATTTGCCAGCATATCCCGCTTCAGTACCAAAAACCCTATCCAATTCAGTTGGATGACCAAGTGATTCATGGACCTGCAACGCCATTTGGGCACCGTCTATGACAATGTCCTTTCTACCTTTTGGACACGGTTTGGCTTTTAGAAGTGCAAGCACTTCCTGCGAGACCCTTTTGCCGTTTCCAGGAAGGTCCATGTTCTCGACAAAACTCCAGCCAAGCCTTGCAAAGTCTCCACCAAAAGACTGCGGATAAGACCTCTTTACAAAGGTTTTTCCATCAGAGGCATACGCTTCCATTCCGGCCCCTGATTCAATCTTTTCCTGCCTTATCATGGCACCTTCGGTGGAGCCAAAGTATTTTTCCTGGTAGGAATTATGGACGCTTGCGTTTCTTGCTATAACACCCTGAGCTTCCATTGATCTTGTTGCATCAAGGGCAAGCGCAACCTTCTTTTCAAGTGGTACTTTCCTTGGGTCATCGTTTATCCCGGATGGAACATCATCAACATGGACGTCTATCTCGGCCAATTTGACCGGGTCATGCGTGACCTTGGCAGAAGCCTTTGCTATTGCAACAGCTTCTGCGGCCACTTTGTCGACTTCGTCAGGGGTCACCGTCGATGAGGAGGAAAATCCCCAAGCACCATCAGCTATGACCCTTATCCCAAAACCAACCGAACTATCGGAAACAATGGCCTTTATGACTCCGTCTTTTGCGCTGACATGTTCGCTGGTTTCAGTTATCAGCCTGATGTCGCCATAAGAGGCCCCTTCAAGGCGGGCTTTTTTTAATGCCCTTTCAACAAGGTCTTTCAACGTATCGTCCTCCTTATCATGGATATACCATTCTGGCAGTCTTTGTGACACCATCCCAGCTTACCTTGGCGCCAAAGTTTTCAGCAACAAACCTGAATGGCACCATTGTAACACCGTTTTTGATAACAGGAGGCGCATCAAGTTTGACTGCTCTGGACTGCCCTGCAACTGTAACGGTAGCAGTGTTCTTGCCTATGTAAAGAACGATTTTTGTTGAACCAAGTTCAAACGTAACAAGTGTTACGGCCTTTGTTGTCGGATTGGTTTCATATCCGACTTTTGCACCCATTGACTCTGCCATGATCCTGAACGGAATCATGGTTCTTCCCTTGATTATATATGGCGCCGACTGAAGAGTCACAGGTATTCCATTCAGGTCTGAGGTGGTATTTCCTGACTGGAGCTTGAAATCAACAGCAAGAACCGGCATGAGCTTCTGGGTTGCCTTGTTCCCAAGTGAATCGGACAGCTCGGCATTGAGTTCATTTACGCCAGCCACAGCGTCAAATATGAGTTCCTGATCAAATCTACCATCCGGATTGACCTTCACTGACTGTATGTTGCCAGGGACCGTTATCGGGGTGATCGTTATCTGGGATATGCCAGGCTCGGTGGTTCCTTTTACTCTGAGCTTCATTCTGAGCTGGTGGACGTTTGGAGAGATTTCCGGGAACTCGATTGCAGTCACCCTGGCCATGAACGAGGGCTCGTCAAAGACAACAACCGGTGGCTTGTTCTTCAGCTCTACGCAGAACCTCTTTGTTGACTGGTTGCCGGCAAAGTCTTTGGCAACCATTGTGTAGATGTTCTGTCCTGGAGCAAGCTGGACTGTCATGCTGAACGAGCCGTTCCTGACAGGAACAACCTGCCCGTTTATGGAGAACTCAACATCGTTGATGTCAGTTACCTGACCAACGATTGTGATTCCACCATCTTTCACCTTAATGCAGTCAGTCCCATTTTCAGCTGGCTGAAGGACCTTTATGACCGGTGCTTCCGGATCATATTTGATTACAATTGTTTTTTCAGCTGAGACAACTCCCGATGAAGATTTGCCCTTGTAGTAAATCACAACCTGACCAGTCTTCTGGATTTTGAACGGGAGTGTGTACGGGTTCTCTGTCGTGGCAGGATCACCTTCAAATCTGTAAGTGATCATTCCAGTGCCATTCATCTTGAGTGTGATTGTCGGAGCAACAGTATACCAGCCCCTTTCACCATTTGGTGCCGGCGGGTCTATAGTGTGCTCAACAACAATCGAGCTTTCAATGGTGAATGGATCAGAATTTACAGGATACGGCTCCTTGCTTGTGAATACAGAGAGCCTATAGTCAGTTCCCGGGTTTCCTGGGTTCTTGATTCCAGCCGAGGCCTCAAGCGAGACCGTTACCTGCTGTCCAGCGGCTATTCCGGTTGGGACCTTTATCTTTATCCTCTTGCCATCGATGAGGACATCCTGTGTTGGATTGATACCATTTACTGTCACATAGAGAGCAGC
>JAGOOO010000048.1 GCA_017992475.1 Caldisericia bacterium | reverse complement strand
TTGTTTTGAACTCTTTGGTATAAACCTAAAATCACACGTTATTATGGGTAAATAAATGTCATCATGAAAAAATATGGCCCGCAATATTTATAAACTATACAAATATGTATACCAGATAGTTGACATATATATTTATAGTGTTAACATCTCAGCCCGGAGTGTGAGAAAAAATGATTGATATAAAACTTGCAGTTTCCGATCCGGACAGACTAAAAAAGGCCCTGGAATCAAGAGGCCTTCAAACAGCAATTGTGGATGAGATGGCGACACTTGACCAGAAGAGAAAAAAACTGGTTCAGGAAAGTGATGAGCTCAAAAGATTGAGGAATGAGCAATCAAAACAGGTTGGCCTCCTCAAATCAAAGGGTGAGGACGCATCCGAGCTCATGGCCAAAACAAAACAAATGGGTGAAAGGATTGCCGCAATTGATCAGGAGCTTGACCATATAAAATCAGAACTTGACTCGATCGCTCTCACTGTACCAAACCTCCCAGAAGAGGACGTACCATACGGAAAATCAGACGCTGAAAATGTCCATGTAAAAACAGTTGGGCAGCCAAGGGTCTTTGACTTTGAGCCAAAGGGCCACTGGGATTTGGGCGATGCACTAGATGTCCTGGACAACACAAGGGCAGCGAAACTCTCTGGTGCAAGATTCAATGTTTTCAAGGGAAAACTGGCCGCACTCCAGCGTGCACTTATATCATACATGATAGACATGCACACAAGGGAGCATGGTTTCAAAGAAGTTTTTGCACCCGTTCTTGTTCTAGACAAGACCTGCCTTGGCACTGGTCAATTGCCGAAATTTGCCCAAGACATGTACAAGGTCGAGGGCGAAGACATGTATCTCATCTCCACCAACGAGATAACCCTTGTAAACATGCACCAGGGAGAAATACTCAAAGCATCAGACCTTCCAGTGAGATATACCGGATTTGCCCTCTGCTTTAGAAAAGAGGCAGGCGCAGCAGGAAGGGACACCAGGGGCCTGATAAGGGTACACCAGTTCGAGAAAGTTGAGATGGTGACGTTCTGCAAACCAGAGGAATCTGGCAAAGAACTCCAGCACTTGATTGATTCTGCAGGTGCTGTACTCGAAGGACTTGGCCTTCCATACAGGCTGAGTCTCATGTGCACCGGAGACATGTCTGGTTTCTCGGCAGCAAAATCCTACGACCTGGAAGTCTGGATGCCAAGCTACAATGCCTATGTGGAAGTTTCATCTTGCAGCAACTGCACCGATTTCCAGGCAAGAAGGGCCCAGATAAGGTTTAAGGAAGGGCAAGGCGAAGGAACAAAGTTCGTCCACACGCTAAACGGCTCAGGGCTGGCAATAGGGCGTACAATGGCAGCCATTATGGAGAATTATCAGGAAAAAGATGGAAGAATAAGGGTGCCAGATGCTCTTAGAGGCTATTTGGGATTTGAGTTTATTGATGGGAGCAACAAGTAGAAGGCAGCCCCCTTGCCTCTCCCTTCAGATTCAAAATAGATCTTCCCACCCATTGCTTCGGCGTATATTTTAGACAGGTAAAGGCCAAGTCCTTTACCTGTCTTTTCATTTGCCTGCCTGTAATATTTTTTGAATATGAAACGTTTTTTCTCGCTTGAAATACCGATGCCTGTGTCTTTTACTTCCATCCTGATAAAATTTCCGCCAATAACAGATGCTGAAAGGGTTATTTCTCCACCAGATTCTGTATATTTTGCAGCATTCGAAAGCATATTCAGAAGGATCTCTTTAAGTTTTGTGGGATCAGCTTTGACCCATGGAAGGTCTTCCGGAATGTTTGCCCTGAAAGACAGCACTGCTGCTTCAAATATTGGGAGCATGAGGTTCGAGGCTGTTTTAAGGACCTCCCTTGTATTGACTTCCTGCACAGCCATTTCTGGTACCACAATTGTATTATAGGAAAGCTTTGAAAGTTCCCCTATAAGGGTTTCTAATTGCTTTCCTGCAGCATAAATCGAGTTCGCAGCATTTATCGTCTGTTCACTGCCCTTTATTGTCCCAGAAAGTATTAACTCTGCATATCCCAAAATCGAGGTCAGAGGTGTTTTCATCTCGTGATTGACAGACTCAAGGATATCCGACCTGAAAGAACTCAGCCTTTCGAGCTCTTCTATGTATTGGGACTCTCTTGTTTTCATCCTGCAAAGCTCGATGCCTGAAGCCACCACGGGCATTATTGTGTCAAATTGATTGATAATATTTTCATCGAGCGTCTGGGACCTGAAAGAAAATACGCCTGTTAAGCCATCTGAACCAAAGATCGGCAATAAGTAGTAAACATCATCATTTGTTGCAAAAGCGGACCCCACTACTTGCGGCTTCCCACTTTCAAAAACCTTTCTAATCGCAAATTTGTGGATCTCAGACATTGGCCCGATTTTTTCCCCATATATCTTTTTCTGGACGAAGTCCCCAAGTTCTTCAAAATAGATCACTCCTGATGCCAAACCAAAATGCTTGCAAATCAACTCAAGGGTAACCTCAAGATATTTGTCCAGACTATCTTTGCCAGAGATCTCAGATCCCAATGTTTCGATAAGCTTTTCCAGGTTTTCATATCTGGCAAGCCTTCGTTCCATCTGGCTTAATTTTGTTACATCATGAAGAACAAGTATTTTTGATGGTTTTCCAAATAATTCCAATGCTTTAGAAACCACCCTGAAATGTCTTATTTTGCCCAGTTTTGTTTTGTACTCAATCTGGCCCGAGGCAATATCTTTCGTGTTTTTAAGTTCATCCTTAAGGGCATCTTTTAGTTGTGGAGGAAGGACGCAGTAGTTTGACACAAATAATTCATCAGAAGGATTTTTTGTAAGCCCAAAAAGCTCTCTTGCCTGGTTATTAGCAAAAAACACATTATCATTATCACCAGTAACCACCATGAAGGCAAAGGATGATATTTCATCAAATGCTTCATGGACTTTCAACATCTCTTCAAATTTTTTTGGGCGCCTGTTTTCCTTGTCAATCCAGAAAATTATGAATTTTGCATTATTGCCACTCTGGGGGGATTTTTGCTGAGCCACATCAAAGGTTGCATTGCAACCTGCAGAGGGACCCTTTGTTACTTTTGTTTCAAACTTTTCTCCATCCAAAAGCAGTTTTTTGTATTTTTGGAGGTCAAAATCATCCGACGCAAAAAAAAGGTGGAGATTTTCAACATTATCTATTGCCCTTCGCATCCCAATCAATGAATCGGTAAGACCATCGGTATGATACGATATATTGCCATATTCATCAGACAAAATGAGAAATATGTCCTTTTTTTCTTTAAACCATGGAGCAGAGTTATTGTTCTTGGTTTTCCAGTTTCCAAGGACAAAGAGTACCTCATCTTCATTTTTCTCAACCAGAAAAACATCCTGGGTCATTTTGCCAAAGGATATGGTTTCTGTGCAGGCGATACCTTTGTTTTGAAGATCGCCGGCAATTCCTACTTTCATCTCTGCAGGACAGTCCATCTTTTCAGCAAAAATTGAATTGGAGAATATTATTTTGGCTTTGCTTCCAATAACAAATGCCGGCAAAGGCAGAGAATCAACAGTTATCTTCCAGTCCTTCATCAAGCCTTTTGCCAAAAGATGAGACAGAATTATCAAAAACCTCTTTTATAAAAAAAGTGTAGGCAAGGTTTTTCTTTGAACCCTTTGGTCGCTTGTGATATACGTCATGAATAGCATTGGCAAAATCAATGATTTTGTCATCGCAAGCAACTTCTACTTCACCCCTCACTTCAAATGAAACCATTGGGGGCTGATAATAAATGAGGGTGCATTGTGTTTTTCCAGGTGAAACATTTTCAAAAGTATGTTTTCTGGCAAGCTCCAGGGAAATAAGTCTTGTTTTATCGATATTCCTTGATGCCTCTGGGCTGTATATGTTGTCCCAAAGGGCCTTTAAGGGTTTATTTTCCTTTTCTTCAATTTCCTTGTTGAGCGCAAAGGTTATTTTTTCTATAAACTCTTCCTTCGGCACAAATCCAAAACCTTTTATGGAAGCATTCAATCCTGCAGGGCCATTTGTCACCATCGCTGGGGTATGCCTGGTAAATCCCAAATAGACTTCCCTTTCGTCCATCTTTTGATTGTCCATCATTTTTTTGATGA
>JAGOOO010000006.1 GCA_017992475.1 Caldisericia bacterium | reverse complement strand
CGAAAGTATTCGAAGAAAGCAAGGTAGGAAGATTCAAAACAGGCAAGGCAATCCTGAAGTTTCTCTCAATAGATTTGATAAAGATTGAGAAACAGGACAAAGAGAACATTGAAAAAATCATGAACTTCCTCAATGACGTGGGGAGCGAACTGGGTGAAAGAAACCTGGGCGCAAACCACTTCAGGCGCATAGTTGACAAGTTCACAGTAGAGACGGCAAAGCGCTACAAGTTCATGAACGACTTGAGGCTTGACGAAAACCTTAAATTTACAGGCCTTAAGACAAAAGGACTGCTGAACGAGAATGTTATCGAAGCACTGAAGGACCTGCTCTGGAACATCATTGACTACGTCAACAGCCTGGTTGGAACCCCGCTCGCATTTGACCAGATGTCGAAAGTCATAAGCAGGCACTTCAAGCCAGGGGACGAAATGATGAAGACCCTCAAACTCGATGAATACATTGCCTCGGAAGGAAGAATAAGAAGATGAAGTTTTTTAACACAATGACCAGGACAAAGGAAGACTTTACGCCAGTGCATGACGGTGAGGTAAGACTTTACACTTGCGGGCCAACGGTCTATTCAAGAATACACATAGGCAATTTCAAAACATTTCTCTTTGAGGACATCCTGGTCAGATATTTCATTTATAAGGGATACAAGGTAAAACAGGTGATGAACATCACCGATATCGATGACAAGACCATAAGAACAAGCAGGCAAAGAAATGTGTCCTTAAGAGAAGTAACTGATCCCTACATCGAATTGTTCCACAAGGACAGGAAGACCCTCCATATAATCGATGCAACAAATTACCCAAGAGCGACAGAGCACGTTCCCCAGATGGTGGAAATTGTCCAGAAGCTCATGGACAACGGCCACGCATACAGGGCAGCTGACAACTCGATCTATTATTCAATCTCCTCTTTTAAAGATTATGGCAAACTTGCCCATCTTGAAATAAACACTCTTCAATCGGGAGCATCAGGAAGAGTGGCTTCTGACGAATACGAAAAAGATTCCATCTCTGATTTTGCCTTATGGAAAGCATGGGACGAAAACGACGGGGAAGTATATTGGGAGACCCAGCTTGGGAAGGGACGTCCCGGCTGGCATATAGAGTGCTCTGCGATGTCGATGGAATACCTCGGCGAGACCCTCGACATCCACACAGGTGGCATTGACAACATCTTCCCACACCATCAGAACGAGATTGCACAGTCGGAGGGTTTCACCGGCAAGACGTTCTCAAAATACTGGATGCACTCGTACCATCTCATGGTTGATGGCGCAAAAATGAGCAAATCGCTTGGGAATTTCTACACGCTGGAGGACCTTGAGAAGAAAGGAATATCTCCGGAAACATTCCGCTTCTTCGTTGTAACAAACCACTACAGAACAAGTCTAAATTACACTGATGAGGCCGCAAGGGCCGCTGGAAAGGCAAGAGACAGCCTTATTGAATTTGTCGACAGGGTGAGAAACATACCCGATGGCCCCGATAAATTTGATGTTGGGCCAACAATCGAAGAGATGTTCAGGGAGTTTGAAGCCGGGATGGATGATGACCTGAACACACCGCAGGCAATTGCCGCGGTATTTGACATGACACGCCCTATAAACAGGGCAATAGATGAAGGCAAGATCGGCACACTGGGAAGGGAAAACCTCTTAAAGACCATCGAAAAGGTAAACACCGTCTTTGCATTTATTGAAGGCTCGCAAACCACTATTCCGGAAGAAGTTATAGAGCTGATGAAGCAAAGGGAGCAAGTGAGAAAAGAAAAAAATTGGGCCATGTCGGACCAGCTCAGGGATAAAATACTGGAGCTCGGTTTCATCGTAAAGGATACGCCCCAAGGCCAGCGCGTGACAAAAAAATAAGGCCATACAAGAGCCCCAAAGAGGGCAGAAAGCGAATTTAAAGTGGAAAACGAAAGGAGCCGCGACAGAAAAGGCGGCTTTGGAAAAAGCAATTTCAGGGACAACGGTCCATCAAAAAGATCTTTTGGAGACAGAAAGCCTTTTGGTGAAAGAAAGTCTTTTGGAGACAGAAAGCCATACGGCGATAGGAAACCGTATGGAGAAAACAAGCCTTTTGGTGAAAGAAGATCGTATGGTGATAGAAAACCATACGGTGAAGGCAGACCTTTTGGCGAAAGAAAACCCTATGGAGACAGAAAACCATATGGGGAAAACAAGCCATTTGGCGAGAGAAAACCCTACGGTGAAAGAAGATCGTATGGTGATAGAAAACCTTATGGAGACAAACCCTACGAACCAAGGAAAAGATTTGGAGAAGACAGGCCTTTTGGTGAAAGAAAACCCTATGGTGACAGAAAGCCGTACGGAGAAAACAAGCCTTTCGGTGAGAGAAGATCATACGGCGATAGGAAGCCGTATGGTGAAGGCAGGCCTTTTGGCGAGAGAAAACCTTATGAGAGAAGACCACCAAGGGGCGATTCTGATAGTGATGGAAGCCCAAAACTTTCCTGGCAAAAGAAAGAATGGTCAGGCCCATCAGACAGAAGGTTTGGCAGAAGAGATGACGAGGGTGGCCACAGGCCAAGGTTCCCAAGGCAGGATGGCGATGGCGAATTCAGGAGAGAACACATATATGAGAGACCACCATCACGCACAGGAAGCAAGTTTCAAAGAAGACCCTTTGAAGAAAGGGAAGTCCAGGACCTGGAATATGCCGAGGAGCTCCCGTTTGCAAATGAAGTAACCCTGGAAGAGGCAGACAACGCAATCATAGGCAAAAACGCCGTGCTTGAAGCAATCAGGGCAGGCACCAGCATCAACAAGGTCCTCATCAGGAAGACCCTCAAGATCAACACTGTCCTGAAAGCAATCATGGACGAGAGTAAGGACAGAGGCATAAGATACGACCTGGTTTCTGATTTTGAAATCGGCAAATATGGCAGCAGGGACGTGGTTGCCCTCGCCTCGCCAACGCAATACGCTGAAATCGAAGATCTAATTAGTCCAGAGAACACCATATCAATGATCGCTATCCTCGACGGGATCGAAGATCCGCAAAATCTTGGCGCAATCATAAGGTCTTCCGAGTGCTTCGGTGCCACAGGCGTCATAATCCCGAAACATGGCGCCGCACCGGTCACTTCAACTGTGACAAAAACCTCTGCAGGTGCCGCACTCAGGCAAAAAATTGCCAGGGTGGCAAACATCAAGATAGCGATTGAAAAACTCAAAGAAGCAGGATACTGGATTTATGGTTCCTCACCAGATGCCATCTCGGAATCACAATCAGTGGAATTTCCTGACAAGTGCTGCTTCATCATTGGCTCCGAAGGTGATGGCATGCACAAGACAGTTGCAGAACACTGCGACGAGATAATCAAGATCCCCATGAAGGGAAAACTCGGTTCGCTGAATGCTTCAGTTGCTGCAGCAATCCTCATGTACGAGTGGGCAAAAAAACACCCACAGCCAGACGAAAAGGTTGACCAACCCACAATAGAGCATTAGAATCAATCTATGAAAATAGTCTTCGATGTGAAGACGGCAGGTCCGTTTCACTCGATGCCGGAATGGGCGCTTTCTGAAACAAGGAAGGCCCTTCCGGCGCACGAAATATTTTCTGTAACGCGTGATGAGCTCCCAAGTTATGTGGAAAATGCAGATGTTATCGTATGCTATTCATTCCCAAGGGAGCTTTTTCTTCAGGCCCACAATCTCAAAATGCTTGTATTTGCTGTTGATGGCATTGGCCCGCAAAGGCTCTATCCGGAACTGAGAAATTCACAGGTACCTGTCATAAATTCAAAAGGTTGCAGGAGCCAGGCCATTGCAGAACACGCATTTTCACTACTTCTCGCATGCTCCAGAAAAATAGTCCCAATGGGCAAGACGCTCACACCTGAAGGATGGTGGGGGAATGGGGTGACAGAAGGTCACCCACCGATGGAGATCTCAGGGAAAACCATCGGAATACTCGGCCTGGGTCATATCGGCAAGAGGGTTGCAAAAATAGCCAAGAATGGCTTTGACATGAGAGTCCTTGGGATGAGGCACAGCAAAGGGGACGTTGAAAATGTGGACGAGGTTTTTGGGCCAGATGGGCTTGATCACATACTCGAGAAATCCGACGTAATTATATTGTGTCTCCCTGAAACAGAGAACACCCAATGTCTTATTGGGCAAAAAGAATTTGCACTCATGAAGCATGGGGTGATCATCATAAATATTGCCAGGGGCTCCCTCATTGACACGCAGGAGCTGGTGGGTGCCATAAAAAGTGGCAAAGTGGCAGCTGCAGGGCTCGATGTGTTTGAAAAAGAGCCACTGCCTGCAGACTCACCTCTGAGGACACTCCCGCAGATCGTGGCAACTCCACACGCTGCAGGTGTCACACCACATTTCTGGGAAAGGTTCATCAAAATAATCATCGAGAACGTCAAAAGACTTGAGTCTGGGGAGCAACTGCTTAATATTACTGACAAAGTGCTTGGGTATTAAGCCAGGAAAGCGGTGACCATGCTCCTTGACTGGGTTTTCTGCCCCTACAATTCAAAAGGTGCTTTTGCCAGGGAGGCCGAGGCCTGTTTTGATCTGGTCTTGCGCAGATGGGACATAACACAGATAAGGGACGCCTCAATCTCACTGTTGCCAAAACATATTGCCGGTTGCATAAAATCAGTAAGATCAAACAACGAAAGAAAAGAAACCCAGGGTGCCAAACCGTGTTTTTTCCTCGAGGGTGAAGAACTCCCCTGCTACCAGAATATCCATGATTTTTTTGCAGCAATGGAACAAAGAAACATGGCAAGGAGCAGAGAACCTGTCATCAACGAACTGTTTGTTCACCCAAGACTCCCGTGGGAGAGGAGAGACCAGCACGTTCTTGTGTTGCCTGTCACAGCAAAAGATATTGCAGGGTACGGCATTCCAACACCAAGCATGAAGGAAGACGTCAGGTTTGGCGATATCGGAAACCCTGAAACACTCGAATTCATGACGCTCACAACGAGAAATTATGGCAAAATGATGTCCATCGCTTTTATTGGTTCTGATGTTGCCGGATACATAACACATGTGCCAAAACCTCTGGCCAACAGAATGGGCTGCAAATTTGTGGACGAGATACAGGACAAGGGTATCATGCAAATTATTGACCTTTACGTGTATCCGCAATTTAGGGGAGAGGGCGTTGAAAAATCACTGATTGCCAACCTTGCCGAATTTTGCAGAAAAAACAGACATCAAAAGATAGAAGTCTACACACTGGAGACACCTTTGGAAGATTACATGCCATCAACCGGCCACTCGGCAATGTATGATGGTTCAGGGTTCAAGACAAAAAAATCCATAAAACAAAAAAACCAGGAAAACAAAGAATATGACTTTGTCCTGATGACCATGGAGACCTGAGTGGAACGTGAAGAATTTGACCTGATTGTCGAACAATGCTGGAATGAACTGCCAGAAGAATGGAAAAAGGAACTTGAGGAAGCAAACATCTCCTACGAGATAATCGACCTGGCAACAAATGAAATCGCGGCAAAAGCCGGAACGAGTCCATGGAACCTGCTAGGACTATTCTCCGGGGTCCCAAAAACAGTCAGGCACAAGGGTTTTGAGCCAATGGCTTTTCCTGACAGAATAACCGTTTTCAGGTTGCCAATCATGTCAAGAGTTTTTGACATTGAAAATCTCAGGAAGACGATAAAACATGTCCTGTATCACGAAATAGGACACTACTTCGGTCTGTCAGAGGACGAGCTCAGGCAGGCCCAGGGCGACCCGCTGTAAGCATTTTCAAAAGTCTTACCGTCTGGAGCTTGGTTCCAAGCTCCGAATCACCGGCAGGACCAACACATGACGGGCAACCATTCTCGCAAGGACACTTCTGGAGCGTATCGAGTGCAAGCACAAGCGGTGAAATCCCCATATCAAACATGTGCTCCGAAAGACCGACCCCTCCAGCCACCCTTTCATAGATGAAAACGGTTGGCGCCTCAAAATGGGGTGATTTTACCTCAACATACATCCCCAAGTCCCTGGGGTCACACATAAGCGGCAACGGCATGATTCCAATCAGGATGTTCCCAAGCCCTTTTAGTGCCTTTTCAAGATCATTTTTCGAGAATTCCAAAACAATCTTCTCGCCAACAGTCACCCACCATGACATGGTGTCCATCGGCATTTCCGGGAGGTGCACTTCACCATAGCCAAGGTTCTGGTGGGTCGTCAGCTGGATTTTTTTGAACACTGTCGTCAATGCCGTTACGGTGACCTCACCTGCACCAAGCTTGCAGTTTCCAATATCATTATTTTCAGCTTCCGAGAGTACCCTGAGGCTGATCTGCAAATTTGCGTCTGTATACCAGTCAACCGGAACTTTTCTGACAAAAGCTTTTCTCTCTTTGAAGTCAAGCCGGTCAACGTGATATGTGACCCCGTCGTGCATGTAGATTGCCTGGTCATGCACAAGCATTGGTGCAGAAAACAAATCTATTTCACCAATAGTCCTGACGTGCGGGGAGCCTGTAACATCGATTATGGCAACATTCCCTTCGGTCGCATTCCGGAGCGATATTTCATCAGCAGGGTAAGAATCTGTCATCCAGAACCATTTCCCCTGATCGTGATTGACAATCCCCTCCTTTTCAAAGTGCGAAAGGATTGGTTCAATCTCCGCCTTGCCAAAAGATTCTCCATCCACAAAAGGAAGCTCGAATGCTGCACATTTCACATGGGAGACCATAATGTAGAGGTTATCCGGGTTTACCAAACCTGACTCCGGAGGTGTGAACAGCAGGTAATCGGGGTTCTGGGCTATGTACTGGTCAAGCGGATTGCCAGAGAGCACCAGAATGCCAAGGCTGGTCTGCTGTTTTCTCCCAGCCCTGCCTGCCTGTTGTCTCATGCTTGCTATTGTGCCGGGATAGCCGACCATTACTGATGCTTCGAGTCTTCCTATGTCTATTCCAAGCTCAAGGGCATTGGTTGAAACAACGCCCATTATCTTGCCTTCCCTTAGTCCCTTTTCAATCTCCCTGCGCTCAAGGGGCAGATATCCACCCCTGTAACCCCTGATTGAATCAGGATTAAATCCAGCCCTTGAAGCGTGGTCCTTTAGGAGCTTCAATACATTTTCCACGGTGGTCCTCGCCCTGGCAAAAACAATGGTCTGTATGCCCGACTGGACGAGCTGGGAGGCAAACCGTTCGGCCTCAAAAATAGAAGATTTGCGCAGTCCAAGCTGCTTGTCGACAACCGGTGGGTTGTACACCACAAAATATTTGTCGCCGCTTGGAGAACCATCCTCGGTTATTGCCTCAACATCATCCTCGATGATTCTGGATGCAAGATCGGCAGGGTTTGCAATTGTTGCCGAAGACATGATGAAAGTTGGGTGGCTTCCATAAAAAGTGCAAATCCTTTTTAACCTTCTTATAACATTTGCCATGTGTGAACCAAAAACACCCCTGTACTGGTGGAGTTCATCGATGACAACATATTTCAGGTTCTCAAAAAGGTGCACCCATTTTGTGTGGTGTGGCAAAATTCCTGCGTGGAGCATGTCAGGGTTCGTAAGGATTATGGAGCCTTCTACTTTGAGGATTTTTCTTTTGCCCACATCGGTGTCACCGTCATAAGTGTGAAATTTTACACCAAGTCCTGTTGCTTCAACTAGCTCCGAAAGCCCGGTTTGCTGGTCGAATGAAAGTGCCTTGGTCGGGAAAAGATAAATTGCTCTGGCCGCTGGGTCCTTGGAGATTGCAGACAAAACCGGGACATTGTAGCAGAGGGTCTTTCCGGAGGCCGTAGGAGTGGCAACTACAACATTTTTGCCAGACAAAACACCCTCAATCGCTTCTGACTGGTGCGAATAGAGTTTCTCAATGCCAATTTTTCTGAGGCCAGCCGAAACAGTTTCGGGCACACAAAACGGAATGTCTGAAAAAGTCCCTTTTCTTCCCTCAAAATGTATCAGGGTCATCTCTTTTCCGGATTCATTCCTATAAATCTGGGAAACAATCTCTTCTATGGACACGGATGAATTCTAAAACAAGCAAAACCGCGTGTCAACGAACAGGAGGATTTAACTTGTTTTCTCTATTTACTTTTAAGGGTTTTGCAATAGAATTAGTCACTAGTGTCCAATGATGGGCGCAAAATACGATGAGGTGAATGATGGTAGTCTTTGAGTTCGATGAAGAAACGGGAAAAGCCGTGGAGCAACCCCAGGAGAAAAAAGAAGTCCAGCCAGAAGTAGTAAAATCTGAGTCATCTAGGTTGGAAAAAGCTGTCAATGACTTTGAAATGAAGTCTGTCAAAAGAGGACAGCTTGTAAACGCGACAGTGGTGAAGGTCACGTCTGATGGTCTCCTGGTTGATGTCGGCCAGAAGTCAGAGGGATTTATCCCCAGGGCAGAGGCATCTACAAGAGACGACGTAGAGCTTGCATCTACGTTCAAAACAGGAGACGTGATTCAGTGCCGTGTTGTCAAGATTGGCGATGATGATGGCATGATAATACTCTCCAAGAAGCGTGCCGATTTTGAGCTTGTCTGGGACAGGCTAAAAGAGGCAAAGGACAACAAGGAAATCCTCACAACGGTCGCTACAAAGGCCGTCAAGGGTGGACTTCTTGTTGATGTCGGCGTACCGGCTTTCGTGCCGAGGTCACAGATTGACCTTAACCGCAATGCCGATCCGACAAAGTGGGTTGGCAAGGAACTCAAAGTCAGGATCATAGAAGTTGACCGCCCGACAAGGCGCGTTGTTTGTTCCCAAAAGGAAGTCCTGGAAGAAGACCGCGAAAGAAGGCGTGAAGAATTCATCTCTAACCTCAAGGTTGGAGAAATCTATGAAGGCACAGTTGTTGGCCTCGTAGAATTTGGCGCATTTGTTGACCTCGGTGAGGGTGTGGAAGGTCTTATTCACCTTTCAGAGCTTTCCTGGGGTGGAAGAAAGACCCCACAGCAGGTGCTCAAGAAACGCCAGAAAGTCAACGTCAAGGTCATCAAAATCGCAGGAGACGAGGGCAGGATCAGCCTCTCGCTCAGGCAGGCACAGCCACATCCGTGGGAACTTGTTCCATACAAGTACTCGGTTGGCGATGTCGTCGAAGGCACAGTCACCAGACTGCTGAAGTTTGGCGCCGTTGTCGAGCTTGAAGAGGGTGTCTCAGGACTACTTCACATATCCCAGGTCTCAAACCACAGGGTCGAGAGAATTGACACTGAAATTAAAGAGGGACAGACAGTCCAGTGCAAGATTCTGGAAATAAGGGTCCCAGATCGCAAAATAAGACTTTCCATCAAGGCAACCCTCCCAGAGGAGCCAAGACCGGAGCGCCAGCCAAGAAAGCGCTTTAACGCTTATGAAGATGAAGAAGAGCAGTATCTCAGGGAATTTGCCCAGGAATCGGCAGACCCATCAGTAAGGCTCATCTCGGAGAACGACCTCGAGAGGGAAAACCGCGAAGTCTTCAACGTCAACGAGTGATATAGACACCCAACAAATAAGGAGAAGTTTTGAAATGAAAAAGTATTTAGCAGTGATAGCCATTTTGGCACTTGGAATCACCTTCATGGCCGCTTGCGGTTCAAAAAACGAAGAGACTACCCTACCAACCGAACAAGAAATGAGTAAAGTAACTGACCAGTACAACACCGACAATCAGACAACTGACCAGACCACAACAACCCCGACTGACAACGCAACCGACAAGACTGGCACAGAAACCCCGGCAGAGGGAGAAAACAAAGACATGGGAACAACAAATCTTGGCAAGACCGTCGTTTTCGAAACCAATTATGGCGCTTTCGAAATCAGCCTCTATGGCGATGCCCCAATAGCCTCAAAGAACCTTGTTGATAAAGCAAATTCCGGCTTCTACAACGGACTCACATTCCACCGCGTCGTTAAAGGTTTCGTCATCCAGGGTGGTGATCCGCTCGGAAATGGTACCGGTGGCGGCACAATGGGTCTTGATCCAAAGGGTCTTCACCAGAGCAAGAGGGGAACAATCTCCATGGCATCTGCCGATATCACCACAAACCAGTCAGATGCGCAATTCTTCATCAACCTGGTAGACAACTTCCGCCTTGACGAAATGGGATTCATTGCATTCGGTGAAGTAGTAAGCGGTATGGAAGTCGTGGACAAAATCGCCGAAGTCCCATGCAATCCTGGTGCAGACGGTGCAAATTCCAGCCCGGTCTCGCCAGTACTCATCAATAAAGTTTATGTCAAATAGGACTGTTTTGGCCTCTCTGGCCACCCTCGCTCTGATAGCTTCAATGACCAGCTGCATGGGTGCGTCACTCGAAGAGAAACAAAACGAAGTTCCACCAGAAAAACCAAAAATCACCTTCAGCACAACTGAAGGTGATTTTGTTATTGGGGTACTCCCAAAAAATGCCCCCAATTCAGTTGAGAATTTCCTCAGCTGGTGTAAGGGCTTCAAAGCCCAAAACGGGCAACCTGTGGAGAGCATCTACAACGGCCTCCAGTTCTACAGAGTAATGCCTGGCAAATTCGTTCAGGGTGGTGATCCATTCAACAATGGCACCGGTTCTGACGCATTCAAGATACCCTTTGAAAAAACTGAAAAGAAACTCAAAAGAGGCGTGGTTTGTCTGGCAAATGATGGTGAAGGAAACAACAATTGTATTTTCTTCATCCTTCTTACAGACACTCCACAATTCCAGGGCAAATATACGGCTGTAGGTGAAGTTTTGCAGGGCCTTGACGTGATTGATCGCATGAGCAATGTTCCAACTCGTCCAGATGAGCCCAACACACCCCTTCGCAACATCTCGATAATCGGCGTCAAGGTAAGTGAGTAAGGTAGCACTTTACTGCTTTTCAGGCACTGGAAACACAAGGCTGGTTGCCCAGAAGGTCAAAAAGGGCCTTGAGCTAGAAGGTCACGAGGTTAATTATTTTGAAACCAGGGACAAACCAACCATCCCAATGGAATATGATTCTTTTGGGATATGTTTTCCAGTTTATGACTGGTCACCCCCATGGCCTCTCAGGGAACTCATAAAAAGCTGGCATGGCTTACTAAATGACAAACCATGTTTTATTGTAATGGACTACGCCGGTGATCCAGTCAATGCACGCCTCAAAATGATGGAAGACCTTGAAAAAACCGGCGCAAGGATTTTCCATGCAAGCGAGATTGTAATGCCAGAATCATGGACCGTTGTATTGACGCCAAAAAAAATCCAATCAATGAACGAATGGCTTTCAAAAAATCCTCAACCAGATCCAACCGATTTGGGCATTGAGGTTGGCAAGAAATTAAAAAATGGCGATACCACGCCAACAAAAAAACCAAAATACAAATTTTCCAGTTACAGTTTTTTGATACCTTTCTACACAAAAACATCACTCAAGATGTTCTACAGGATAGATCTTGACAAGGGAAAATGTGTCAAGTGCGGCATCTGTGCTGAGAAATGTCCGACTGGTAGTATAAAACTAAACTCCTATCCTTCATTTTCCTATCCATGTGCAAGTTGTTATGCGTGTATAAACCACTGTCCAACGCAAGCCCTAGAATCATGGGCAACAAGGGGAAAAATAAGATACAAACCAAAACGAGTTGATCTATAAAATAAAAAAGGCGAAGAAATATCCTCGCCTTTTTTATTTATTCTGGGATTAAGTTTCTTATGCTATGACCTTTATCATTTCCCCATTTATAAGGCCCTGTATAAAGGCCTTTTGCGAATCCAGCTGTTCAATGTAGTCAACGATCTGGGAAGTTATAAGTTCTCCATGTATCAATGTGGGTATGCCTGGCGGGTATGGGCAGACAACATCGGCAGCGACCCTGCCAATTGCCTGTTTGAGGGAAACGAGTTCCGATTTTGAATAGAAAGCTTTTCTTGGGAGCATTTCAAGCGGCGGGATTTCTGGAAGGGGCACTTTAACACTTGGCCTGCAATCATATTTCTTGCTTGCCAGCTTCTTTAATACTTCAACCAGCCCCTTAACATATTCCCACTTTGTTCCCACAGTCAGGAAGCAGAGGAAATTATCTGCATCAGAAAGCTCTATTTCGACATTATACTCATTGTTTAATACCCTCTCGGCTTCCCAGCCAGAGAGGCCAAGCTCGGAGACATTAATGGTTATCTTTGTCCTGTCAAAACCAACCACTCCCTGTCTACCCACAACCTCACTTCCTGGGCATCTCAACCCAGGAATCTTGTTGATTTCATCTCTTAGCCAATCAGCCATTTCAAGAATTTGGGTAAGTCTTTCCTGACCATGGATGGCCATATACCTTCTTGCAGCATCAAGCGAACTCATAAAAACATAGGACGGTGAGGACGATTGCAAAAGAACAAGTATCATCTTGAGTCTATCGGTTGCCGCTCTTGCTGTCACCACATGCAATAGCGAACTCTGCGTCATCGTTGGCAATGTTTTGTGCGCACTCTGGGTAACGCAATCAACATCACACTGGCAGGCGGACATTGGCATTTCAGGATGGAACATGAAGTGTGCACCGTGGGCTTCATCCACAAGCACTCTTAGGCCTTTTATCGTTGCCATGGAAGCAAGTGTCTGTATATCAGAAGCGAGTCCAAAATAGTTGGGTGTGGTCATAAGAACAGCTTTTGCGGATGGATGGCGCTTCATGGCATTCGAAAGTGTCGTTGGAGTTATCGAAGTATACTCGCCAATGTCGGAATTGTAATCGGGCATGACATAAGCAGGTTCAAGCCCACCAAGTATAAGTCCACCGACTGTACACCTGTGGCTATTTCTTTGCAAAATGATTTTTTCCTCGTTCCAAACAGAGGACAACATCATGGCTTGTACGCCAACAGTTGTTCCATTTATAAGGAACTTGGTTTCCCTGACGCCAAAGACATCAGCGGCATACTTTTGCGCTTCGCCAATAACACCACTCGACGTGTGGAGATAATCAAGACCCTGGACTTCTGTAAGATCAAACTTGTAAAGTCCTTCACCAAACCATTCTGCGAGTGGTTCTGGAATGACTCCACCCCTCATGTGTCCTGGCATATGAAAAGGCAACCTATTTTGCCCGATGTACTCAATCACCTTCTCGACAAGCGGAGCTCTTGTCTGGTCAAGTTTATACTTTCTCACCTGGTTACCCCCTTAGAAACGCAATTGGCCTAACATAATACGCATAATTTAAAACATGTCTAGTGCAAAGTAATTTTGCCCGGTGCAAAGTCTGTTGTTACAAGTCAAACGTAATTTTACATTCATCCAAATTCAAGTATAAAGATGTCAAAGGAGGCAAGATGAAACTGGATCAAAATAGTCTTTCGAAAACGCTGGATGATTTTAATGAACACATTTTATTTGGTAAAAACATTCCCAAAAAAGCGGCCGAAGAAGCAGCGATCTGGATAGCCTCAAGACAGGGGTTGCCAGGCTCTTATTACAACATGTTCGCACCAACAGCAAATGACTTTCTTGAAACAAAACTCTTTACTGGTGAAAAGGTTGCTTCAAGGGCCGCCACAGCGCACATACTGAGCGAAGAGGCGTGCAGGACATTGATCAAACTAGGCGCCAAGAATCTCCAGGCCAAAAAAGCCCTTGAAACAGCCACCGAAGACATGCTCGGAAGGATAAAAGACAACCCAAGTGGGAAGTATTGTTGCGGGACATGTTCGGTGTCCTTCTGGAGACACCTTCAGGCCGGTGGCCTCTCATTGCAGGAGGAAAGGATTGCAAATGGAATGGGGGATTTAAAAAGAAGCCGCATAGGAAACAGCAAATGGAGGTTTTATCCATTTTTTTATACTCTCTATACGTTGTTGGATATCGACATGAAAGAGGCGCTGGAGGAGATAAAATATGCGGCACCAGCCATGGAGAAGTCGCTGAAATCAGGAAAAGCTGATGAGCCATACGGCGAAAGAAGGGCCGAGATTTTTAAAAAGTTGTTGGCAAAAATATAGCATGTAATTTTTGATACAAAAGTTGGCAACCAAATTAAATGGTCGGGACGGCCAGATTCGAACTGGCGACCTCTTGGTCCCGAACCAAGCGCTCTACCAAACTGAGCCACGTCCCGACAAATTTAGCATTTTACTGATTATTTGGTCTTTGTAAAGAGAATTTTTTAATCTTTATATATTGTAATTCTATGACACAATATAGTGCTGGTTTTGCACATTTTTGCCAAAAAACCCTCATTTTGTCTATAAACCACACTGACGGCAGCCCAGAAAATAAAAAAGCCCTACAAGAGGGCAAATATGGTCGGGGCGAGTAGATTCGAACTACCGACCTTCAGTCCCCCAGACTGACGCGCTAACCAAACTGCGCCACGCCCCGAACAAATAATAATGGCCTGGTGATTTTAACACACCAGGCCATCAAGTCAAGTCAAACGCTAGTAGCGCTTACTCAATCACTTCTTGTGGTGAACGGTATGGACTGCGGATTTGAGGTCCTTGCCTGGTTTGAAGGCTGGGACTTTCTTCTCCGGGATATTGAGTGGCTTGCGTGTCTTTGGGTTGACGCCCTTGCGTGCCTTACGGTTCCTCACATAGAAGCTGCCGAAACCAACAAGGAGAACCTTGTCGCCTGTCTTCATAGCGTCCTTGATTGATTCAAGGGTGGCGTCGAGCATTGCTGAGCAATCCTTCTTTGAAAATTTCGTTGTTGATGCGATCTTGTCGATCAGTTCTGGTTTTGTCATTTTGACCTCCTATAGTTTTTTATTCTTCTTTCAATTCCCTCTTCATGAGCCTTCTAATGGCCCTTAAGGGGGTGGTACTGCCCTTCGATACTGCATCTATTTCAGATGTTATCGGTAGCTCAATTCCGTACTTCCTGGCCAGAAGGAGTAATCCCTGCAGTGATTCAAGTCCTTCTATGGCCTGTCCGTCCGGTGATATTTCATCTCTGGCTTCGTCAGGTTTTTTACCTTTTCCGAGCAGATACCCGAAGCGCTTGTTTCTTGAGAGTGGCGAAGAACATGTGGCCACCATGTCCCCAAGACAAGACAACCCCCTCAGGGTCGCCTCCTGGGCACCAAGCGCCTTATACAACCTTCTTGCTTCCTCAAGGCCTCTTACCACTAGTGCAGCTTTGGTGTTGTCTCCAAAACCAAGTCCTTCGATAACACCTGCGCCAATAGCAACTACGTTCTTCAAGGCACCACCAAGTTCAACGCCCTTCACATCTTTCGAGCGATAGACCCTGAAATAAGTGTTTGAAAACAGTTGCTGGATTTGCTTTGAAAGCTCATCACTTTTCGAAGCGCATACCGCAGCGGTGGGCATCTTCTGGGCAACCTCTCTGGCAAAATTTGGGCCTGAAAGAACAGCGATCTTGTCACTGTCCAGATTCCATTCTTTTGAGAGGAGTTCTGACATGGTGAGTGATTGTTCAGGCTCAATACCTTTGACCACAGAAACTACCTTAGTTTGATTTTCAAGGTTGCGGGCAAACTCCCTTGCAGCCATGGCTAGATATTTCCCGGGTACAGCGGCCACCATTATATCGATACCTTTTGAGGCTGTCAAGGGGTCGGACTCAATAACGACCTTGTCTTGGAGTTTATAACCAGGAAGATACCTGATATTTTCAGCATTTCTTCTAATTTCATCGGCCAGATCAGGAGTATTCGCCCAAAGGATAACTTCTATCGGTTTGGAAGCCAAAACTGTGGTCAAAGCGGTCCCCCAAGCTCCGGCACCCATGACACAAACCCTCATCTATGCTGTCTCCTTGAGAATCTTACGGGAGTACCTTCAAGCTCGAATTCCTCTCGTAAGTTGTTCTCCAAAAATCTCATATATGACTCGGAAGCCGCATTAATATCGTTAACAAAAAATTGAAAAGTCGGTGGACGGGTTATTGCCTGGGTCACATAATAAATTTTCAAAACTTTCCCTTTATGGACGTTTGGGGGTTGTTTGTCCGTGACCTGGGCCAACCATCTGTTCAATCTGCCAGTGGTTATCCTATCGTTGTAACTCTTTAATGCTGCAACGATGTGAGGAAAAATTTTTATGATATTTTTACCGGTTAACGCAGACACGTTTACACGTTTCGCATAGTCAATAAACCTAAGCTGGTGCGACAAATTTTCTTCAAGTGCTGCTTTATCTTCAACCAGGTCAATTTTGTTTACCACAACAACACATGCTTTTCCTTCGTCTGCAATGTACCTTGCAAGATGCTGGTCGTCTGATGTGGCGCCTACTGAGCCATCAATGACCAAAATCACAAGATCGCTCCTGTGGATGGCTTGTTCTGACCTTTTGATGGTCACATAATCAAGCTGTTCGTCATACTTGTAGCGTTTTTTGATTCCTGCTGTGTCTACGAGGATATATTTAGTGCCATCATACTCAATGAGCGTATCTACAGCATCTCTGGTTGTCCCTGGGACATCGGAGACGGTTGTTCTCTTTTCACCCAAAAACGCGTTCAGGAGAGATGATTTGCCAACATTCGGCCTTCCTGCTATCGCAATTCTTCTTGGTGGCAATTCTTCTTCCTGTTGCTCCTGTTGTTCTTCCTCGACTGCCTTGCCAATACTTTCGACTATTAGATCCAAGAGTTCGGCAACATTCCTGCCAGAGGTTGCAGACACGGTAAAAGGATCACCAAAACCAAGCTGGTTAAAATTGAAATCGGTCCAGTCTTTATTGTCAGCCTTGTTTGCAGCAAGAATGATCTTTTTAGTGGACTTTCTAAGCATTTTAGCGACATAAATGTCTTCTTTGGTTGGGCCAATCTGGGAGTCCACCATGAAGACAATGACGTCGGCAATGCCAATTGCCATCTCAGATTGAAGGGAAACCTGCCTTTGTATTGTGGAGGCTTCCGGTGCTATCCCGCCAGTGTCCATGAGGGTGAAATCAACACCGTTCCAGGTAAAATCCTCCATGATCCTGTCGCGGGTCACACCCATCGCCTGATCAGTAATGGTCCTCGCCTTTCTGAGGATTCTGTTGAATATTGTGGACTTGCCAACCGACGGTCTTCCAATGAAGGCCACGATTGGCAGGTTCTTGGCTCTTAAGGGTTTTATCGAGGAGATTTCGTTTTCCATTTGTTCTACCTGAAATAAGTATTGCCCCAAACGACATTTGTCAAGTACACTGGAGAATTGGCAAATACTGGCTATAATTTCCCCTTCAGGAGGCAGGATGTCTGTTGAAAAGAAAGACCTCAAAAGGATTTTTGAGCTATCAAAACTCGACCATGCGAAATCAGATGGCCTTGAAAAAGACATTGAAAGGCTTGTCGAAAGTTTTTCACAAATCAGAAACATCGACCTAAAGGATTGCGAGCCAATGGTATTGCCAAAGTGGTGCATTCTCAGATACAGGAAAGACGAGCCACTGGAGGGCATCAAAAAAAGCGATGCGCTCTCGCAGGCACCAAAAACAGACGGGACTTTTTATATTGTTCCAAAAATCATATCTGGTGAACCATGAACATATCAGAAGCCAGAAATCTTCTCAAATCAAAATCAATTTCGCCCCTTGAACTTGTTGAGGAATGCGAAAAAAACTGGAAAAACAAAGAACATGATCTGAATGCAGTAATAACTCCCATGTTTGAGAAGGCAAAAGAAGTCGCCAAAAAAGCTGTTTTTGACGAATCAAAACCACTCTCCTGCATACCCTACGCCGTAAAAGACAACATTTGTGTTAAAGGGGAAAGGCTCACATGTGGCTCCAGGATTCTTGGCGAATACAGGAGTCTTTTTGAATCGACAGCAACTAGTAGGCTTGCAAGTGCCGGTGCCATTGCCGTATGCAAGACAAACATGGATGAATTCGCAATGGGATCATCTGGTGAATACTCTGCCTTTGGACCAACCCATAATCCGCTGGACAAAAAACTTGTTCCTGGTGGTTCTTCATCTGGCTCCTCTGCGGCCGTCGCCGCAGGCTACTCAATTTTCTCACTTGGTTCAGACACAGGCGGGTCGGTACGACAGCCAGCAGCATTCTGTGGATTGTCTGCCATAAGACCAACCTACGGCACAGTGAGTAGATATGGCCTTGTTGCTTTTACATCATCGATCGACCAGATAGGGCCAATGGCAAAAAATTCCATTGACGCACTCACTGTTTTGAAGGCCATGCGCGGGCTGGACGAGAAAGACTCGACAAGCGTAGAATGGTTGCCAGTGGAATTGCCGGAAAAACCAGTAATTGGCATCCCCAAAGAGCTCTTTGAACTAGACATAGACCCCGAAATCATGGCATTGCTCCAGGAATGCAAGAAAAAGCTTGAAGGAACCGGGGCAAGATTCATCGAGGTTTCCATACCAAACCTCAAGCATTCGGTGGCAACCTACCAATTGATAACACCGTCCGAATGCAGCGCCAACCTCTCAAGATTCGATGGTGTAAGATATGGACTTCAGGTCGAAGATCCAGAACTTGGAAAGCAGTACAAAAAAACCAGATCGGATGGTTTTGGATCTGAGGTCAAGAGAAGAATACTGATTGGCACTTATGCCCTCTCCGAGGGTTTCTACGATGCCTACTATCTCCAGGCATGCAAAATGAGGGCAAAGATAGCAAGTGAACTGTATTCTGCATTGTCAAAAGCAAACGCCATCCTGACACCAACAACGCCAACTACTGCCTTCGAAGTAGGCTCAATCCAGGATCCTCTTAAAATGCACGCCTGTGACCTTCTGACAATTCCACAGGGTCTGGCGGGTATTCCGGCAGTAACATTCCCATTTGGCAAAGATGGCAAAGGAAGGCCTATCGGAATGCAACTTTCAGGATCGGCGTTCTCAGATGATTCGCTTGCAATGCTTGCAGGCAAGGTCGAAGAGGTCGAACAATAATGATGAAGTGTTGCAAGTGCAAAAAACCATCACCTTATCCCGTTTGTGAGACCTGTGCAAACGAAAGAGAGAAGAAGGTCATAGAAGAGATAAGGGGAATAGATGATCTCGTGGCTGACCATAAACTCTCCATGAAAAAGGTCAGGAGGTCAGGTTTTGCAATAACCCCGAAGAGGCTCTGGGGGCTTCTTCTAGTGCTTACAGGCATAATCCTTGCATTCAGTGGAAACGGCTATCTTGGCATGCTAAGTTTGGGGTGTATTGGTGCAGGGTTGATATTTCTTTTGCTTTCCTGGACCGAAACACTTACAGTCTCACTCGTCAATGACGGGTTGACCAGTGAATACAGACAAATCATTACCGATCTGGCAAAAAGACGGAAAAAACTCATTGAAAACCTCAGGAGCGGCAATGTCTGATCTTGTAATAGGAATTGAAGTCCATGTGCAACTTTTGTCTGCAACAAAGATGTTTTGTGGTTGCAAGAATTCGTTTGGCGACGAGCCAAATACAAATGTGTGCCCAGTTTGCCTCGGATTGCCAGGCGCCCTGCCAATGGTCAACGAAAAAGCCTCTGAAATGGGCCTCCAGCTTGCCCTAGCGCTAAACTGCAAGATAAACGAAGTGGCACCATATTACCGAAAAAACTATTTCTATCCGGACCTTCCAAAGGGCTATCAGATAACCCAGTATGCCACACCTCTGGGACAAAAAGGATTCCTTGAATTCCCATTCGGAAAAGGCAAAAAAAGGGTCGATATAACGAGGATTCACCTTGAAGAAGACGCTGGAAAAATGTTCCACTCAGGGGACATAACAAAATCGTCCTCGTCGCTGGTTGACTACAACAGATGTGGCGCTCCCCTTGCAGAGATTGTTACAGAGCCTTGCATTGAGACCCCCGAAGAGGCCCAGGCATACCTTTTTGCCTTGAGAAATCTCGTCCGGTTCATTGGCATTTCAACTGGCAACATGGAAGAGGGCGCACTCAGGTGTGACGTAAACGTGTCGGTAAAAAATCCGGACGGGTCTTTCGGCACAAAGGTGGAAGTAAAAAACCTCAATTCCTTCAGGTCAGCAAGAAGAGCACTCGAATTTGAGGCGAAACGCCAGAGGGACCTCATTGCCAAGGGTGGGCAGGTAACTGCCGAAACAAGGCACTTTATCGAGTCCACAGGCGAAACTGCGGGGATGCGCTCAAAAGAGGAACTAAACGACTACAGGTACTTCCCGGAGCCAGACCTTCCACCAATGGTCACGGGCGTGGACCAAATCAAAAAAATCAGACAGGAAATGCCAAAAACACCTGGCCAGATCGCAGAAAAGTTTGAGAAAGAATACGGGCTCTCACAATATGATTCAGGTGTTCTAACGCAAGATAAAGAAACAACCGTGTTTTTTGAAGAATGTGTCAAAAACGGCGCCAGCCCCAAAAAAACCTGCAGTTTCCTTACGGTGGAAATCCAGGGCTACTTTTCAAAAGAAGGGTTATCGCTTGGCCAGACAAAGCTGACCCCAAAACTGCTTTCGGAGCTGGTGAAGCTGGTGGACTCAAACCAGATAACAAACCAGTCAGCAAAAACAATCATCCCTGATGTTGTTGCTGGCGCCAGTCCGGAAAAGGTTGCAAAAGAGCGCAATTTAATAGTAATAGAAGACGAGTCCGCAATCATCGAACTTGTCAGGCAGGTAATCGAAAATAATCCGAAACAAGTCGAACAATATAAGCAGGGCAAAACTGCCCTTTCAGGGTTCTTCATTGGGCAGGTGCTCAAAGCTTCTTGTGGAAAAGCCCAGGCTGAAACGGTGAAACGACTTGTCGAAGAAGCACTCTCAAGGCTTTAACCAACAATGCCTCGTAAGAGAAGTCCCAAAACCAAAAATAAACCATAATGCAAGAATTTGATGCCGCCAGCCTCATGAAAAGGATAGCAAAAGGCGATGAGGACGCTTTTCGATGCCTCTACGACGAGTTTGGCGCATACGTTTTCAAGATTGTCGCAATGCAACTTCATGACAATGGTAAAGCGGAGGAACTCACCCAGGACATCTTCCTCAAAATATGGAGATTTGCATCGAAATATGATCCTTCAAGGCCCTTCAAGCCATGGCTCTCTCGGGTCATAAGTAACGAAATCATAAGCTACAGAAGGGCGCAGGAAGAGAGAACTGAAAGTATTGAGGAGCTGGCAGAAACTGGCTACACCCCAGCTGAAGAGATGGACTCATACAGAGACAGACAGCTTTCAGACGACATTTCTTATGAGCTCCAGAACGCAGTGAGAATCCTTACTGACAATCAGCGGCAAGTTGTCGTAATGAAATATTATGAAGGGCTTAAGATAAGAGAGATAGCAGACAGTCTGGGAATAGGCGAAAGCGCCGTAAAAGCCAGGTTGTACACAGCTCTCGAAACGCTAAGCACAACGGCCCAGAGGGGCAAAAATGGACTGTAAGAAAATTAGAGAAGAGTTTATCGAGTATCTGGAAGGGTCACTGCCAAAAGGTAGGCATGAAGCCTTTGAAAAACACCTTGCAGACTGCAGGGAGTGCAAAAAAGAATTTGAATCATTCAAGACGCTTACTGAAAAAATAACGAAACACCTTGAATCACAGGCTTCTTCTCTCAACCCGCCAGCAATGCTGTGGGGAAAAATACTCAAGGAAGCCCAATCATCCAAAAAACACAGGAAATTTTCTTTTCTTCTCAAGCCAGCGATTGGCATTGCAGCATGCCTGGCAATCCTTCTTGCGGGTGTCTTTACCCCAGTTTTCGGAGCCGAAGGCAATCTTATAAATTATATCAGCTCCAACATAATCAACAGTGCCGCAAACGACCTTGAATCAATCTACCAGGACGAACAGTCCGGAGGAATATACAAAGCCGTAGCAATTGACAAAGCAATCCAGGATGCCGGTCTGACAGACGAGCAGTATTGGGACCTGAGAGACAAGGGCCTCACAGACAAAGATATACTCATTGCCGCATATATCAAAAACAATACAAACACCGAATTTGACAATATTGTTGGGCTAAGACTTGCCCCGTGGGGCTGGGGAAGAATAGCAAACCACCTCGGAGTATCAGTTTTTTCTGTAGACCCGGCAATAGCTTTCCCAATAATCGAGAGAAAGCGAATGATTCTCGATGCTTCAGAACTTGAGATCAACGCAGAAGTACTTGACCATACAATAGTTCCAATGAATTTTGGCGGGCCAATACCAGTGCCAGAAGACACATCTCCTATGGACGAGAGTGGAAATCCCATGTCCTGGGAAGAAGTCAAAATGATGGGATGTGCAAGAATGCGCTTTGAGATGAAACATGGCGCACCAGGACCAAGGCCCATCATCATGCCAGGGCACTGCCCAAACGAGTATTTTGAAACAACTGGCAATATAGCAGACATTGGAGAAGGAATTGCCACAGTCCAGACCCCTCAAGGCCCGATGCAAGTAAGATTCATTGAGGGTGAAACCGCAATGATGGGTGAAATAGGCGAGGGAATGCCGATAAGGGTCAAGGGGCTAAGGTTTGGCCCCAGAGTGATAGCACGTTTTGTCGCACCAATGGATGAAAACAAAAACGGGCAATCGCAACCGAAAAGTCCCAAAGATGGTGGTAGCAATACTCAAGCACCGAGCAGTGGGAACAAAACTGGAGAAAACAAACCAACACCAAAATCTCCTGCAAATAGCGGAACAAAAGATACATCCAAAAAAACCGGCACTGGCAACAAGAACCAGTCTGGCACCCCCGATTACCTAAATTCGACTTTTGAAACAACGCTCAAAAACATCAGCGAGACAAAGATAACAACAGATGTAGGCCAGTTCCTCATCAACCAAAACACCCTGGTAACTGTAAAGTTTGATGGAAACGAATTTGCCTTGCATCCAAAGATACTTTCAAGGATTGCGAAAAACACGAAATTGACAGTGTCGACCAAAAATGGAGTTTCGACAGCCATCCTCATTACAAACACAGGATTCTCAATCAAGAAACTCTGGATGATAAAAGATGATTTTAGAAACATGCGATTGCTGTGCGTGGATGAAACTCTCGCAGAAAAAATAGTTCAACTCATACCAGAAACCTTGGCATCCGACTTCGATGGCATCCAGATACCATCTCAAGAAATATTCCAAGAAATAAGGCCCGGAAATACCCTGTTGGTTCTGGAATACAAAAACCAGGCCCTGCATATTGCACATGCCGATAAACCACAGCCACCTGAGGAAATAAGGGGAGAGATATCAGAAAAAACCGGGTCCTTTATTGTCATAAACGGCAAACAGATAAACATAATATCTTCAACCGAGTGCGAGTGCGCCGGGAAAGGGAAAGGCTCCTGCTCACGGAATGAAATCAATGTGGGAGACAAAGCTGTCGCAATAGTATTTAAAATAAACGGCAAGATTGTGGCAACAAAGGTCGTCAAGATGCCAAAAGGCATGGGTGGTATGGGCATGGGGCAAGGCGATATTAAAAAGCTCCCCAAATTTCAAATCGAATCGTTGACTCGCACCCAAAATGGGATTCAGATCACATTTAAAGATGGGCCAGTGTTACTAGTTACCCCAAAAACTGCAATAAAAATCATCAAAAATGGTACCGAAGAAAGACCAGGCTCGCCAGAGGACCTCAAGACGGGCATGATGGTTGGGGTTGAATTCTCAAACCGCCAGGCCATTCAGATAATTATCGAGCCCTAATCCATCTTCAGTTTAACTGTTACTATCCTGTTCTTCCCATCCCAGGTAACTTGGGCACCAAGCTGTTCTGAGACAAATCTCACTGGAATATAAGTCCTGCCTCCCTGGATTATTGGGGGCGCATCAAGCTGAACCATTGTTCCGCCTGATATTGCATAGTCTCTGCCAACCCAGAGGAAAATGACAAGCTTGCCTTTTGTGAAGGTGACCATTTTGGTATCGCCATCCCAGGCAACCGTAGCGCCCAGGGATTCGGCAAGGAATCTAAACGGAACCATGACTCTTCCATTTTTTAATTGGATGGGTGGCGATGTAATCTGTGTCGCTTCACCATCAACCGTTGCAGTGTAGCTTCCCACCTGCATCACGATGGTTTTATACTTTATCCTCGGGACAACATTGAAGGAGAATGATTTTGTATTGTTCTCAAGTTGTACTTCACCCTCAGACTCAATACTTGCGATTAGAACCATATTACCAGAACCCTGTGGAAGCGGCGCTAGGAAAGAGATGCTTTTTCCTGTTTTTGGCTGGAGACCATCCAGTTGCACTCTTTTGAACAGGTTTTGCCTGTCTTTTGTGTTCCAGTAAAATGCCACAGTAAACGGGCCGGAAGGAATCTGGGATTTATTCTCAACATAGGCGTCAACTGTAACCGCCTCACCTTCGTTGGGTTTTATCGGATAAACGGTGGCCTGTCTGACTTCCAGATCAAGGAACTCGCTCAGATCAAAAATAAAAGCATCACCACCACCGGAGCAGACGAAAGATATCGTTGTTATGCCACCCTTTACCGTGAAGGAGAACGGCGTGCTTGAAGAAGACGAGAGTGGGGCGCCACCCAAAGCAATTGCAACCGAGGCACAGAGACCTTTTGGTCCCTGGCAAAGCATCCTCACCTTTGAATCAGTTTTTTCAACCCATGGTACAGCACAAGTTGAAACAAATATTTTCGGCGGCTTTAGATCTGCAATCGGGACAGTTATCGGATAATCATTTTTTGGGAACTCCCCGGCTTGTTCTACTTTCGACCATGAAAAGCATGCTTCTACTTGATCTTTTTCGGCCTCACAATACTGGCATGGCGGTTTTGGAACATCTTCCTTGAGTTCATTAAAAAAGAGTGCTGCGCCAGTTGAAACATCTCCGTCATAAAGCATGATGTGGCCGGAACCAGCCTTATAAACCTTTCCCAGCCCCACTTCATGGAGCCCGAACTCTCTGGCTACAATTCTTCCCAGGGAGGTTCTTGATCCCCACCAAACCTCATTTTTAAACCTTCCATCACCCAGCCTGAAAAGGATATTGCCACCTTTTTCTATCCAATTTTTTATAGTTGAAAGGTCATCCTCTGTCAAAAATGTCGTTGTTTCATCAATAAAAACCTCTTTGGCTCCAATAAAATCCTGTATTTGGGAGGGTCTACAAAAATAACTATTCTGCGCTAGCTGCAATATCCAGTCCGGATGTTGGTTCTGGATGTCAAACTGTGGCGCCCATATAGAACTGTCAGTAACTATCTGCACAAAATCGGTTTTGGCTGTCACCGGTTTGTCTGGAAGAGACAGAGGCCTGTTTTCGGAAACAGAGGTCCCGAGCAAAAACCCGCTTTCTCTGACCCCATCAATATACGCCCTGGAAGTCTTTTCATCAGACACATACACATAGATACCACGCCCGATAATTCCAGCATCCCTAAAACCGGCATAAAAACCCATCTGGTCTGATGCAAATGCTGGAGGAATGACTGTTACTCTATCAAATTCTTTTAGCAAAAGATAAGGGGCTATCGCCCTGTCAGGTGAATATGGTGATGGAACTGTTACAGCAACTTTCAACCCTTTTTCTTTGGCCAGTTTTATGGCCTCTTTTCCAAAACTTTCAACTCTGTCGCAGCAGAACATCCCGGCCTTATATGCCAGATCATCATCGGTTTCAATATTCCCCCAGAGCCTCTTCGCATAGATTTGGAAAGCATCAATCATCTCTGGTTTTGAAAGGTCAGACATCCTTATTGCGCAATAATCCAGAACAATGCCAGTAAAACCTTCAGCCTCCCCCATCCAGGTTTTGAGCTCAGCCACTGGGTCTCTATCCAAAAGGATTTTGCCAAATGGAATTATAAGATTTGTATCTCCAAATCTTATTGCCTGTGAAACCAGCTGTGGATCATAAACATCCTGGTTTAGGACTCCTGGCCATGGCTTTCTGGTTATGTTAGCGCAGAATGGCGAGAGTTTCGGGGTCGAGAGTCCAAGCGAGTCAGGATATCCATCAGAATTGGAATCATAATATGAAGGGTTGATCCCAAGGAAGCGTTCCACATCATCATCCAACCCATCATTGTCGGTATCGAGAGGCATTATATCCGCATAGTCGTTCTGCTCGTCAAAATCGGTAAACGCCCTGTCAGCATCAGTGCCATACGCCATCTCGAAACTTGAGGGTAAACTGTCCTCATCAGGGTCCTGATCAATGCCCCAGGAATACAGCTTGCCAGAGCCCTGTAGTTTTACTTCGTTCAAAGATTGTGGAACTTTTGTAAACAAGCACCCTGAAAGACTGTATATTTCGAGCCCTTCAGCTTTTATTGAGGCAATATTTTCCGCCTGGCACCAGAAAATGGAATCAGCATGTGGTGGCAGTTTGAAAACAATAGGCTCATCGGCACTTAAAATAGCTTCTTTGCCAAAACCAGGAAAAACCATTTTTGAAAGTTCAGTTTGAAAATCCATGCAAGAGAGCCCAAAATAGATAGAAACCCTTATAATCTTGAGTTCACCAGTTGCCCTTAGAACAATCGAAGAATTCAGATCGTTGGCCGTCATGAAACCATAGGTAAACTCACCAGATTTCATAAGCTCGGTACCCTCAGGAGCACCCCCTGAAGCCAGCAAGACTTTCATGTCTCCGATGCTCTCAATTACAACACCGAGAGGACCAGCTTCAGCTTGGTTCACTTTATACTTTACTTCATCACCCTTGGATAACCCCCTGCCACCACCAGGAAGCAAAATCGACGAACCGGCGTTGTCCAGATATGCCTGTTCTGTGGGGGTTCCAGGGTAAATCTCCACACCTCTCCGGACATATAGTTTCCAGAGGGCAAAAGGTTTTGAAGAGCCTTTCTTCTTTGAGAACTTCACACGCAAGGGCGAACCGCCAGAAGCATCAAGCCTCAACTGGCGCTTCATCTTTACTGAGATGTCCTCATCAATCTGACCTGATTCAAAGTATTGTTTTAGGGGCTCGCCATTGAGGGAGGCCTCAATAACAATACTGCCGGAAGTTTCCACTTCCAGCAGTATTGGGCCTTCACCATCAAACCTTATCTTGTATTCGAAAAAGCCCGTTGATCTCCTTGAACAACCCTCCACCCATGTCTCCTGTGCCTGGTCAAGATAGAGACCCTCCATTTGGGAGCATGGAATTATAAGTGCAGATGTAATGCCAAGCGAGGACGCTTTTTCAGCGTTCCTGACCGGAATAACGGCACAGGTAAAAACTAAAAGGGCCGAAAGATTAAGCGTCGTCCAGAACTTTAATGCCTGGGAGCTCCTTCCCTTCAAGGAATTCAAGCGATGCCCCTCCTCCTGTTGATACGTGCGTGAACTGGTTCGTGAATCCGAACTTTGCCGCAGCGGCCGCAGAATCACCTCCGCCGATCACAGACACCTTGACTCCGCCAGCCACGCACTTCATGACGGTCTTGGTGCCCTCGGCAAAACGTTCGTCCTCGAACACGCCTAAAGGGCCATTCCACACGACTGTTTCACATTTTGTAAGTTCATCGCAGAACATTTTTGAGGTCTTCGGGCCAATGTCAACGCCTTCCATTCCATCGGGAATGCCATTTGCAGAAATTTTTATGTCTGTAGGGTTTTTGTAATTGTCCGCAACAATATTGTCAACAGGCAGCAAGACTTTTTTTCCTTTTTTTCTGCATTCCTCAAGGAATGTCCTGCAGCTGTCTATCATATCCTTCTGGACAAGCGATGTACCAATACCAATGCCCTGCGAGGCCATGAAAGTAAACGACATCCCACCACCAATGACTATCAAGTCAGCGATTTTTTCAAGATTGTAAACGACCTTTATTTTGTCAGAAACCTTGGCCCCGCCAAAAACAACAGCGAACGGCCTTTTGGGATTCTCCGTGGTGTCGCCAAGATACTTGAGTTCTTTCACCAGAAGTAATCCTGCAACGGCCGGTTTCAGAATAAGGGGAACACCATAGATGCTGGCGTGCTTTCTGTGGCATGTGCCAAATGCGTCATTCACATAGATCTCACCAAGTGAGGCGAGCTCCTTGGAGAACGATTCATCACATTCCTCTTCTTCTTTGTGGAACCTGAGATTTTCCAGCACCAATGCCTCTCCTGGCATGAGCGAGTCAACCATCGAACTGACCTGGCAGCCAACGCAGTCAGGTGCCATCTTTATGGGTTTGTTAATCAATTCCCTCAAATGTTCTGCGATGGGCTTTAATGAGTATTGCTCAACATATTTGCCGTCAGGTCTCCCCTGATGTGAGCAAATAATAAGCTTTGCGCCACGATCTAATAGGTGAGTAATCGTAGGCATGGTGGCAGTGATTCTCGTATCATCAACAATTTTTCCGTTTTCAACAGGCGAATTGAAGTCGGCCCTGAGCAGCACCCTTTTGTTGAAAACATCAACGCCTTCAACAGTGCGCTTCTTCACTCACACACCTCTTGTTGCCAGTATGTCGACGACTTCTGCAGATCTGACTGAATAGCCCCATTCATTGTCGTACCATATAAGCACCTTGGCCATGTTGTTGCCAACAACCATCGTTGAGAGTGCATCGACAATTCCGGAATAGGTCGAACCCTTGTAATCACTGGAAACGAGAGGCTCTCTGGAGTATCCAAGGATCCCTTTCAGTTTTCCTTTGCTGGCTTCTTCAAGTTTTTCGTTTATCTGCTCCACATTGCACTGTTTTTCCAGAGTGCATACAAAATCAGTTATTGAAACAACAGACGTCGGCACCCTGAGGGAGATACCAGTCATCCTGCCTTTCAGTTCAGGGATTACTTTTCCAACAGCCTCGGCAGCGCCGGTTGTTGTTGGAATTATATTTGTAGCGGCATTCCTGGCCCTTCTCAAGTCCTTGTGGGGAGCATCAAGAATCTTCTGGTCATTTGTGTAGGCGTGGACTGTCGTCATAAAACCATTCAGGATGCCAAAGTTCTCGTGAAGAACTTTGGCAACAGGCGCCAGGCTGTTTGTTGTGCAGGAAGCATTTGAAACAACATGGTGAATTTTTGGGTCGTAGTAGTCGCAGTTCACACCGCGGAGGATCATGTAGTCCGGGTCTTTCATCGGGGCAGAGACCATGACTTTTCTTGCGCCTCTGTCAAGATGGACTTTCGCGTCCTTTCCGTTTGCAAACTTGCCGGTGCTCTCCACAACGATGTCCACCTTCATCTCATTCCAGGGGAGCTCAAGCGGGGAAAGAACTTTCAGGCACCTGGTCCGCTTGCCGCAACATGTAAAGGTGTCTTTTTCAAGAGTGATCTCATGACCGTAAACGCCATAGTTACTGTCATACTTGAGAAGATGGACGAGCGTTTCAGGGTCTGTTATGTCATTGACCGCAACTATGTCGTGCTGTGGGAAATATTCGGAAATGGCCTTGTAGACTTGCCTTCCAATCCTTCCGAATCCGTTGATAGCAATTCTAGCCATCTTTCACCTCCAGAACCGATTATGCGCGCCAAAGAATATTTTTCAACAGTCGCAAAATTCTAGGCAAATCCACACGAATTCAAAAATTTCGCAATTAACCATTTTTCTGGTAATAATTTTTTATAAGGTAAGAGTATTTCTATTCGCAAGGCTCGAGGACCATATCTGTAGCAAAATACTCGTGTCTTTCCTTATCAAATGAACCTTCAATCCAATAGCAGGAAAATAACTTAATATCTTTGCACTTTATAAAAGATGGAGGATGGAGAAGAAACACTTCTCCATTATTGTCAGCAGCACAATAACATTTATGGTCAATTTCATCAACACCAACAATTTTTATCTTTAGGCCATCTGATGATCTATTTTTCTTCGATGCTACCAAATAGATACTTTTTTCTTGCTCATCAATATATCCGCTAAAATCCCAATTGTGACCAATATGATAATCAGCGCTGCTCCTACTGCTACTTAAAAATACAATATAGTCACTTTGAATAGTACGTATCCTTATATATCTATATCCGCCAGCCAGTGCATCGTTGATTTCGAGAATTCTCCCTGTTCTTTTTTCAATTGCACCACAATTGGTTTTTTCAATTGTTTTGGCTTTAATTTTGGTTACATTTGATTCTTTATTATCATCCAGATCACCTTTTACTAAGCAACAATCGCCAACCCCAATTTTTGTACATTCGAAATCATTCTGGGGAGGAGTAACCAAATAATATCTTTTTTTGCAAATACCAACATATTGATTTTTATCGCAATCAACAGCCGTAATGAAAAGTTTTAAACTGGGATCTTCCTCTTTGCATTGAACTTTTTTTACATCATAACCTTCAATAATTTTTGTTTCTGGAAAATCAACTCCTTCGATTTCCAGACAAGCGCCTTCTTCAATTGAATTGCAATCCAGCGTTTTTGGATACAAAAGGTCCCAATAGGTACTATCATAAAATACTCTCAAACGTTTATTCTCGCAGTCTTTCTTGGTGACTTTTGCATAGGAATGTTCGGTAGGCGGACATTTGGCCCTGACTATTTGTAAAGCGACTATCATTTTGTCAGGATTCTCAGAGGTAGACTGTAAAGAACTCAAAACTCCAGTTACCTGCACACAATCACCAACAGTAATTTTCGAGCAATCAATGGGTTTTGGGGTTGTAACAGAAACATATTGTCCCTGCCATCTTCCAACAAAAAATGGTTCCTTGGCATTGCAGAACACATCGTAAACGTACATGTCAAATGTCTGCTTTGTTTTTGCACATTCTATTACAGTAACCGACTTGGCTTCCCAAAGTCCTGCTTGTGCAGGATCAGGCCATCCCTCAACGTCAACACAGATCGGGCTGGAAAGCTTTTTTAGTGGAGTGCAATCATAATTATCCGGCAGTTTAACTTTTCGCACTATCCCTTCAACGTCTACCTGTAAAAATCCTTTATCACACTCATCTTTTTCGATCCTGCCAGAAAATCTTTGTGGCTGTTCATCCTGGCACCTCGAAAGTTCAACTATTTCGCCTTTTACAACATTGTCTTGGCCGATTCTGCCACAAACATTTATGCAATCTCCAGAGGAGATTGTTTTGCAATCAAATGAATCAGGAAGAACAACCACCAGATCAGAGCCATCAGGCCCTGTGCAAACTATGTTGCGTTCCTCGCAGGATGTATTTTTGACTTTCAATCCTTTGCGACAAGCAACATCACAACTTATGTCGGGCGCTTTCGCCAGATTTACCAAATAGGATTCATCGTTTATCTTTTTCACGCATACTGAATAGCACAGGCCTGTTTTTATCGAGTTGCACAGAGACCAATCGTTTACCCTCAGCTGTCCTTTTCTGTCACCCATCTCATATTCAAGTTTTTTACCAGCGCAATCTATTTTTGTTGTTCTTATAGTCCATAAATCGTCGCCATTGCAATCAATTTTTTGGGTGCATCCCTCCGGCCCGACTTCGGTGATCCAGTTTGCCATGTATAAACCGGTCGGGTCTTTTGTGATACAGGCCTTCACACAACGGTCTTCCTTCAGCCTTATACAATCCTGCTCGGTCACCCTTATAATTATGTCCCCGAGATTGTCATTCTGGCTAATAACTACGACCTGTTTTGAACAGTCAATTGATTTGATCGTGCCAGTAACGAGTTGACTACTACACCTGTACTTGCACTCTATCGGCCTGAAGTGCGTAGCAATACTTTCCGGTTGCTGGCCGGGTTTTTTGATCTCTTCAATGCAAATCTCATAGCATTTTCCAGCCTCCAGTGGACAGAATTCAGGCAAGGTGAAGTTTATTTCCATTTGCTCCATTGTCGCCACTTTTGTGCAGTAGATAATTTTTGCCGCGCAATCCACCCTGTCTATCCTTACCTGGACAGTTTCCCCAGGACATTCATTTTCACACTCGGCGTATGGTTTGACTTTAAGAGCTATAAAGCGTTTACCAGACTTAACTACGCAAGCTTCCACGCATTCTGGCATTGAGGACGATATGTCCTCGCAATCTTTTGGAAATATCGCGACTTCAACGTATTTATCACCCTGTGCAATGCTCATACTAAGCGAAGCGCAATCAATCTTCACCAGTTTGCCCCTTATGAGGGATCCTTCACAAGAAGAGGAACCGCACGGGAAGGCGTAGAAAACCGATGAAACAAGCTTTCCGTCCACTTCTTTTGCGCAGAACCTCGTGCAATAACCAACCGAGAGATTTGCGCAATCAAAATTGCTGTTCTCAATTGAAACAGTTTTTGACTGACCATCATCCAGTGCAACAGTCAGAATTCCGTTTGTGCAATCAAAATCGCGCACTGTCCCCGAATACCATTTGCCATCACAAACAATGTCAATCTGGCCTTTCTTGCATGGCACCATATCAAAAATGATTGTATTTATGTATTTTTCACCGGATGGGTTTTTAATGACCATCCCGGCCGCGAAAACACAATCTCCCAGTTTTAGTCCGGCAAGCATCCTGATGTGAGCCTTGTCTATCCTGACATCAATTTTTTCCCCACCCTCAAAACTGATAGTGGCAGAAGCACTTAGAACATCAGATTTTTCCACTGCCCCAAATCCGGCAAATGGCCCTTCCTGACATTCGATCAAGGATATGGAGTTTACAAAAAAGTATTCGTGTGTTCCCTTTCTCTTCCTCTCGCCTGAAATCTCGATGCAGTCGCCAACAACTGGTATGTAACTGCCAGACCCACTCTGCCCGAAAACAACAACGTATGATTCGCCTTCAAAACCAAGTATCTCGGACATGCCCGTCTTGTTGTTGTAGCTAATAACCTTTCCCTTCAGTTTCTCATTGCAATCTGCCGGGAAAGTAAGCTGTGCCTGTTTTGTCTGGGCAAACCATTTGACATCGCCTTCACCAAAAGATTCAACCGGAAAACGGAGTGGAACAAAGGTCCTTCCGTCCTTTACAAATGGAACGACCTTGGGATCACTTGGATCAATCTGGACTGGTTTGCCGTTGATTTTTGCCTGCGACTTGCCAACCCACATCTCCACGACAGTACTTTTGTATGTGACAGTGACTTTTCTCTGGACCTGATCCCATTCGATTTTCCCGCCAAGCGGTTCTGTTACATACCTGAAAGCAAGGTATGTTCTCCTGCCAACTAGAAGGAATGGTGAACTCATAATCCTTTTGACGCCGTTGTGCAAATAATTCACACTATCGACAACAAAAACAAGGACTGTCTTGCATTGTTCGATAAATGACGGCGCTTGTGATATTGGAGAGGAACAGGCTTCAACTGATCTACCAAATTCAGTGTAGTTTTCATCAAGCGGAGCAATATAATAGCAATACTTGTTGTCATTCGGGATCGGACCATCATAAAAAACATTCCCAAAAACCCCAAAATCAGTCAGGGGTGCCCCATAAGTGCCATTTTCACCATCCTTGCGATAAACATAATAACCACCTGAAGCCCCCGGGACCCTCTCCCAGGTAAGTTTTATAACACCATCTCCAGCCTCGGCCCCTAGATCAAAACCATCTACAAATGCCACCCTGGAGGCCAAAGTTGTGTTTTGTGCCGGTACAAAAATTTGAAAAGCAATGGCAAAACAAGACAACAATGAAATAATTTTCCTCATGTTACCCCCTTGGAACAGATTTTATTGGCCAAACAACGAAATTGCAAATCCTACAAACAGTTTTCCTTTGGGTTATATAAAAATGTGCTGATCTGGTCTCTTTTAATTTTGATTGGCAATTATCCCAAGCATATTTTTTCAAGAAAGACTTGAATGTTTCTTAATATTCGGTATTGATTCGAGCACGAAACAAATTCTTAATGGAACCATGTGTAACGCTCAGGTTTAGGTGAAGTGGAACACTTACTTTACATGTGAGTTGACACCGCATAAAATGGTTATTTGTTAATTGCTCGGAGGTAAATACAATGGGTAAAGAAAGCAAGATAAGAGAACTTCGCAGGGCGAAATTGATCCCGCAAGTCAAAGAGACGAAGATTTACAAACCGATGTCAAAAGGGTGGAGAGTCACCATTTGGACGATCATCTTTGTCATTATTGCCCTTTTGGGCTTCGGAATTTGGGCATACTCGGGTCGCAAGATTGAGGCCAGGGTTGGCTCAGCATCAATAACAACTGATGAACTGGAGCAGAAGGCATACCAGCTGATCCAGCAACAGGTATCACAGGACCAGATGCCTCAGTTTGGTACAGAAGAGTTTCAGAAGATGCTCACTTCTGCAAAAGAGCAGGTAATTCAACAGCTTATCTCTGAGAAACTTTTCCTTCAGCTTGGTGAGAGAGAAAACATCAAGATCGAAGATAAAGTATATCAGGATGAGGCTCAAAAGCTCATCGATCAGCAAAAACCAAAAGAGGGCAACGCTGCAGAATGGATTAAGCAACAAGGTTTCGAAAATGAAGTCAAAATGAGGGAATTCATCGTAGCAAATAATAAGAGCCAGCTGACAGTGCAAATCTACATGAACAAACTCTTTGAGAAATACGTCAAGGAACCTGAAGTTACCGATCAGGAAGCGCTTGATTTCTACAATAGCAACGCAGAACTCAAGTTGTCGCACATCCTTTTAAAGTACGATAGCACAAAGGACGCGGCCGATGTCGGCACAAAAAAGAAAACACAGATTGATGAAATCCGTGCCCAGATCATGAAGGACCCAAAGAAGTTCCCAGAGATCGCGAAACAAAAGTCCGAAGATGACGCAACAAAACCAAATGGAGGAGACCTTGGCTGGTATAAAATCCAGAATGGTCAACTTGTCACCGATCAGGGCAACTCACTTGTTCCCGAATTTAATGATGCCGCAATCAAGATGAAGGTTGGAGAAGTTTCTGAACCAGTGCGTACAACCTACGGCTGGCACTTGATCTATATCACCGATGCAAAAAAGAACTCTGAAAAATACAATCCAACAGAGGCTGCTAGAATAGCAACTATCCGCTGGGTTGGCACAAACAAGAATGATCCGAATACAGCACTAACGGCAGATGAGCTTAAAAAGAAAGAGACACAGGCAAACCAGGTTCTCAAAGATTTGCTTGCTGGCAAGATAACTTTTGCAAAAGCTGCAGAGCAATACTCTGAAGACGATCTCTCAAAATTCAATTCCGGTGAGCTTCCAAGCATGCTTTCAACAGATAGTTCTGGCTTCTTCTGGGCAGAGCTCCAGAAAGCAAAAGAAGCACAAGCAGGAAGCTATCCCTATGAAAAAGAGGTAGTTGAAGCCGCATGGGGTCTTAAACCAGGCCAGGTATACTCGAAGGTTTTAAAAGCAGGCAAAGACATCGTCATAGTCAAGCTCATCACAAAAAGAAACTATGAGAAACTTCCATTCGAATCTGTCAAACAGGAAGTAATAAAACAGCTCAAGGCCCAGAAAAAATCCGAACAGCAGTCAAAGTGGCTTGAGGAAGAGAGAAACAAGCTCGGCGTTTCAATTGGCAATCCATGGAAGAGCTTTACTGTATGGTGGCAGTCAAACATTGTTGCCCCATTCGAAGACTTTGGGCTATGGGTTGGAAAACTAATGGGAAAGGGTGTTGGTGATGGAACTACCACAACAACCACTAACCAGACTCAAACCCTGCCATCCGAAGCGGAACTTCAAAAAATTCTTCAAGATAAGGGGATACAGAATCCAGGTTCCCAGATCCCAACCCAGCAGACTCCAGCTACTAATCAACCGTAACAGGTAAATGGAGGAATGAATTCAGTGGCAAACCAAAAACAGGAAACAAAGCGCGTAAACATTGCGCCGTACATAATTGTTCCGCTACTCATAATACTTTTGACTTTTGGCGGGCTTTTTCTGTACGTGTATTCAAAACGCGATGTAGCAAGGATTGTAGTTGATTTTCCAATCACAGAGCGCATGATTTACCTTGAGATCAAAAACATGGAGCGGGCTGGCGTAAAGCCACAAACAAACTCCACAGCGACAGAAATCCAGGAGTTTTACAGCACTGCAAGGACAAAAGCAATTACAAATCTCACAGACTTCTTCGTTGTTCTGCAAAAAGCAAAAGATACAAAGCAGTATGACATTCCTAACGAACAAATCGAGCAAAGAATCAAAGATGTAATCTCAATATCCCAACTGAATACTCTTGATGAATACCTCACCGAAGGTGAGGTATCAGAATCCGAATTCAGGACACAGGTAAGGAACCAGCTCGTCTACGAAAAGATGACAGAACCTCTAAGAGCTGAGGTGGGCCAACCAACAACTACGGAACTTGAGGAATACTTCAACACAATAAAGGACCAGCTTGTAGTTCCGGAGACTGTTGATTATGAGGTAATAGTCGTACCTGACGAGAAGACACGTAACAAGGTTCTTGAGGAACTTACAAAAGGAAAAGGCAACAACTTTGCTGAAGTCGCAAAAAAGTACTCGACTGACCTGGCTTCCCGTGAAAACGGCGGGAAAATGATAGCAGTTCCAAAAGAATCAATAACTGAAGTCGAAGTAAGTAATGCACTCTTCCCACCAACACCCACCTTCCCGCTTAAACTGGAGCAGGGAATCATACAGCCAATCGTCACCCAAAAGAGTGGGGAATACATAATAAGATTGAACAGGAGAAATCCTGCCCAACAAGCCACACTTTATGGCACCATAAGCCTTTACAATTCTGAAACCAAGAAATATGAGAAGGTTGAAATCAAGCCACAGGTTATAAGCATGTGGCAAAGCTCAAAGGGCGATTCTGCTGTTTCAGCCTATGTAAAAAGACTCTCAGACTATTATGAGTCAAGGATTTATGACAGAGTTAAGGGCAACATGCCATGGGCTGGTCTTGAAAAGTTCTTCTCATCAATATTTGGCAATTCCCTCTGGAACAATATAATGGGGGTGGAAGACAAATGAGCAAAACCATAAGGGCTTTAATCGTTGCCCTTGTCGTTGTTTGCCTGCTTGTAGGGTTTTGGGTGGTTATCTGGATTCTTCCAGATGTGCCAACAAAATCGATAAGGAGCTATTTCAGTGCGATAATGGATCAGGACTACCAAAAAGCCTGGTCCTACATCTATCCCAATTCAGAGTTCATGAGGGACAGGGGCGGTCCAACAATGTCCTTCGAAAAATTCAGGGATGATCTCACCAATGCCAGAAGTCATGGCACCAAAATGACTGAGTTCAAGATTTTGAAAGTTTACGAACAGCAAGACCCACTTGCTAAGATAACTGCCCAGATTGTAAGGATACAAACAGAAAACATAGTCAGCGGCAATCCAAAAACTTCTGATCCCAAAGACTATTATCTGAGGAAGGACAAGGATGGAGTATGGAAAATCTACAAGGGACAGATACCAAAAGAATAAACAGGAGTGAATCAACACTTGCCGGGCCACTCACATGGTTTCTCCTGCTGATTGTAGGCCTGACATTTATTGGCTCTGTATATACAATTTTCCAGGACTCGCCGGCCAGAGCCATTAGGAACTATTTCAAACTCTGTTTTGATGGAAAATACGAGCAAGCGTGGAACACATATGTATTGGAAGGATCTAATTTCCAAAAAGACAAGGGTGGCGATCTAAAAACATTCTCCGAAACCTGGGAACGCTCAAAGAATCATGGTACTGACTATCTCAATGTTAGAATTGATGGTGTAAAGGCAATTACCCAGAGCACTGGCAACGAAAAGATGGTCACTGTTAGGTTCAGCCTCATGCAGTATGACGAGGACACAAAAGAGAAGGAATCAGGGAATCCAAAAGCCGGGATGGTAAAAGTAAAGGTTCTCCAAGACTCTTATAGCGGGAACCTTGTGCTACAACACACCCCTGGAAAATCCTGGCAAATAGTTAGTATCGGACAATAAAATGAAAAAAACACTTGTAATATTTCTCCTGGTTGTAGTTTTTGTTGTAGGTTTTGGTGCTTATACAGCTTTCGCTGGTTTCTGGATTGAGGGCCTGATAACAGATTCGAGCTCTGGAAAACCTGTTGAAGGTTCCATTGTAACAATAGCAGGCGTGAGCACCACAACCGACAACCAGGGGAAATTTGCAAGGTGGCTAGCACCTTTTCCTTCAACACCAAACTATATTTTTGTCGAGCATTCACTTTATCAACCTTTTTTAAAATATTTTGATGGAGTCGATTTTTCAAAACCCATAGAGATCAAGCTCGATCCTGAAACCTACGAGGGCCATCTCGTGAAAGCAAGAGACGTCATTAACAAGCTTAATGGTTTTGTTTTAGAAACAACAAGCACTTTTTACGAAAAAGACAAGAAGACTGGCAAGGTGACTATAAATAAGGGTGAGGCCATCTATGGCCTAACAGAGAACACCAGGTATTTTGTCCAGATTTACTCCAATAACATCAAGGGAGAGCTCTCAAAATCAGAAACAATTATTGAAGATTCTGATCACAGCTTACTTGATACGATATCCGCAACAAAATCTGGCGCCTCACCAATTATTTATTATGTGGATGACCAGATAAAAGACTGGATAAAATTCAAACTGATTGACGACCCAGTTTTTCAGATACCAATGCCAGAAGTAAACCCGAGAAAAATGCTTGAGCCATTAATGTCTTTTGGCAATACCAAGATAATGACGCCAATGGCGGATGCCGGCAAATCTGCGGATGGGGAAAAACTTATTGGAGCAACTCTCAGCTGGGATCCAAAATCAGTTCTTGTTGGAAAAACAGTCCAGATAAAATATCGCCCAAATGGTCTCTGGTATGAGATAGTCTTTATAGATACTGGAGAAAATCCCGCCAGTAAACCAGGCAAATACACTTTCACACTGCTTTCATATGATCAATTCACGAGCATAAAAAAACCAGCCAATGCCAAGGAGATAACTCCCTCGGAGCTCATTGGCAAATAAGGAGGTAGCTGTTGCCCCTGCTTGATGTTTTTACCCAGACTTTGCGGTCAATTGGATTCGCTGCAATACCGAAAGTGGGCGGCACAATACCAGTTCCTGAAACCATCTTCGATATTCTAATAATAGCAATCATCATATATTATGTACTAAAAATCGTTCAAGCATCAAAAGCACTCCAACTTTTCCAGGGTCTCGCAGTTTTCTTCCTGGCTCTCATTATCAGCGACAACATATCAAGATGGCTCGGTTTGATCGCCCTAAATTGGATGATCAGGTCAGTTCTCCAAGTTCTTCCAATGACCCTGCCAATCCTTCTTGCAATTCTGTTCCAGCCAGAACTCAGAAAAGCCATAGGCACACTTGGCCAGAAATCAGTTTTTAGCAAAGCAATAGATTTCATGGAAGCCCAAGAAGTCAATACTCTAGTCAATGAAATCTGTCAGGCAGTTGGCCACATGTCAGACAGGAAACATGGTGCAATAATCGCCATCGAGAGACAGGTGGGTCTTGGTGACTATGAGAATGGGGCAACAAAAATCGACGCACAGGCAAACGCGTCACTCATAGAAACAATATTTTACCCAGGTTCTGCACTCCATGATGGCGGAATAATCATCAGGGGCGAAAGAATAGCTTACGCAAGATGCGTTTTCCCGCTCTCCCAGGACCCAAATCTCGATCCTGACATCGGGACGAGGCACAGGGCCGCTGTTGGCCTTTCCGAAGAGACTGATGCAATTATTGTGGTTGTCTCGGAGACCTCCGGAATAATATCACTTGCCACTGCAGGTTCGCTTACAAGATACCTTTCGAGAGTCGAACTTGAAGGTCTGTTAAAATACATGATAAAGAGCAGGGGCAAGGTGTTCGCCAACTTAAGGAGGCCAAATGTTTCGTGATATCACATCAAATCTTGGCCTGAAGATAACTGCCTTGCTTATAGCAGTTGCCATCTGGCTTTATGTTTCACAGAGCCAGGGGCCAGAGGTAACAAAAAGCTTTATAGTACCAGTACAGACAAGAAACTTGCCAGAAAATATTGCCAATACCACTACTTTACCGAATGTTACCGTAACGCTCAGGGGTTCAAAAATATTGCTTGAGAAAATCAGGGAAGAGAACGTCAATGCATACGTCGATTTTTTGGACAAAAAACAGGGTAAAGACCAGGTTTTTGTCAAAGTGGACTTCCCGCAAACAGTAAGGCTTGTTGATATTGATCCAAATGTTGTCTCTGTGGACCTTCAAAAACTCCAGGAAAAAGAACTTCCAATCGTCGTAACATATTACGGTCAGGCACCTGCTGGCATAACACTTGGCGAGGCCCAAACTGATCCAAAAAGATTAATTATATATGGACCATCCCAAGGGCTCTCCAACATAAAAGAGGCGCATGTAAAACTGAACAGGGCACTTGTAAAAGAAGGCCCAAACAGATTCAGCATGTCTTATGATTTGGTTGATAATAACGGGAAACCAATCAAAAAATCTGCCCTCGAAGAGATGAAGATAAGGCCAAAATTTGATACCATAAGCGTTGAAATCAAAAGCTCTTCAAAACAAGATATCAAAACTGTTGGCGTAATAGCAAACACCACGGGCACACTGCCAACGGACCGGGTCATAACAGAGATAGACTGGGCACCAAAATCAATAACAATTTCTGGCCCTTACGCTACAATCTCAAAAATTGAATCAATCTACACCGAGCCATATAATCTAAACGGCATACTGAGCACCACAAGCGTAATGGTACCGCTTTCAATCCCTCCGGATGTCTTGGCAGACGTCTCAGAGGTCAGGATAACCATAAAGATTGAGCCACTTTCAAGAAAAAAATTGAACCTCTACGTTGACGTCAAACCAACAGACAAGCAGTATGAAATAATCGACAGGATAATCGAGGTCACATTCCAGGGACCATCATCAATTATAGCCACTCTAACAACCGCATCAGCGACAATTGATGTGTCTGGTCTCCCACAGGGCGAGCAGAATGTAAAAGTTCAAATTAGTGGCCTTCCAGATGGAATAACAGTCCTCCAGACACCAACTGTAAAAGTGAAAATAATATGAGCATTCTTGTCAAAGCATCGCACATCTGGGGCAAAGAAGTCACCGACAATTCAATTCTTGTAGAAAATGGCAAGATAAAACAGATTGGCTTCTTTGATGATCTTTCAAAAAACTTCAGTGGTGAGGTCCATGATTACAAAAAGGGTACAATTATTCCTGGTTTTTGTGATGCCCACCTTCACATGGCGTGGCTTGGTCAAACCCTGACACTCTGTGACCTCAGGGGATGTAAATCATCTGTCGAGTTCCTAAATAAAATAAGGGCATACGCAAAAAAATTGGCCCCAGGAGAATTTCTGAGGGGGTTTGGCTGGGACGACAGGGCCTGGTCTGATCATGAGAAACCAACAAGGTGGTTAATAGACGATGCAACCTGTGGCCACAAATGCTCCCTGACCAAGGTTGATGGACATTCTTTTTTGATAAATTCTGAATTCATGAAAGAGTGCGAAGTAACAAAAGAAACCCCTGATCTTTCAGGCGGAAGGATCGGTAAAAATCAGGACGGCGAACCTGATGGAATGTTTTATGACAGCGCATTTGATGAATACGCAAGAAAAAAAATCCCTTCACCAACAACCGATCAGCTTGAAGGTTTCCTACTAAAAGCGGCAGAGCACCTCCTATCATACGGGATAACATCATGCAGGTCGTTCGGTACACTCGATGATTTTGTAACACTGGCCCACATGGACCGCAAGGGAATACTCAAAATAAGGACATGTGCCTGCATCCCGGAAAATGCTCTGGCCTGGGCAGTCGACCTTTCAGCAAAAACGGGGACTGGCTCCAAAATGTTCTGGACAGGCCAGCTAAAATTGTTTGCCGATGGTTCACTTGGTTCAAAAACTGCTTTGGTGTCCGAACCATATTCAGATGGCACAAAAGGGCTAGAAGTGACAAGCGTTCCCCAGATTAAGGAAAAGGTCACGATGGCCCACCAGATTGGTTTGGGTGTCGCCATCCATGCAATAGGTGATGAAGCAGTAAAAAATGTTCTTCGTGTTTTTGGCGAAAGCAGTGGCCAGGACACGGTAGAGCATTTTCAATGTGCAAAACCGCAAAGCATTGCTCTAGCGGCAAAGCTAAACATTCCGGTGGTGGTCAACCCATCGCACATGCCACTGGACGCTGAAGCAATCAAAGCTGAGTGGCCAAGGCTTGCACAATATTCATACCCACTTAATTCACTCATAAAAGCAGGCGTCACCATTGGTTTTGGCAGTGATGCACCAGTTGTTAACCCAAATCCCCTTACGGCACTTGCCTGCGCAACAACAAGAGGAAGAACAACCGATGATCAGGTCAATTCGCAAGAGGCCATAAGCTTCTCACAGGCAATCCGCATCGCCACAAAGGAATCTTCCAGCATCATTGGTGGCCCCAAAAGAGGCGTTCTGGAAGAAGACTTTGCGGCCGATTTTGCAATCCTATCTGAAGATATAAGAGGTAAAGACCCCTGGGATGTCGAAAAGGTCCCGTTCTTGGCAACATACGTTGCAGGAGAGAGAGTTTGGAAAAAATAGCCCTGCTTGCACTTGGGGGTTCCATCTATAGCCAGGACATCAAACTTTGTGGCAACTGTTCGTTCTCATGCGCAGCCGATTCAGGGCTGGATGGTCTCCTCTCGGTTGGTATAACTCCAAATCTTGTCATTGGGGACATGGATTCCGTCAATCCCAAAAACCTTTCAAAAATAAAAAATCTTGGGATAGAAATAATTTCTTACCCAGAACAAAAAAACGCCACAGATGGCGAATTGGCCATAGAAGAGCTCTCAAAAAGGGGTTTTGGGGAAATAAACATTGTCGGCCTCACAGGTGGTAAAGCAGGAAGGCCAGACCATGTTCTCTTCAATTACTGGCTTTTTTGGCTTGAAAACAAGCTCGGAATAAAATTAAGAGGATTTTGCGAAGGCTTTGAAATCTTCTCAGTTTCAGGATGTTGCCACATCAAATGCAAAAAGGGCATGACGGTCAGCATCCTGCCTTTTTTTGGCACAACAAATATGAAACTGTCTGGCCTTAAATACCCATTCGAAGGAAAAATAGAGCCGGGCCCAGCTAGATGGGTGAGTAATCTGGCACTGGGCGATTTTACAATTGAATCAGAGGGGAAAGTGTTGGTTTTCGTTCAGCGCATTCCCAATTTTTTCCAAACCCTGGAAAGAGCATCAACCATATAATCAATGTCTTCCCTGGTATGAGAGGCTGTAACATTGGCCCTGAGCCTTGAAGTATTTGGCGGAACTGCTGGTGGAAGAATCGGCATTATAAAAACACCTTCCTCGAAGAGGAGTCTTGTTGTTTCAAGGGTCATCCACTCGTCTTTTAGGATGATCGGGACTATGGCTGTCTGGCTTACACCCGTATCAAAACCTGCCTGGTTGAGCGATTTGATATAGTAGGAAATATTGTCCCTGAGTCTTTCGAGTCTCCACTGTTCTTCCTCGAGAACATCAAAAGAAACCCTGGCCGCTTCTGCTGCTGGCGGTGGAAGTGCTGCTGAAAAAACAAATGCCCTGGCGTTATATTTGAGCAGATCAATTATATCTTTTTTGGCCGCTATGTAGCCACCGATTGCAGGGATAGTCTTCGACAAGGTGCCCATCTGGATGTCAATTCCTTCTTTGAGGCCAAAATGTTCCATGATCCCATGCCCTGTTTTGCCAAGCACACCAAGCGAATGGGCTTCATCAACCATAAGGAGACAATCGTATTTTCTTGCCAGTTCAATCAGTTTTGGTAGTGGAGCAATATCACCATCCATTGAGAAAACAGCATCAACAACAATCAATTTACCGACGGCTTTCGAATTCTTGAGGTGATTCTCAAGATCTTCCATATCATTATGTTTAAACCTGGTGAATTTTGCCCTTGAGAGCAAGCAACCATCATATATCGAAGCGTGATTTATTATATCGCAAAAAATCTCGTCACCATTTCCGGTGAGTGTTGAAATGGTGGAAAGATTGGTGACGTATCCCGATGAGTAAGCTATGGAATCATCAGTCTTTTTATAAGTGGCAATTCTATTTTCTAGCTCGACATGTATCGATGTGGTTCCCGCAAGGATTCTCACACCATGTGTTCCGGAACCAAACCTGTCTATTGCAGCTTTGGCTGCTTCATTTATCTTGGGGTGCCCCAAAAGGCCAAGGTAGGAGTATGTGGTAAAATTCAGGTATTTTTTCCCACCAATGACAACAAACTGGCCTTCGTGTGCCTGTATTTCATTAAGATAATACATGTGTTTGTCACGTATTGTTTCTTCTTTTCTCTCTTTAAAGGCTTGCAATCTGCCATCGAAACCACTCATCGATACCTCCTTGAAAAGCACATTTTATATGAGTGAACACCTTTTACAAGCGTTCCAGGTGTACGAGGAAGCGTTCTAGGTGCCATAATGGAATTTTATACGGGATTGTTTTGATCAAACTAAAACCCAATTTCTCTATTTTTGGAAGCATCGAGGGCAATTCTGAAATATCATCCCTGCCTTTCCAAAGTACAAGCGAACCGCCTGGGGCAAGCAAAGGCTTTGCATAAGAGAGAAGCAATTGCAAGTTGCCAACGGCCCTTGCCGTGACAATCTCAAAGTGGTTGCGATATTCAGGTTTTAGCTGTGGAATGCTTTCTGCTCTGATATTCAAAACCGATATGTCAGGAAGCTCAAGTTTATGCATGAGTTCTTCAAGAAAAAATGCTTTTTTGCCTATCGATTCCACAAGGACTATCTCAGTGGCTGGAAAGGCAATCTTTATGGCTACTCCTGGAAACCCGGCCCCAGAACCAATATCAATGAGGTTTTTTCTGAGGGACATGTCCACAGCTAGATTGATTGCCAGGCTGTCCACGAAATGCTTTGAAACCACCTCATCCGGGTTTGTAATGGCAGTAAGATTGACCAAACGATTTCTCTCAAGCAAGAAATCACAATATTCAGAAAAGGCACCAACCTGTTTTTCACCAAGATTGATGCCAAAACCTTTGGCACCTTTTATAAGTAAATCGGGGTTTATCTTCACCTGGCGGTCATCTTTATGAAATTGCCTTCTGGAATAACTTTGCAACTTAAGAATGCTGCAATTGTTTCAACAGGCACAGTAAGGCCACCGTCAATAAGTTTTGTGACTTCCACACCCAAATTAACATTAAAGTGATCCTCACCAATCTGGAGATCAGCGATACTGGAGCCATTCACAAAACCGATCCTTCTCTGCCCATATGTGAAGTATGCACTGTTGTTGTCTTTTGCAATAATTCCCTTCAAACCAAACATCCTCTCCAAGTCTTTTGTAGATACAATGATTTTATCATTTTTTGAATAAGGGAGCATCGCAAGTCTAAAAACACCATTTGCATTGCCGCAAACCGGCTCGCCCACCACCAACAAGACATCAAGCGGAACAATCAATATCGGTATATTTATCTTTTTGGTTCCAACGTTGGTTTGGATCAAAACGTTAATGCTCTTTGGTATGTCTGTATTTGAGAAATCACATTCAAGCACAACTTCATGGATATTTTTTATTATCTTAGGCTGGGCAACCATTACTCCTCCGGTTTCAGACGATATTGTGCCCTCAAGATTGCCACTACCAGTATTCGTGATCTCAAATGTATATTTGAAAATCTTTTGTGTCGGGAAAATGGTCACCTTAAGATCATCAGGGGTAATGGACATCGTTGTGGACTCATTTTTAGAATTCCACATGAGTATCCTATCATGACCATAATCAAAAACGGCAAGCCCTCCTTTTCCAACTGCGAAATCAAGTGGTGACATCCAGGAGAAGGAGTCATTGCTATAAGCCTCAATTGAGCCCGGAGAAGCGTAAAAACCCTCTTTCCCAATTTCGCCGAGGAAACCACCATTTTCAGAGTAGATGACAAGTTTCGACTTCGACATGTCTCCAACCCAGATATTCCCATTGTTGTCTGCACACAATGATGTGGCGTCCATAAGCAGACCAGTTCCTTCACCAAGCCCGCCAAACTCAAAGAGGAAATTGAGATCTTTGTCATAGCAACATATCTTTTGACCATAAAAATCTAAAACATAGAGTTTGCCATTAAAATATCTCATTGCAACAGGAGCCTGAGCTAAACCTTTGCCATAGCCAACTATTGAAACCGATTTCTTGGGTTCAAATCCCGCTGGATTTTTGTCCTGATCAAGGTAAGAAGATATTATGTGGATCTTGCCCATTCCATCCAAGATATATATCTCATTCTGCGACAGATTCGGCTCAATGGCATAAGGATAAACTCCGTTTTCACCCGACAAGGATATTTTTCTGAGGAGATTTCCGCTCTTGTCCGAGATAATGATGTTGCTTTCAAAATAATCAATACTGAGCGCAACAATTTTCCCGGAGTCAAACTTAAGCATTACTGGCTTAAAAGCAGTTTTTTCATCTCCTGATGATATTACAAAATCATCTTTTCTGGTTCCAAATCTGTCATAAACAGCACATTTTTGCTCACCACCTATATATAGGTCGCCATCCTCGGAGAACTCCATAAAATAAGGCGATACAAGCCTGTTGCTCTGCCTCACAATAAATGGAACCATAAGTTGTGTTTTGAAATCAGGACCAACCTTGCATATCTTGAATTTGTTTTCAGACAACCCTTCTTCCATAAATCCTGCTGTTATAGCCATGTAAAAAGTGTCTGATGATGTCTTGTAGACAGAATTTACATAAATACCCTCAAGTTGGACCATTTTTTTGTCTGTAAGTTCAAACTGCTCATCCCATTTTTCCACAAACAGCGCATCATAACTTACAAATATTGCGTAAAAACCACCACTTTTCATGGATAACAGAGCTGTCGGAAACTGGATGCTACTCATTACTTCTTCTTCAAGTGCCTTTTCTGGATCAACTGTAAAATCTTTCCTACCAAGCAATTTGCCTGTTGGATCAAAAAGAAGCGCAGACCATTTCTTTGTTTCTTTCAAACCTTCTGTTATATTGATTGCAATATTACCATTCGGCAGGACTGTAAAATTGAAGAATTCATCAATATCCTCGCCATCACTATCAACAAGACTTATTGGTTCGGCGTCCTCTTGATCGACTTTCCAGATAGAATTGTATTGATCAAGGTAATAGAAATTTCCCTTTGAGTCAGTCTGTATACCAACATCAAGGTAAATTGGATCATTAAATTTGTATTTTTTTATAAGCTTCAGTGTTTCGTCATAGATTGCCAAGCAATCTTGCGTTGCAAAAGCAAAATTGTTGCTATCATTTGCAGCAAAAGCAATTTTTGGGGTTCTTCCATCAAAACTGTTGGAATTGTTGTAGAGGAAACTGTACCAACTTCCACCAACATCAGCAACGAGCGTCGGTGGGAAGCCTATACATTTTGAAAAGGCACCTTCTGCTGTCCAGAGCTCTACACCTCTCGAAGTGAGAAGATACAAACCTTTTTTGGTGGGTGACAAAGACATGACATCCTTGACTTCTCCATCAAGGGCTCCATAGGAAAGGAGAACTGGAGGCCCATAATCAGTCTCTTTTGGTATTCTAAGTTCTTTGGTTTCAGGTTGGGCGAAACCATTTGAAAATACTTGTTCCACAGGTGTTTCTGGCAATTTCACATTATTTGGAAACAGCACAAGGAATGATCCAGGTTTATTGTCCTGCTCGATTTTGAATGAGACCTGCGAAAGGAAACTGGCTGGAACGCAAAGACCAGAATCAAGCATCATTATTGGCTGCTGTGACTGCACATCCTTTTGTGCGCCACCCATTTCAATCTTAGCATTGCCCGTTTCAAGTGTTCCACTCATAGTGAAGGAACTATTGCCAATTGACCACCTATCTCCATCCGTTGTCACATCAAGGCCAAGCGTTTTGCCAACTACAGTAAAATTGACATAAGTTTCGTTATTTCTCTGGAAGAATGGCTGTGTTTTCAGGTCCTTGGTGTAGGTCTGGTTTTGGATGAAATAATTTTTGCCAATGGTCCCCGCGACATTCTTTTGTGTGGCAAATGTGCAATTTATTTTTTTCGATGAAGAAAACCCTTCTATGGTTGTTACACCAAGTTCCAGGCCTTGACCAGAAGGCTTAACGTATACTTTAAAATCGCCCTTGTCGGATACCCTGGCAAGAGAGCCCTGACAATTGATCAAAGCACTTTTTTGTGCTTTTCCGGTCACATAGAAGGGTTTGTCCGGCAAGATCATGAAATCGGATATGTTGAGATTTGAAATGGCTTCCAGTGAGCCTTCCCTTCCTTTCGGAAGAACCTGGAGTCTATAAGTTGAATCATTGTTTTTTTCATTTACTTCCCCTTGCATGGTGATATTGGCGCCAAGCTCAAGGATTCCTGGTGAATCAGGTGTTTCTATCTCAAATTCAAGATTTGTCTTGCCACCCTTTTCTATCTGTGGAACAGTCTTTGAGAAACCAAAGGGCTCCAAAACCAATCTGGCTTCTTTTGATGCCACATTACCTGAATTTACAACACTCACACTTACTTTTACCCTTGAGGATGTAAGAGCAACTGGTGGATCGCACGAAATTGAGCCACTATATAGCGAAACGTCAGGTTGCGGCCTGTGGCTGTAGGTTAAAAGGTTATATAGGAATCTGAAATGTTCAGGGTTAGTATTCTCATATAAGGTCGAGAAATAAACCGAATTGCCTCCACTTGTGGCAATTATGTTCTTCCCGTCCCTGCTTTTTAAAACAATTTTTGCCCCGTCAAGACACTCGTCCCATGATTGGGCAGGAATTGTGTTTGACATAATGGCTCTTGCTAACATCTGGCCATCAATGCCCTGGAAGAAATCATTTGCAGGATCAACTGGTACATCAAACGTAAATGCATCTTCCGACAATCCATACTCAAGCGATTGCTTGAAACCAAAAACCTTTGCATAGGCTGTGTAATTACTGCCGCCAGATTCTGATCCAAGGCACGCGTAGCCTATTGCCTGGCCGCCATTCTCCACAAATGAAAGCAGCCCTTGCGCAAATTTGCTGTCATACGGATTTGCAAAATTGGGCGAGGCCATGATGACTGTGTCCGCACCAAGCTCTGCAAAATTCTGGTATCCAAAACCAAAAAGCAGCGACATATAGCTGTCGTCGCCGTATGTCACAATTTCAGTTGGGATTTTCTTGAAATCCTTTACCGAGCTTTCGTATGAATCAATCCCAAAGACCTTTTTTGCGGTCGATGCGTTGAAAAGGTATGATATGAGACAAAGGGCTTTGGCTGTTTCACTTTTGGTCAATACAAGTTGTTTCTCAAAAACATTGTCTTTGGGAAAATCATCCTTAAAATCGGATTTTACCTCGAAGTTGACTGTATGTTCACCTTCTTCAAGTCCCTCAACCATGAAATTGAGCTGCTTTAATGAATTAATCTCCAAACTTCCAATTTTTTTTGTTTTTCTTGTAACACCATCAATTTTTAGCTGAGCAACAATATTTTGCAGATTTTTATACCCTTCATTTATTACCTGGAAAGAGAAATTTTGCCTTTTTGATGGTTTGTCGGTGTAGAAAAGCCTGTTTGAAACAGCTTTTAGATCATATTTTGCCCTTGTAATATAATATATCCAGATCTCCGAGCTGTTTGGCAATTCAATTCTGGCTTGCCACAAACTTTTTGTGTTATGTGAAAATGGCACTTTAAAGGTCTTGTTTGTTGGGTTTGTAAGCTTTTGGGCAGGCTGTGACTTGGCAGTTTCAAGGTCGATTTTTCTTGATTCAATCCATTCAAAATCAGTTTTCACAAGTACCTGATTGGGTTCAACCACTGACATGATCGGGATACTCAGTCCATCGCTAGTCATTGGACAATCAAGGACCTCTATGTCTGGCATTCTATGAGGCGCACCACCACTATTTTGTGGGAGTTTTATTGTTGGATCACCAAGGAAAGTGAAACAGAACAACGATTTTGATGTCGTGAAGAACCCCTCTTTTGCAACGCCAACATATTTTTTCAATGCCTGGCTGTAGAGCTCTCCAAGGGTTGTTGCCCAATTGTTGTAGGCATTGACTACCTCAGTGGTAAGTCTGTCCATCTCATCAAAAGGTAATGCTTTTGCAACACCACCCTCAATAGTCCAGTTTATTCCCGCATAATTGAGCCTGGATCCTCCAAAATATGCGACAGGGCCACCCTGAGAGAAGAGGCAGGCTTGTGCAAAAGAGATGTCCTTGTACTCTGGCGTATCCTTAAATTCTACCCCGACGACAGAGTTGTCAAACATTCCATTGGTGCATGCGACACTCACCAGAACCGGCAATTTATCTCTCTTCGTAAGCCCCATTATATCAGTATTTGTTATTTTCCCAGGCTCAGTAATGATTGCATTGCCAGCACCATGGCTCACGCAATAAACCAAACCATTATCTTCAGTAAAGGCCTTAAGAAGGGATTCCGAATCAAAACTGTCCCTGGTTTTATATTTCTTGGAGATGCCAAACCCATCCAGGTATCCATTATCAACAAGTGACTGGCATTCCAGCTCGCCAAGGAAGCCGCCACTAAAAGGATCACCCCCGGAAAGGACAATTTTTTTGAACCATTCCGGTTTTATGGATTTTCTGTATCTAACAATCTTGTCGACGACATCATTTGCTTCTTTGAGGTTCCTGACTGGCAATCTTCCTACGGACATGTTTGGTACAGTATCAAGGTCCGGGGAAGCATAAAAAATATCGGACGGGACATATCTGTCATATTCAAGCGAGGAATAGTTTTCTAGATAGTAAAAAGATGCTGGAACAAGGAGCCCATCACCAAGGATGGTCACAAAAGATGTCTCCAGGGATTCTTTTGCGCAAAAATTCCTTATCTTTTTTGCCAGCTCATAATCATACTTTGCAAGGTATTTTTTGTCCTTTTCATTGAAATCTTTGGGGCCTTTGTAGGATGGTTCTTCCTTCTGTGGCTCAAACGTTGAAGCTATCTCTTCAACTGTTACAGTTCTTACAACATAGCCATCATTTTTTTGGGCTTGTTCCAGTTTTTTGGCGGCTTCAATCAACAAATTTGGGCAAACAATGACTGCTTTGTTCTGAGGTTTTTCAGAGGAAGAGGAATAAATGGTATTTGATTCAAAAACAACGTCAATAATGGCTTTCTTGGCTATTCTGATCGTTCTTTTATCAAAATCCAGTACTATGGGATTGAAATAAACAGTGGCAACCTGGCCATCATTGCCATTCTCCATCTTTATATCGCCAAGTGATTTTGGGAAAAAACCCTTTGGTTCTGTTTGTTTCTGGATTCCAAGTTCTTTGCCCCAAGTTTTCGGATAATATGGCTCAAGCTTCGGCAATGGAATATTGGTAAAAGAAATTTCCTTCAGGTATGCCCCTTTTGGGTAAGAACCACTTGGGACCTGTATTCTCTCTGCAAAAGAAGGAACTGCAGGCATTCCAATCTCAAGGGCTCTCGAAAGGCCTGTTGCAAAAAGTTGACCCTTAAATACTGAAATAGAATCGGGTTCTACAGAGCAATCAATCCGCTTGGAAAATCCGCTTGGATTTCCAATCAAAAGACCGCCAAGAGGGATATCGGTTTTAACTGGTATATTTGGAGCTGCAAAAGCAATCCCAGGTGCGACAATAGCAAAAACTAAGATCACTGAAAACAACTTTTTCATGATTCTTCCTCCCTAAAACTAAGGCGAATAGACAATCCTTAGCTGTTTGGTTATTGAATCCCAGTAAACTTCGCAATCAAGAATATCAGTGAAAAATTTTAGTGGGACAAATGTTTTTCCCTGCTTAACTGCAGGAGGTGGCATTATTTTTACAAGTTTTGTTTCGCCTCCGTCCTCTAGAGCAACATCATTCGAGCCCACCTGGAGTGAAGCAAATATTTTTCTGGAATCAAAAGATACTTCGATGAAACCCTCGTCAAAAGCAACATTTCCGCCAAAAGCTTCAGATAAAAACCTGAGTGGAACCATCGTAACACCTTTATCTATGAATGGCGCTACACCGAGATCAATGGTTTTTCCTCCAACTTTTGCTATCTTCTGCCCAATTTTCAATTCAATGTTTATTTGCTTTGGTAATTCTTCCGGGGTTAGAAGCTTGCAAGGAACAATTATTGTACCAGCATTTGTTTCAAGTATTATGTTTTCAAGATAGGTTTTTTTTGGTATAAAATGGGCAGTATTGGCGGTTATTTTGATTACAACATCATCACCATTTACGATTCTTGGAGAGACAGATACCCACTTTGGAAATTTCACCAAACTGCCACTCAAAGATTCTCCACCAAGATTTTGTATGACAAGCTCCCTAACTGTGGTTGTATCTGGTTTTACAACACCGAAATCAAGCAATTCCGGTGTAACCTTCATAACTGGCGGGGCAAGCAGAAGACCTTTGGGGAACCTGACCAGCCTCATTGCCGCTTTGTCCAGAACATACAACCAGTTACCAAATTTGGATATGGCAATCGGCTGCGTAAATTTGTCAGTTTCCAATGAATAATCAATCTGTTCTTGCGTTGGTTTGTGGAATGATCTTACGCCTCCACTTTTGCCAAATGACCGCATTACACCACCACTCTTGTCCAATAATTCGACTTTCCCCTGAAAAAGGACAATAAATCGTTGAGGGGAAAGCATTATAAGATCTGATGGCTCTTCGGCAAGATCTATAACATTTTCCTTGATACCAGCCTGGGAATAAACAATAATCCTGTTCTCACCAGCTGTTGCTACAGCAAAATGGCCTTCTATTGCAGAAATGGCAACTGATTTCCATGTTATATCGGAAGCTACAATGCCAATTTCAGTCGACCCATTAAAACGAACCACCTGGCCTTTATCAGTTAAGACAAAAATGGAATCCTCTGACCCAAAAACCGAGTCGCAAACATCTTCTTTTTTGCACAAAAAGAGTTTCTCGCCAGCCCTTGTTCTCACCTCAACACCGGCCTGGTTTACGATTGCCAGATTTTCTCCACCAATCGCTATCTTTTTTGGAGATTCGGCCTCAATTGAGAAAAGCGGATTACCCTTTTGATCCATCACCCTTACAATGTTTTCAGCCTCATCGACAACATAGATCCTTCCATTGCTATCAACATCAAGACCGGATGGAACAAGCAATCCAGAATCATCTTTTGATATAAGAATGGAAACTTTTCCTGTTTTGTTAATTTTCACGAGCTCGTGGTCAAGAAATGAGGCAAACACAAAACCATCTTCAAATGGTGTAAATGAACAATATCCCTCGCTAGGATGTTTTGGTGCAAAACTTGTTTTTTCAAGCAATTTCGAATCCATGCCAAAAGTCTTTATTGAGTCGTCATCGAGGACCACTATTTTCTGAGAAAGATCTGTCCACACAGAGTGGGGGGAAGTAAATTCACCAAAACTCTTAATTTTTGAATAGAAGGACGATAAGATGGTCAGTTTTTTGGTGCCAAGCTCGAGTACGAGATAATTCGAGTTCTGCATAAGGTAGCACTGGGCAGGTTTGTCAAGTTTTGGTATCTGCCGCCAGAGCTCAAAATCATCTTCACAAATAAGCACAGTTCCAAGTTCGGGATCAGATATATACAGTCTGTTTTTGTAGTCTAGGGACAAGCCCAATGGTCTCTTGAGGTCAACGCTACCAATTTTTGTGACCCTTTTTTTGAAATTGCCCTTCAAATCAAAAACCAGTAACGCACCAACATCAGAAACAACAATATCTTCCTTGAACACAATGAGATCTGAGGGATCTGCAAAGTAACCAGCATCACCCCCAAAACCACCTACTCTGTATCTAAGTTTCAGATCTTTATTGTATGAGAGCAGCTCTTTTGTCCCCTTGGAATAAACATAAAGATTGCCTTCCTTATCAGCTTTGGCAAGCGTTGGAAACAATAATTTGTCTGCAGCAATTCCCCCTCTTATCAGCGTACCCGCTGATTCCTGAGCGGAAACCACCGGAAACACAAAACACAAAGCAAGCAGAAATGAAAGGCATTTTTTCAATCTATTTGTTCCTCAGCACTGCATTGACAGTTTTTTCATCACCAGCAGAAACATTTATTGTCTCAGAGTATGACTTAAACCTGGCCATCCTCACTTCAATCTTGTGTGTGCCCGGCGCAAGCGTCACACTAGAAGGTGTCGTTCCTTTTGCTGAGCCATCAATGTAAATAAAGGCCCCTGGCACATTCGATGTTATATAAACCGTAGCGGTGGTTTTTACAGGCGGAGGTGGCGTGGTTGAGCCAGAATTTCCAGTATTTTCTCCGCTATTACCTGGCTTCGGTTTTGTATCAGTCTGATTTGAAGCAGGTGGTGGGTTATTATGTGTTGATGAGGGACGTCCCTGGGATTGCACATATTCCATAGTAATTGGGATTAAGACTTCCTTTGAGGATGAATTCTTCGGTTTGAAAGTCACTGTGGCAGAATAGCTCTTGCCAGGTGAAACCTTCTCCGGGTTAACAGCCACTCTTATCTGTTTTTGCTCATTTGGTTGTATAGTAAATGGCTCCTGGTCAAAGATTATCCAGTCACCTGTAAAAGATCTTTCAATTTCAATCTCTGATTCACCGGTATTCGCAATGGAAACGGAAAAGGCACCAGGTACTTCAGAAACCTTGCCCCAATCAACTTTACCTGTAAGAATTTTCATCAAACCCTGTTTTGCAAGTTTTATGATTCCAAGATCAAGATTTTTGCCCGATTCCATTCTAAATTGTTGCTCATGGGTCTTATAGCCATCAAGCTCAAGTTTCAGGGTGTATTTGCCCGGATAAAGGTCTTTTATCTCGGGGTCTGTATTGGACAGCTTTTGAAATTCATCATCATCCGGCCCCTTTAAAAACACAGAAGCACCCTTTGGCTCAGATTTTACAAACGCTGAGGCAGGACTTGGAGAACTTAGCATAAAAAACACGTATCCGAGTCCTGTAATAATTACCGCAGATATAACACCGATTGCTACATTCCTGACTTTCCTCTTGATCTTTGGATTCGATCTTGGAATCTTTTTGCTCTTAATTCTTTCGCCTCTCGGCATCCTGTATGATTTCATAACGATGTCAAGTGCCTGCACAAGCTCATTGGGGTTCTGGAACCTGCAATCAGGGTCCTTGGCCATCATTCTCTTGATGATTTCTATAAGACCCTCAGGTATATCACTGCGCAGGTTTGTTAGTGGGAAGGCCTCTTTGGAGATATGCATATTAAGGACACCCCATGGTGTATCAGCCTCAAAAGGTACCTCACCTGCAAGCATCTCATAGAGTACTACGCCAAGGGAATACATGTCCGATCTTGAATCTACCTTGCCACCCTGGGCTTGTTCGGGTGACATGTATTCAGGTGTTCCAACAAAAGAGCCTGCAGTGGTCATCGTTGCAAAATCTCTGGATTTTGCAATGCCAAAATCCATCATCTTGATCTGGCCACTTGGATTGACCATTATGTTTTGGCTCTTGACGTCTCTGTGGGCAATAATCCCTGACCTGTATGCCTCACCCAGCGCAAGTGCAGCCTGTTTTATATAAGAAACAGCAACGTCAACCGGTAATGGCCCTTTTTCTTCTATGACGCTGGAAAGTGTTTTTCCCTCAATAAATTCCAAAACCATATAGTAGGTCTGATCATCATTTCCAAAATCTTTGACCATACAAATATTCGGATGGGAAAGCTTCATTGCAGACTTGGCTTCACGCTGGAAACGCTCGACGTAATCAGTACCCTCTGTATATTGGTCTCTGAGGATCTTTAATGCAACAATTTCACCCGTTTTGGTGTCTCTGGCCAAAAAAACTTCGGCCATTCCACCTCCGCCAACCTTGTCATAAATTTTATACCTGTTACCTAAGGTTCTTCCAATCATTTCGCCTATTTTCCTATGATTTCATGGATTGATCAATCATGTCTTTTATTAATACGATATTGTTTTTCGCCTGGTTTGAAAGGGCAGTTAAATCTTCAGTATGCACTATATTACCGGCTATCTTGTCGAGGATGTCATAAACCTGATTCATTGGTCCTGAGATCTTTTCGAAAAATTTGAATACAAATTCTTTTTTTTGTTTCTCAAGCTCTCTGGTCGCACGGTTCTCTTCAAAAAGTCTGACATCTTCTATCGACTGATGGTGCAGTCTGGCCTGGTGCAACGCAATAGCCGCATGTGAACAGAGTGCTTCGAAAAATTCGGCATTTTTTCTTGAAAAATAGAATGTTGGTACCTGACTATCAACGTATATTAGCCCAAGCACATCATCACCAACATGGAGTGGTGCACACATAATTGAACGGAGGGAGAGCCCAACAATAGATTCTTTGGCTCTGAATTTTTCATCAGTGGCAGTATCAGTGATGCATACAAGCTTTCTTTCTGAAAGAGCAATATCAGTTACTGTGGTTGAAAAATCAAATCTTTCTTTTGTCAAATCTTCCTTTTTCTGGTTTCTTCCTATTGAGAATTCAAGCTTGCCCGATGGCGTAAGGAGCATCACAAAACCCCTTTCTGCACCAGAAACCTTAATAGCCATATCAACTATCATCGGCAAAAGTTCATCCACATCCTCAATTTGTGATAAGGCCTTTGATATTTCGAGGAGCATGCGTAAATTACGGTAATCTTCACCGTATTTGCCAAGCTCTTTATCAATCGAAAGTTCTGCATTCCTTATTCTCTTTATCTCTTTGCCAGAACCCTGTTCCTCAAAATACAATCTGGCTTCTGACAATTTCGTCAGTGCCCTAAAGTATTCACCCTGTTTTACAAAAATGTCAGCCAATTCAATCTTTAGTAGATTTAGCTCCCGCCAGATTTTCTGTCTCTCAAAAATATCCTGTGCTTTGAGATAGCATTCTTCTGCTTTCTCAAATTTTTCTTGGAAAGCGGCAAGGGCACCACTCAATTTCAGATAAGTTGTTTCTTGGACTTGGTTCGAAGAATCCTGCACAAGGTCCTTGAGCAATTTTGCATATTTTCTTGCTCTCTCAATTTCTGACGATGAGAGCCACATTTTACCAAGTTTTTCATAGACCTTGCATAGATACTCCTTGTCCTGGACATCGCCAAGGATTTTTTCAGCCCTTTCGAAACTGACCAGTGCCTGGTCAGCAAGGTTGCTTAAAAGGTAATAATCTCCAGTATAAACCAAAGCTCTGCCCACCGTTTGCTGATCAGAAATTTCCTCAGCAACTCTTCGCGATCTTTCAATCGTTGTCTGGGCCTCTTTTATTAGGCCCTTTGCGTCAAGCGCGACGCCAAGCTCAAACAGCGCTCTCGCAAGCTCTTTTGAGTTACCAATTTTGGTTTGCGCCCACACCCACATTCTCAAATGTGAAAGCGCATTATCGACCTCTTTTTCATTGATGAAAAAGTTTGATGCAAGTTTGTAATATTCAGCTTTAGTCTTGATATCCCAGCTTGCGTTTATTAAGCCAGCCGATTTTCTTATAAGCCTGGCGATTTTTTCATTTTCACCCTTCATTTGTGCCAACTGAATCTGCCAAAGGGCAACTTTTGCCTGGAGATTGGCATCCCCTGACTGTGAAGCAAACTTTACAGCATCGGTGCATGAGGTCTCTGCCGAGTCAAAATCGGCCATGGCCGTTTGGAGTCTGGAAGCAACAAGAAGGCATGAAACCTTCAGGAAGAGATCATCTGTGGTAACTGCTCTGTTGATGGAAAAAGAAATGGCTGATGGCGGATCGTTTTCATAAAGAAAATTCAGATAAGACAGAACGAGACTCCTGGCAAGAATCTTGTCCGGGATTTCATCTATGAAGGGAACCGTCTCCTGAAGATAGTGGCCGGCTTTGTGGGATTTCGACATGACTGCCGATATTGCTTTGCCCGCCTTGATTCTTGGAGCCAAAGAATCAATCCTCTCAAATCTGTCGAGCGCTTCCTGCGGCGCCATGATTCCCAAATCACAAAAAGCAAGCTTTTCAACACAGTTCTGATGATATTCTCCTTCACCATCAGGTATCATCTGAATCAACTTCGAAAGATAGAATTTTGCCTCATTAAGCGCAAACTGGCGCATGCATGCTGAGAATGCCTGTGGGACGCTTTTGAACGCGGCAACGGGATCAGAGCCTTTCAGTGCAAGCTGAGCTAATTTCGTATCCCTTTCGACATTGCAACCATCTTCCACTGAAGAACTGAGCGCCTGGTAAACGGCATCATATATGTCTTTTCTGAGCCCAACCTGTGTAGTCTGGAGCAGCATCTCAGCGTATATCCCATGGCTGAGTGACCAAAAAGAGCCACCAGCTTCAAATTTTCTCTTCATTAAGCCTTTTGAGAGAAGGGAGAAGATAAGTTTTGAGAGATGTCTTGCCTCTGTCGATTTGAAAAGCTTTGCGCTTTTTGATATTTTCACCAGATCAACGAGTTTTGATTTCCCACCAAGGACCGCAATGCACTTCAAAAGGGTGAGTTCATCAACATCCAGACCCTCAATTATTTTGGGAATCAATAATCTCGTTTCCCCGATTCTCTTTGTTTCTGCAAATTTTCTTTCATTAAAGGACCATCTCCCACCAGCCCCTATGGAAAGAGAGCCATCAACAAGCGAGAGTTTTACGAGCTCTTTGGCCCTCAATATATTTCCCTGCGAACTTTCAAAAAAATACATGGCGATCTGTTCTGGGAAATCTGGTGATGCCAGAAGCGATCTGAGATAGGAGATGGTCTCGTTATAATCCAATGGACCCATCTGTATCCTTGTTACACCATCAACACCAAAAAGGGAATCAAATATCGGCTGGGTATCACCCCTTACCTTCGTTGGTGCATAAGTTGCCACTAAAAACATTTTTGTATCAGATATTCCCGACTGAAGATGCTTAAGCAATCCTAGCATGTGAGCCGAGGAAGATTCTATATTCTCAATTATAAGAACAAGCGGTTGAATATGCGAAACTTCGGTCAAAAAAGACTGTATTCCCTCAAAAAGTTCTGATGTGGTGGAGGGTATTTTTTCAGCATCAAGGCCCGAAAACCCCTTCACTCTATCAATTATGTGCTGATAGTTCTTGAGCAAAACAGGATTCAATGTTGCTAATCCACCTTCGAGATCGCCAATAAATCTTATTAAAGGCTCAAACGGATTGAACCTGGAAGTGCACGAAGAGATGGACACTTGATGCCCAAGAAATTGGGCCAGGGATGCAAATTCTTTTACAAGTACAGATTTTCCAGAACCTTCTTCTCCTTCTATTACAACAAAATGACCTTTGGTTTGGGAATCTGCAAGCATATCCATGAGGAAGGATCTTCTCTCAGAATCTTTCTGGACAAGAACATTCTTTGAGAGACGCTCCATGCAGGCTTCACTAGAGAGCTTTGGTTGAAGATCTGAAAATCCAAGAGCTATTTGCTGGAAAGACCTGAATGGTTCATCCTGCGACAAACCAAGCATTCTTGCGACCACCATAGTCAATGGTTCGGGTATATGAGACCTGATAGTTGCCAGATCAGGTTTCATGCCCTCTTCAAGCTTGCCAGCATAAGCTTCATATACCAATTTGCCCAGTGCTGCTATGTCGGTTCGCTCACTTGGGTCTTTTGGAAGGAGACCACCATTTCTGAGACTTTCCCTTGGAGGAACTGCCCCAAAATCACAAACTTTCACGATGAAGGGCGTTTCAAATGATCTGGAGGTTTCCCACCGTCCACCTTTTGGGTTCCCCTTCGCAACCATTATATTTTCGGGATGAATATTTCCATGAAGAAAACCATTGCGATGGACAAAGTCAATTGCATCGACGACCTGCAGCAAAAGCATCTGGGCCCCGACTGCATCCACCTGTTGGAGAATAACATCAAGGCTATCTCCCTGTATGAATGGTCTTGTGTACCAGATTTTGCCTACTTCAGTGGTACCTACTTCATAAACCTGGACAAGATTTGGATGTGCAAGCTCGGTGAGTCTATAAAGTGTCAGTTCTGCCTGTAATCTTTCGTCTTGGTTGGTATAATCCCATCTTAAAACTTTTAGGACAACTTCTCTATCCTGGGCATCTTTTGCTCTATAAGTGATGCCTGTCTCGCCAATTCCAAGGATATCTGAAATCTCCAACCCGGCAATTCTTAAATCGCCATGCTCAGACATGAACACCTTCCATTTAATCGGGTTAATAAAATTATAATCTTGGAGTAAATATTTACAACCTTTCTACTCAATATAAAGCTCATAAAGTTGGTCAATGCACATAGAAAAACCGTAAATAGTCCAAAAAACAAAAAACACTTGTGCAAACACAAATTATGGGATATTATTACCTGGATTAATCTACAAAGGAGGATTAGGATATTGCGCAGTTATTTGCCAAAAGCCAGGGAAATAATCCTGGAAACTCTTGACAAACTAGGTTATAACCTGGTTGAAATAAGGGAAATTTTTGGAAAAGAAGATTACCTGGTTTCTATTGTAATATGGAAGCCACAGGGGATCTCAATTGATGACTGCGTAAAAATAACAAGAGCTGCGCTTCCAAAGCTCCAACAAGATCCTTCCCTTCCAGATTACACAAGATTAGAGGTGGCATCGCCAGGCATTGACAGAAAACTTAAAAATCCTTCCGAATTCTCTGTTTTCAAAGGGCGGAAGGCAACAGTAGCAACACAGGAAAAATCGGTCACGGGAACGATAGGAGACTCTGACGAAAACGCAGTTATAATGGAAACTGACGGCATTTTAACAAGTATCCCACTTTCCCAAATCAAATCAGCAAAGCTAGTGGACTAGGAGAAGAGATGAAACTGACAGAACTTTTTGCTGCCCTAGCAGATATAGCCCGTGAAAAAGACATTGAATATTCAGTTTTGCTTGATGCGATAAGACTTGGTATTATGGCCGCCTACAAAAAAACTTACCATGCAAATACCAATATAGATGTTATTGTTGATGATTCACAAAAGAAAATCCAGATAATAGCCAAAAAAATAGTTGTGGAAAATGTCGAAGATGACACACTCGAGATTTCACCAAAAGATGCAAAGAAAATCTCACCTGAAGCTGAGATTGGAGATACAGTAGAAATCGAAGCGACTCCTCCAGACTTTGGTCGCTTTGCTGCATCAACTTGCAAGCAAATAATCATGCAAAGACTGAAGGAAGCGGAAAAAGATAAAGTAATCAAAGAATACTCCGACAAAGAAAAAGACATGGTTTTCGGCGAAGTTTCAAGGGTAACCGGAGAAAATGTCTATTTCAACCTCGGCAAAGCCGAGGGGCTTCTTCCAAAACAAGAGCAAATCCCAGGAGAATCCTACACACCAGGCAGAAAATTCCACTGCTTTGTGCTCAGGGTTGACAGATCGACAAGAGAACCCTTGATAATCCTGTCAAGAACTCATCCCAATCTTCTTGCAAAATTGATGGAGCTTGAAATTCCAGAAATAATGCAAGGTGTCATCGAGATAATTGGTATCGTCAGGGAACCAGGGGTCAGGGCCAAGGTGGCCGTACATTCCAACCAGTCCAGGGTTGATCCTGTTGGTTCGTGTATTGGCTCAAAGGGAGTAAGAATAAACGTCATTTCTGACGAGCTTAAGGGCGAAAGGATAGATGTTCTCAGGTGGTTTGAGGACCCAAGGCTTTTTGTAGCGTCTTCTTTATCGCCAGCAAAGGTCTACTCAGTGCAGATATTCCAAAACGAGAAGAGGGCTGTGGTTGCAGTTTCTGCAGACCAGTTTTCATTGGCAATCGGCAAAAAAGGCTCCAATGTAAGACTTGCTTCAAGATTAACCGGCTACAAAATCGACATGAAGGTGATGGAGGAGTAATGCCGGAAAGAATGTGCGTGAGTTGTGGCAAAAAAAGCGAGAAATCGAGTTTTATAAGGATTTCTGGCAGGCTAGAGCTCCAAAGTACAGGTAATACCATAGGAAGAAGCGCCTATGTATGCAGAAACAAAGACTGTATACAAAAGCTTTCTAATGGAAAAACAAGGATAGGGGTGTCCTTGAAGAGAAACAATATAAAAAAAGAAGAACTAATAAAGCTTTCTAACGAAATTCTTACAAAGGTGATTAATGGGCAAGATTAAGGTCGAAGAGTTAGCGGTTCAGCTTGGTGTTGATCCGCAGGAAATCCTGGAATCAGCAAAAAGACTCGGTGAATCTATCAAGAGCGTGACATCCACACTCGAAGATTCAACTGCAGCCAAAATAAGGGCAAGCTTTCTTTTGAGGCGTCCTGCTTCACCCCCTTCCCAGGAACAGAAACCACCAGTACAAACCAGAACAAGTTTGTTTGATGTGGACAAGAAAAAAACCCCGGTTCTCAAGGCTGCCACCGCAGAGGCTGTAGAGGCTGCAAAAGCTGCAGAAGCCGCCCTCATCAGCTCAAAAGAGGACAAGTCTACCCAAAAACTGGAACCAATAACCAAGATAGCAAAACCAGAAAAAAAACAAGCTCCGGCAAAAAAGCCCATTCCATCAATAATTCTTGAGGAAGAAGAAAAGGCAAAACACGCAAAAGCTGCAAAACCAGAGGCAAAAATAGAAGAAAAGCATGAGTTGCCAAAGGAAGAAGCCCAGCAAATTGCCATAGAGGCAAAAACTGCAGAGCCAAAACCGGCGACTAAAAAAGCTTCGCATAAGGAAGAGATCAAAGAGGCTGCACCAGTTAAACCAGTAGCAGAAGATGTTGCCGAAAAAGATGTTTCTCACACAGCCCCTTCTACTCCACCAACCAAAGAAAAACATGCTGAACACCCAAAAACCAAGGAACCACCAAAACATGAAACTAGGCCGGTAGAAGAAAAGACGCCTACAAAGGTAACGCCAGCAAAAGAAAAAGAGAAACCGACAGTAGAAAAACCGGTTGAGCACTCAGAGAAACTCATAATAGATAAGACCCTCAATGTTCCAGTTTCAAAATACAGATCAGATCAAAGACCAACGGGCATCCAGATGCCAAAAAGGGTTGAACCAGTCAAACTTCCTCCTCTTCCTCCACAAAAACAGCCTCTGTATCCAATTACGCCAAGATCCAATTTCCAGCGTACACCAACTTCCCAAAGACCGCCAACTGGCCAGAGACCGCCTTCCAGTGGCCAGAAACCACCGATGACACAAAGGCCGGTCATCGACAAGGATAGAGAGAAACAGAAATACGAGCATGCCATTGATCATAACAAGGACAAAGACAAACAGCAGATATCAAACGCTCCATTTATAGTTGGTAAAGAACATTTCGTAATCAAGAGAACTCCACCAAAGAGTCATCGCAAAACACAACAGCCAAAACAGGCACCAAAACCTGTTGAGGTGAAACCACAAAAGCTCACCATAGATGTCTTTGCCAAAACTGCAGGGGTTCCAGAACAGAGAGTCATGGCCTACATGCTCAAGCAAGGGTACATTCCAAATCCTAATGAAGAGCTTACTGGCCCAGTTTTGGAAATGCTTTCTTCTACTTTTGGCCTTAAAACTTCTCATGAAGGCACACTTTCTGATGAAAATCTGATCCCGCGCTCACCAATCGTCACAGTCATGGGTCACGTCGACCATGGCAAAACAACTCTTCTTGATTACATAAGAAAAACCTCGGTTGCACTTGGAGAAGCTGGTGGAATAACACAAAGTATCGGCGCCTACAAGGTAGTAGTAAACGACAGAGATATCGTTTTCATTGATACTCCTGGTCATGAAGCCTTTGCAACAATGAGGAGAGAAGGCGCCAATGTCACTGATATAGTTGTTCTTGTTATTGCCGCAGATGAAGGTGTAAAAGAACAGACAATCGAAGCCCTCAACATGGCAAAAGAGGCCAAAGTAACAATCATTGTGGCCGCAAACAAGATGGATCGTCCTGGTGCTAACCTCGACAAACTATACTCCCAGCTTGCAGAACTGGGTCTGACGCCAGAAGCTTGGGGTGGTGACACAATGGTCGCCCCAATCACTGCAAAAACGGGTGATGGTGTAAAAGATCTCCTTGAAATGATACTTCTCCAGGCCGACATACTCGACCTGAAAATGAACAAAGCAGGCAAGCTTGCAGGAACAATAATTGAATCCCACATGGACAGGTTTGTTGGCCCACTGGCAACTGCCATTATCCAGAGCGGACAGCTAAAAGCTGGAGATTATATCGAAGCCGGAAATGCTTGGGGAAGGGTCAAGGCACTATTCGACCACACAGACAAGAAAATACAAAAGATACAGGCAATAAGTCCTGTCAAAATAATGGGCTTTGACCAAGTACCAAAGCCTGGATCAATCCTTCTTGCATCTGATATTTCAAGAAGACGCAAACCAGAAAAGGGTCAAGTTCTCGAAACACAGCCTGTTCCACAGATGCCAACAGATGAGGAAGCCCCATCAAATCTTGATGATCTCTTCAAGGTCTTCGACCAGCAGGGCGCAACAAAACTTAATGTGGTCGTAAAAGCAGATTCAGAAGGATCTCTCGATGCCGTAAAATTTGCCCTTTCAAAAATAAAGGTCAAAGATATTCCGGCAAATATTGTTTATTCTGGAATCGGAGTCATCTCTGACAACGACGTGCTTCTTGCTGATGCCTCAAAAGCAATGCTTGTAGGTTTCAATGTCCAGGTCGATCCATTGGCCAAAAAGACCGCCAAGCAGAATGGCATTCCAATAAACACCTACAACATAATATTCGAGCTGACCGATGCAATTACAGAGGCAATAAAACGCCTCATAGCGCCAGAGTACAGGGACGTGAAAGTCGGCCAGGCAGAGGTCAGGCAGGTCTTCAATATTTCTGATGTCGGCAACATCGCAGGCTGCTTCGTCTCCGAAGGTTACGTCAACCACAAAGTAAAAGTAAGGGTAGTAAGAAACAGATTGCCAGTTTACGAAGGCAAGATAAGCTCCCTCAAGAGGTTCAAGGAAGACACTCACGAGGTCAAGGCTGGTTATGAATGCGGCGTTGGCATTCAAGGTTTCAATGACATCAAGGTTGGCGATACACTGGAGTTCTACACCACGCAAGAGGTGCAATAATTGCCGGTAGGCCTGATCGAGATAACAATGAGGCTTTTTGGCGTGAAATCACTGAAAGAGAAAAGGAGTCTTGTCAGGCCGATACTGGCCAGATTAAGGCATGACTTCAATTGCGCCGCAATCGAATCAAACGCCCAGGACAGCCATGATGTTTTTGTTTTGTCTGCGGTCACCATAAACACTTCCAGCATTGAATTAGGAATCACTCTCGACAACATCTTCAAGACTGTCGAGCATGAAAGTAGCCTCCCATGCGAGATTGCAAGAAGGGAGACCTTCTCGTGAGTGACCTGAGGAAAAAAAGGCTTGAGCACCAGATACAGGAAGCAGTTTCCTGGGTGCTCATCAGGAATATCGACAATCCAAAAATAGGCTTTGTGACAATAACTGAAGTGAAGGTATCAGTAGATTTCAGAATTGCCACTGTTTATTATTCAGTGCTTGGATCACAAAAAAAGATTGATGAAACCCAGGCAGGCCTCTCGTCTGCATCAAAAATGATACAAAAACTTGTGGCTGAAAAGATTGAATTCAGGCAAGTCCCACTTTTGCGTTTCAAGTTTGATGAGACGCCATCAAAAGCACAAAAACTTGAATTTACATTCAGGGAGTTGGAAAATGAACAAGGTGGATCTGACAACGATAGCCGCAGAACTGAAGAAAACGAAGAAAGTGATCATTCTGACCCATGAAAATCCTGATGGAGATGCCATAGGGTCGGCGCTTGCCCTCTCCAAGGCAATGCAATCGAATGGGTCAAAAGTTATCGTCTTCAGCCCTGATAATCCTCCATCCAGTTTTGATTTTCTCGATGGGTTTAATGATATAAAGATAGCCAGCGACCCCGAGGTGATAGAACTCGTCCGGAAAGGCTACAGGATAATTGTAGTTGATGGCTCATCGCCAAACAGGTGTGGCATATCGAACTTCCCTCCAGGCTCTGATCCTATAGTAATCGACCACCATCCAACCATTGAAGATTACGGACAAATGGTCTTTGTCGATACTACAAAATCCTCAACCGCAGAAAACATATTTCATATCCTCAATGCGGCAGGAATGCAGATCGGCCTAACAATCAGCGAATGTCTTTTCACTGGAATCATCACTGATACAGGATCCTTCAAATACCCAAATGCAACATCGGAAACATTTGAAATCACCGCCCAGCTGTTAAAAAGCGGAATGTCGACGGCAAAAGTTTCCTCAATGATCTACGAGAGGATGAGCTACGCGAACAGGAAGCTCCTTGGAAGGGCAATGGAGAGGCTTTCCGTCTCTTTTGGGGGTAAATTCGCAATAACTGCCGTCACCTGGAAGGATATGAATGAGTTTGAAGCAGAACTCAGGGACACAGATTTTATAATAGACGAGATAAGAAAACTCGGTGGTTGCGAAATCTATGTTTTTGCAAAAGAATACAGACCCGATCAGTTCCGTATTTCCATGAGAGGAAGAGGCATGTTCGACCTTTCCCAGCTTGCACTGAAGTATGGTGGTGGCGGACATCATGATGCTGCAGGCTTTAATGCCACTGGCGACTGGCTTTTTGTAAGAGCAAATTTACTGCAAATATTCGAGTCACTGTTCGACAACAAATGATTTCAGGTGGACTACCAATAAACAAGGAAGATGGCCCGACAAGCTTTCAGGTAACAAACAGGGCGAAAGGGCTGTATTGCGCTTCTAAAGCAGGCCACATGGGAACCCTTGATCCTCATGCCAGGGGTGTCCTTGTTGTTTTATTTGGTGCATCCACAAAACTCATCCCTTATGCCAAAGAACACAAAAAAAGTTATACAGCAAAATTCAAGCTTGGTTTCACATCAAATACCTACGATGCCTGGGGTCAACTGACAGAGCACGAATACAATAGTGACACTACAAAAGAACACATAGAAGCAATACTGTCCCAGTTTATTGGTAAAACCGAGCAGATACCACCAATGTTTTCTGCCAAAAAGATTGAGGGCACAAGACTTTATGAACTAGCAATGAGGGGAATCGAACTCCCCAGAAAACCGCAACCAATAGAGATTGACGAACTGAAATTGAATTTTTGGGACCAAGGTTCCGGGGAAGGCGAATTCAATCTCACCTGCACAAAAGGGACCTATGTCCGCTCACTGATATCGGATATCGGAATACATGCCGGTTGTGGCGCCATAATGACAGCATTGACAAGAACAAGTGACCAGGGATTTGATTTAGAACAAAGCGTTTCCATTTCAAAAATCGAAGAACATGTTTTTGAAGGCACACATCTTAATCTCATTATCCCTCCTGAACATTTTTTGTCACATTTGCCAGAAGTCCAGGTTTCAACAAGACAGCAGGAGATCCTTTACCACGGTAATCCTGTAAATTTGAGGTCGCCCACAGCCCATGCTGGTCTGGCAAAAATATTTGGATCAAAAGAAAAGCTTGTCGGAATAGGTAAATACGTTCCAGCAACAGGCCAGTTGCTTCCGGAGAGAATGCTATGAAAGTCATAAAGGGTGATCCCGCCCTGCAAGTAAAAACGCAAACACCAGGCGCATGTGTCATGATCGGTTATCTTGATGGGGTCCATGTCGGTCACCAGATGCTTGCACAAAAAGTTATAGAGCTTGCGAAAGAAAAAAATGGTTATCCCTCTGCATTCACCTTTAATGGAAAATTGTACACAAAGAATATCCCTTCCAGGGGAATGCTGACTACAAGCCATGAAAAAATCGAATTGCTTGAGGAATTGGGCATAGATACAGTTTTTCTTGCCGATTTTACCGACTGGCTGAGGGACATGTCAGATGAGGATTTTGTAAGGATAATCCTTAAGGACAATATAAAGGCAAGCGCCGTAGCAGTTGGGCCATCGTTCACATTTGGCAGGGGTGGGAAAGCTGGCACTAAAGAACTAAGAAACCTCTGCCTAAAAAATGGAATAGATTGCACCATCATCCCGCAGGTAACAATAGGTGATGAACCGATTTCATCAAGCAGGATCAGAAACTACCTTTATGCAGGCAACATCTTTGAGGCAAACGTTCTCCTTGGGAGAAGATATTTCCTGACAGGAACAATAGTTTCTGGCGCAATGGTTGGAAGATCGCTCGGTTTCCCAACAGCCAATCTGGATGTTTCAAATCCCCTCAAATTAATCCCTGGTGGTGGTGTTTATGCTTGTTTTGGTCACCTCGAGGGTGTAAAGTACGAATGTGCCGTGTCAATTGGGAACAGACCAACTTTCTTGGGTGGCGATAATTCCCTTGAGGCACACATTCTTGACTATTCTGGATTGATATATGGAAGAGAATTGAAACTCGAATTTGTGGCAAAAATAAGGGATCAAATCCAATTTGAAAGCAAGGAAAAACTCTCTTTGCAGATTTCAAAAGATGTCATAAAGATAAGAGAAATTCTGGAGGGCCAGCATGAGTGACAAAAAAACGATCTACACGCCAGATGATCTGGCAAATTTTGATTACGGCAGAGATCTCGGAAATCCAGGTTCATACCCCTACACCAGGGGCGTTTATCCAACGATGTACACCGAGAGGCCGTGGACGATGAGGCAATATGCAGGCTTCTCCACCGCAAAAGAAACAAACGAGCGTTTCAAACTGTTACTCCAGAAAGGCCAGACTGGGCTTTCCACAGCTTTCGATCTACCAACCCAGATGGGCTATGACTCCGACCATGAAATGGCTCTTGGCGAAGTTGGAAAAGTGGGTGTAGCCATATCAACAGTTGATGACATGGCAGAGCTTTTTGATGGCATACCGCTTGAAGAAATTTCCACCTCAATGACCATAAATGCTTCCGCAACTGTCGTTCTGGCAATGTACATGAAGATAGCCAAAAACCAGGGTGGTGACGTCTCAAAACTTTCCGGAACAGTACAAAACGACATCCTGAAAGAATATATCGCCAGAGGCAATTATATTTATCCAATCAAGCCATCCATGAGGCTCAATTGCGACCTCATCGAATGGGCATCATTCAAACTTCCAAAATTCAATACAATCTCAACTTCCGGTTATCACATCAGGGAAGCCGGCGCCACAGCAGTTCAGGAATTGGCTTTTACTTTTGCCGATGCCTTTGCCTATATTGACGACCTAACCAGCAGAGGTCTCTCGATTGACGATTTCGCTCCAAGAGTCTCCTTCTTCTTTGCATCACATAACAATTTCCTCGAGGAAGTTGCCAAATTCAGGGCCGCAAGAAGAATCTGGGCAAAACTGCTCGAAAAAAAGTACCAACCAAAAAACCCAAAATCGATGCTCCTCCGTTTTCATACCCAGACAGGCGGCTCTACCCTCACGGCACAACAACCAGAAATCAATATCGTTCGCGTTGCTTTCCAGGCTATGGCGGCAGTGCTTGGTGGAACACAGAGTCTCCACACAAACTCTTTCGACGAGGCACTGGCGCTCCCATCGCCAAAATCAGCCACAATCGCGCTTAGGACACAGCAGCTTGTTGCTTTTGAGTCAGGTGTGTGCGATGTTGTTGATCCACTGGCTGGTTCTTACTACGTTGAATCACTGACAAACAGGATCGAAAATGATGTTTACGATTATCTTGACAGAATAGAAAGAATGGGTGGCACCTTGGCTTGTTTGGAAAAGGGATTCTTCCAGAGTGAAATTGCCAAATCTGCATACCAGTTCCAGATGGATGTAGAGTCTGGCAAACAGGCAGTTGTTGGTGTAAATAAATTCACAACCAGTGAGGAGCCAAAAGTTGACATCAGCAGAAGCGGTGTTGATGAAAACGAGAGAAGGGCAAAACTCAGGACATACAAGGAATCCAGGGATCAGAACAAACTTAAAGAGGCCATGGGTGCATTAAAAGAAGTGGCGACTGGAAAAGGAAACCTTATGGAACCAATTATCCAGTGTGTTGATGCACAGGCAACACTTGGCGAAATTTGCTGCATGATGCGTGGAATTTACGGCGAATACCAGGAGGGATGATATGACAGGTCTTTCACACATAGGAATAGCAACGACAAATATTGAAGAAGCAATGAAATCATGGCTATTACTCGGCTTTCAACTTATACATGTCACTGAAGTACCAGACCAGAAAGCCAAAATAGCCAAGCTGAGATATGATGGTCTGATAGTCGAGCTTCTTGAGCCCACTTCTGATGATTCACCTATAAAGGGGTTTCTGGATAAGAGGGGCCCAGGAATACACCATATTGCATTAGAAGTTGACGATGTCGACCATAAAATAGAAGAATTCTTGAATGCTGGGGTGAAAATGATTGATAAAAAATCCCGCATTGGAGCGGCAGGAAAACCAATTGCATTTATACATCCTTCCTCAGTTGGAGGAGTACTTGTGGAACTGGAGCAAGACTAATGGGTAAAAAACTCCTCTGGGGATTTGCCATCACACTGGGATTGATAGCCCTCATAATAACTGCTTTTGTACTTTTCAATCCAGGAGGAAAACCAAACAATCCCTATTCCCAACTTTATCTCACAGTTGTTCCCGTGAATAGCGAGAAACCAGATTGGGAAACCCTTAAAAAAGCCATTGAAGCCAGAGTGAGTTACCTTGGTGAATTAAGGTTTTTTGAAAATAAGGAAAGCTACGCTAGGGTAGTAGTTACTGGTTCAGAGGATCCGAATGAAATGGGATCAATGCTGCTTGTCCAGGGAAAAACATTGCTCATTACCGATAAGGGCCAGAAAATTGCAACTGATGATGAATTTGAATCGGCCATGCCAGTTTCTTTCAAAGAAAAAACTGGTACCTATGGGATTGCAATCCAATTGAATGATACTGGAAAACAAAGGATTCTGGCAGCGCTAGGCGCCAAAGACAAAAAACCATCAAAAATCCAGCTTGTTTTGGATGAAATACCAGTTGGAATAATGGACATTAAAGACATTGGTCAAGATGGCACATTGAGCTTTCATCTTAAAGATGGTATGAGAAAATCTTTTGCAGAGCTGCTCTCAAGGGTATTTATCACAAGGCTGCCATTCAAAATAGCAGGCATCGTAAACTCTTCCTACTTCATCGCCCCGCAATCAGATGTGGAATCACCATTAAACTTTGTCGATTTCCTTTATGAGGCCAGAATAGACAAATAGAATCTAGGGTGCTTCAACTCCAAAATGGGTTACAGAAAATCCTGTATCCAGGAGCCTGAAAACGAGCTGAAGCTGCTTTTTCCCTTGTGATGCCACCAATCTTGCCGGCTCCCCAGTAGCCAGGTTTGGAAAAGTATTTTTCCCAGCCATGTTCTCAGATGAACCGAAAACAACCTCGGAAACATTCCAACCTTCCTCTATAAGTTTTTTGTTGTACCATGCAACAGGGTCCTCGCCAATCTCAGAAAAAACCAGCGTTCCCTGTATCCTGGGCTCAAATTTTTCATTGCTGGTGGCAAAAGGCTGTTGGGTATCAGTGGTAATCATCCCGTGGCTATAGACGGGATAAATTGAGGGCACTTTCATAAGCTCTTTCTTTAATAATCCATTTGCAGTCCTTGAATCATAAGAGTTTGCAGAACCACAACCAGAAACAAATATTGCACAAACAAGAAGCACCAAACCCTTTTTCATCTTTCCTCCCCTTGCCTCTCTAAATATTCCCTGAACCTTGAAAGGGTGTCATTCATCTGCTGCAAAGTTTTCCCTGCTACTGCCTCTTCCCTGAATTTTGATGCGCCAGGAAGACCTTTCACATACCACGCCCAGTGTTTTCTCATCTCACTGACCCCGATTTTTTCACCCCTCATCTCCACCTCAAGACCAAGGTGCTCCATCATCACTGAGAACCTCTCTTTGAGAGGAATAGTTCTTTTGCCAAGTCCATCCATTTCGTCTCTAATCCACTCAAAAGCCCATGGCGCTCCAAGTGTCACCCTTCCCACCATTGCCGCATCTGCACCTTTATCAAGAACTTCCAGCACATCCTTGCCATTTTTTATGCCGCCATTGGCTATTACGGGTATCTTCACAGTCTGTTTTATTGTCCTGATATATTCCCAATCGAATGGGCCCACAAATCCCTGGCTAACATAACAGCAATTGAGCGCAAATACCGATGCTCCGGCCATCTCACACAATCTGGCTATTTCAGCAGCAATCGGAAATCCTCTGCGAGTGCCAATCCTTGTCTTGACAGTCACAGGAAGCGATGTCGATTTGACCATTGCCTCAACAATATGGGCAATGAGATTGGGGTCGCTCATCAAGGCCGATCCGGAGCCAGTCCTGACCACCTTTGGTTCTGGACAGCCACAGTTAAGATCAACAAAATCCGCCCCGGCCTGCTCTACATATTTAACTGCTTCGGCAAGGTGTTCCGGCCTTGAACCAAAAAGCTGGATTGTGACAGGGTGCTCCAAGTCTTCAACCTTGAGCATTTTAAAAGAAACCTTGTTCTTGTGTAAAAGACCCTGTGCCGACACAAACTCGGTATAGACAAGATCTACACCATATCGTTTGCACAACATTCGAAATGGTATGTCACCAATGCCAGCCAGTGGGGCCAATACAAGCGGGCCCTGTATTACCTTATTCCCTATGCTCCACGTTTTTGTCATAAAGGGCCTTTAATCCATAAAGAGAGAGGAACGGGTCAAATCTTGATACGGTTGTTGTAACAGTCGAAATGAGATTGAGAAGACCGCCAGTAGCTATGACTATTGGCTGTTCATCCATGTTTTTTGACATCTCGACTACCACCCTGTCTACAAGGCCCGCAAAACCAAACGTTATTCCAGCCCTCATCGAATCAATGGTGTTTCTACCAAGCGCAGTTTCTGGGATCACAATCTCGATCCTCGGTAACTTCGCTGTCATTGTGGTGAGGGAGTTTAACGCAGAGATAATTCCAGGCGCAATGGCCACACCCAGAATATCAGGTTTTCTCGAGACGGCCACAAAAGCTGTGGCCGTCCCGAATGATACGATAATGGCTGGCAGGGAGTGCCTTACAGATGCTCCTACTGCAAGACAAAGAAGGTCTGATCCAAGTTCTTTTGGATTTTCTGCCTGTATGCCCATTCCAGTTTTTATGCCAGGTTTGACAACAATGCTGTTCTTGGCAAGCACCTTTTCAATGGCCCTTTCCATGAGCGGGGTTACAGGAGGGACCACCGAGGATATTATTGCGCCCTCAAACTGGTTTGGATCAAGCTTGTCCTCTTTGAGTAGAGACCTGAGCATGATCGCATATTCATCAGAAGTCTTTATTGTGTCTGTTGCGACCCTGAAATTGGCGATAAGACTTACCGAATCAAAGACCCCAAATTTGATGTTTGTGTTGCCACAATCTATGCAAAGCGTAAGTTTCCCTGAAGACATCATAATTATATGTTTATGCTTCCTTTCCAACCACTTTTAACAGCGGCGGAACAATAGCTGCACAGGTGACCACAGCAATTATAATCTCCAAGGGGCTATTTGTTATGGCAATAATCCCAGCACCCACAAGCCTCTGTGGTATCGTGCTGCCAAAAGCATCGGTAAATAATACAGCAAGCCCCAGAGTTCCAATGGTATTTGTCAACGTGCCGGCAATTGCAGAGAGGGACACTGAGGAGCTTTCAACCTTTGCCCTGATGATTGAGAAATAAGTTGCAAGTCCAAGTCCTATGGCTGCAAGAACAACAAAGATGTTAGCAGTGAATCGATAATCACTGAAAGCCTTGGTCGCATCCTGAGACAATTCGGCAAGTGGTTGCTGAACTATCGACATAAGATAGAATCCAATACCAAGGACTGCGCACAACACAAAGAGTGAAATCAATATTGCAGCAGTAGGCTTCATCTCACCTTGTTTGGAGAAAGCTTTTCTGATAGAGGCATAGACCCACCAAGCAACAGGGCCAATAAGCAATCTAGCAGGCATGAGTACAAACCACGGCCATGACCCAAACATTATCTGGGCGATAACCGCAAAAATAATACCCAGAAGAAGGCCAACAACTGGCCCGCCAACAATTGCTCCAACAATTACGGGAATGTGCATGATGGTCATTGCGCCTGTTATGTTCGGTACCGGTATCATCGATATTCCGACAAAGTACATCACAACCATCAAAGCGCCCAATACTCCAGCAACAGTTAATTGTTTTATGGTAATCTTCATAAAATCTCCTTTTTATTAGGGTTTGGCTTGGTTACCCAATGCCAACCGGTGGAGATTTTATTTCATTAGTAAAAATGAGCAAGACCGCAAGTAGTGACATATTTGCGAAAAATTTGTAGAATTAATACGAAATCAAAAATAACAAGGAGGTCACGTTTATGGAATTCGAGATTTTGGGCAACCAGCTTCCAGTAGTAGTTTGTAAAATGAAAAAGGGCGAAAAAATGGTCTCTGAATCTGGCGGAATGAGCTGGATGACAACTGGAATGGCCATGCAGACAACAATGAAGGGTGGTCTGCTTGGTGCATTGACCAGAGGCATATCAGGAGAATCTGCCTTCGTGAATACTTTTGAATCAACGGGCGAAAATGATGAAATCGCTTTTGCATCCTCATTCCCAGGACAAATCGTACACATGAAACTTGAGGAAGGGCAATATATCATAGCTCAGAGGGGCGCCTTTCTTGCTGGTTCCGAGAACGTCAAGCTCGAAGTATACTTCAGAAAGAAATTCTGGGCAGGCATGTTTGGTGGAGAAGGTTTTGTCCTCAACAAAATCTCTGGGCCAGGAGATATCTTCCTAGAAATAGACGGCTCATTGATAGAAAAAACGCTCGCACCTGGGGAAATGCTCAAAATAGATACCGGCCATTGCGCCATTCTTGAGCCAACAATCAATTTCGATGTCCAGATGCTCAAAGGTTTCAAAAACATCTTCTTTGGAGGCGAAGGTTTATTCCTTGCCGTTGTAACCGGTCCTGGAAAAATATGGATACAGACACTCACGGTGGCCGAGCTTGCCAAGGACATCATTCCATTTATCCCGACCAAGAGCAGTTGAAGCCTACAGATTAAAAAATAGCCATCTGCTAACATTTTTTTATAATTGAAAAACCTGTTTCGGAATCAAATTCAGGAAAATACATAAATATCTATGGTATTAAATTGTAAATAGGTATTCACAACCTTATGCACAAATGTTAACAACATGGCAAACCAAAAACATTATTGACACAAGAAATCCAAAATTTATACTAAACAAACAATGGACCTCAAAGTCAAAGCGATACTGCTCGAAAAAGAAGACATGAAACGGGCTATCACAAGAATGGCCCACGAGATAATCGAGAACAACCATGGCATAAAAGACCTGGCCCTGGTAGGTATCCATCGCAGGGGAGTTCCGCTTGCAAAACGAATTGGCCAGAGGATTGAAGAAATTGAGGGAAAACTTCCACTAGTAGGCGAGCTTGACATCACGCTCTACAGGGACGATCTTTCGATGCTCTACGAAGCGCCACAAGTTCACAAAACAAAAGTTGATTTCAACATAAAAGACAAAGTTGTTGTTCTGATTGATGATGTCCTCTTTACAGGTAGAACTGTTAGAGCCGCCATGGATGCGCTGACAGATCTTGGAAGACCAAGAAAAATCCAGCTGGCAGTCATGGTTGACAGGGGGCACAGGGAACTGCCCATCAGGGCCGATTACATCGGAAAAAATGTTCCCACATCCATAAACGAGATTGTTGAAGTGCTCCTCGAGGAAACGGATGGGCAGGACAAAGTAATCCTAGCCCAAAAGGCAATATGATAAACCGTTTATTCAGCCCCTGGCCTCCGGTCAGGGGCTTTTTTTTGGAGGTTGAATGGGTCTGAAACAAAAAGATTTGCTTGGTCTGAAGGACCTGTCCAGGGAAGAGATCTCGCTCATTCTGGACACGGCCGTGAGTTTCAAGGAAGTCCTCGGCAGGGACATCAAGAAGGTCCCAGTATTGAGAGGCAAAACCGTCGTCAATCTTTTCTATGAGCCATCCACAAGGACCAGAACAAGTTTTGAGCTCGCTTCAAAGATGCTCTCCGCTGATGTTGTCAATATCGCAACCCAGACATCGGCAGTACAGAAAGGTGAATGTTTAAAGGACACTGTCCTGACTCTCACTTCCCTTGGGGCAGACTACATAGTCATCAGGACAAGCATGTGTGGTGCACCGCACTTTATATCAACCTTTTTTCAGGGACATGTCCTGAACGCCGGCGACGGTATCA
>JAGOOO010000005.1 GCA_017992475.1 Caldisericia bacterium | reverse complement strand
GAAAAACCCCTTTCTATTACTTCTTACAAAGTACCGATTTTAGGGATGGGACTACCCCTGTCAAGGGGGGTTGCTAAGATTTCGCAAAGGAATTATATATCATCTTTACGTTTCAAATCTGGAGGTGCGTTTTTTATGCTGAAGAACAAGCAGTTAATGATAACACTTGCCATTATCCTTATAGCCATAGTGGTTGGAGTAAGTGTTGTATTGGCAATATTTTTTACAAGAGAACGCGGCCTGGGGATCATGCCCTACGAGTATGCACCTGCAGACACCTTTGTTTATGCCCAATTTTCGACAGGCACCAACATGGGTGACGTAACTAATAATATATTACCACTGGTTTCCTCTTCGTTGCCGGTGGTGCCGCAAGAGGTATTGTCACTGATAAAGGATCTTCCTGACCTCTCTTTTCTCAATCTATCCGGATTTGTGACATACAGGAACGATGGTTTACTCGTAGGAATAAGTCTTTCACATAGAACAAATTCCGAAAAAGCGTTTGACAACATTATTGAATACCTAAAAAAACAGGATATCACAGCCAAGAAGAGTGAGAGCGGAATAGTAGAGTTTTCAAACAAAAATATGCCAGGCAGCATGCTGGCAATGAAGCTCGAGAGCGATTATCTCTTGATTGGCAGCCCCAGCAGCAATCCTGAATCTTCGGCCAGAAAAATCATTGAAGATGCCCTTTTGACAAAAAAAGATGAAAAGGGAATCCAAACCTTGAAGGAATGGGACGAAATAGTGGAGGCAATGGGTGGAAAAATCTCCAATCTGGGTTTCTACCTGACAGACAGAAAGAATGAAAATCCTGTGAAAATAGCTGGCAAACTCTACAGTCAGGATGGGGAATCAGGCATTGATGCACAGCTTATTGGCAGTGTTGACAGCGAGATCGAAAAAATGGATCCATTGTACAGGGATTCCATAAAGGCTATGCTTGCAGGGCAGATGCCGTTTGATGGCCTCAGGTCTTCTGTTTTAGACAATGGAATTATTCAGGCCGCAATATCTGCGGGTCTTGGAGCGAGCAAAATTGGCACAGAAGAGCTTAACGATAAGGAAACAGCGCTCTCTTTTGTGAATGGAAAGACGGCCCTGTGGGTCGACATCAATGCAGAATCTTCAAAAACCAGTTTTGGCATAAGCACAATCGCCAGTGTCCAGAATGTAAAATCTTTCCTGGAATTCCTTTTCCCGCAAGATAGATATTTAAGAAAAAATGAAAAAGGTATCTTCTCGGTTTGGGAGACAATGGTTGGAGAGGATGGCAAAAAAGTGGAATCTCTTGAGCCGGTCTCTTACATGAAGTTTGAAGATGCCGGGAATGGAAACCAGAAGCTTGTAATCTCGAGCGAAAAAGATGGTTTGGGGAGATTTACCAAGGAACAGCCAGCAAAAACTGCAGAAAATTGTATTGTTGACGTTGGTGTAAATGTCGACAAATTGCCCATAGACAATAATTTGGGGATAAAAAAGGCCTTTGATATGTTGAAGCCGATTGGCCTGAAAATTGGGGCAAAATCTTTTGTTAAAAATGACAGACTCCATGCAAGGGTATTTGTGACCTATGATGAAAACAAAGTCAGGAGTATTCTTAACAAGTAGCCTCTTGCTTGACCTAAGGTAAAAAATCTGTAAATTTTAACTCGAAGGCTAAGCTATGGCAAAAAAACTGTTAACGATACTAACGGTTTTGGCACTTGTCCCAACCATGTTTTGGTTTGAGGTTAAGGCTGCTGTAGCGCCATGGATGATGTATGGATTTTCGGCCGAACACAAATTCGCTTCCCCTGAATCGCTTAACTTCCCACTCAGCTTGCTCTGGCAATACAACTCAGGTGGTGGCTTCGCCTGCAAAGCTGGCCCATGCTCACATAACAATACCTTTATAGTTCCGCTTGCATCAGGTGTGGTCGAGTGCATGGACTCAACGCAGGGCAAAATGCTTTGGTCAAAAAAACTCTCTTCATTGCCGATTGTTTCTCGTCCTGCCGCTTCTGGAGACTATGTTCTGGTGACAACCCAGGAGGGAATACTCTACAGTCTCCTGCACAAAAATGGCGAGATTGTTGCCAAATTTGATGCTGGGGATCATATAACGACGTCCCCGCTCATAGTCGGTGGTCTTGTGTATCTTGCCACAACCGGTGGCATTGTGATCCGGTTGACACTCAACGGACTCTATTTCTGGGGCGCCTCGGATGTTGGTGGCCAGATAAAGCTTGATCCTGTAGTTACCCAGTCGCAGGGCAAAAACATGGTTATTGTGGCCACAAAAGAAGGCCCCATAAATTGTCTTTCACCATTCCCGTCAGTTGCATGGACGATCAAACCGGCAGACCCGGTAGAGGGTTCAATTGCGGCCATCGATGATGGCGTCCTGTATATGACATCAAAAGGTATCCTCTGTAACGCCACAGCTTCAGATGGTTCCCTCGTATGGTCGCTCCCCCAAGGAGAAAAATGCCCATCCGGAATCGTTACCGATGGTGATACTGCATATATTTCAACTTTCAAAGGCAACATCAGGGCTGTCTCGATAAAGAATGGTTATGTTGTCTGGTCATCACCTATTGATGGCCCGATAATGGGCAGAATGGCCGTATTCGCCGGAAAACTTTATGCTTCAACCTGGTCAAAGAGGGTTGTGTGTTTGACCCAGGCCGCCGGTGAACCTATTTGGCAGATAAGAACAGATCAAAATTTCTCTGGAGGCCTCGCTGTTTCGAGGAGCGGGCTCCTTGCGCTTCCCGATATTGGCAAAGGGCTTTGCCTGAATCCTTCAAAGGGCTCAACATTGTGGACAATGCCAATAGGTGGTCTCTCCAGATCGGCACCAGTATCAGACGGAGAACGTATTTATTACACGCTCACAGACGGAACAATCAGGGCAATACACATTTCATCTGGCAACCAACTCTGGAGTGTTGACCTCAAGGGTGAAATCTGGAGTTCGCCATGCGTCTCCGGAAAGAGGGTCCTGGCAGCAGCAGCCGACCAACCGCTGGCCTGTGTAGATTCGTACTCTGGCATGCTCCTCTGGAAATCGCAAGTTGATGATTATCTCGACTCCGCACCAGTTGCAGATGGCTCAAACGTCTATCTTGGCGCGTGGGACGGAAAAGTATATTGTGTTGAAATGAAGACTGGCAGGAGAATCTGGAGCCAGGTCACCTCAGATATAATCCAGGCCTCGCCAAGTGTTTCCAATGGTGGCGTTGTTGTTGGTTCCTGGGACGACAAGATTTACATGCTTGACCACTATACCGGTGGTATAAGATGGGTGCACACTGTCGGCGACAATGTAAGTAAAACTGTTTCAATAGAAGGCCAGAAGATCTATTTCCCGCAGCATGATACGGTCACGTGTCTTGATGCAAGAAACAGTGCCACATTATTTCAGAAGAAACTTGACAGCTCCATAGCCTCTGAGCTTGCTGTCGGCAAGGAAGGCATCTTTGCCCTTTCCGATTCGGGCCAGCTCTATTGCATGGACAAAGAGACTGGAGCAACGATATGGTCAGTCTTTGTTTCTGACTCTCACAGCGCTAAAACTTTCTGCTTGCTTGAGAACGCAATCTGTGCCGTAATTGGCCCTACAATCAAAATTCTCTCAAGAACAGATGGCAAATTGATCTGGGAGTATGATTCCGCTGTGGAGCTTTCCCAACCAATAATAACATCAGGAAGGCTCATATTTACAACATCCACTGGGTCGCTCCTGTGCTTTGGCCCGTCACCTTCAAATGAAATTGTTACTTTGTCAGAAGAAAAACCTCAGGAAGAAAATAAAGATTTGGTAGTACCAATAACAAGGCAAGAGGCAATCCAGAGGGCCGCAAGCACAAAGACAACGCCCGATGAAGTACCGATTTGGTAGCTTTTTTCTAGCGCTGGTGTTGTTGTTTTGCACCCCGGTCCAGTCTGCAAACATAGCAAGAATGGGATTTGGGTGGTGTTATTGCACCATCAGGGGCACCCTTGTTACCACAATGAACGACAGGGTGATTGTCACGGATTCAAACATGGGCAGGATGTTTCTTTTTACGCTTGATGGACATTTTGCTGGCCACCTTGGGAATGCTGATGAATGCAAGAAAGATCCGACATTTACCCCATCTTCGGTTTGCTATGGCGGAAACAACATATACGCCTGCTGCCTTCAGGAACATGCTGTAAAACGGTATGACCATTTTGGCGCGCTCCAGGAAAAGGTGACCTCAAAGGAACTGGGTTTTGATGGCAAAAATCCCATCAGCATGGCTTTTGGCACAAACTATTTTTATGTTGTTTTTGAAGGTGGAAAGATCGCCTCATTTGAAAAGGACTGGTCACTTGTAAAAACCATTGATTTTGAGGCCATAAGCTGTGTTTTAGAACAAGACAAACTTTATGTCACAGGCAAAAATCAAATAGCTATCTTCAATGAAGAGCTTGAAGAAGTGGAAAAATTCGGTTCACATGGTAAGGGGCTCGGTCAGCTTGACAATCCGTCTGCGCTGTCGGTTGATGAAAGCGGGAATGTGTGGGTCGCAGATACTGGGAATGACAGGGTTCAGGTATTTTACAAATCTGGGGGTTTTGCTGTGTGGGGCCAGACTGCCAGTAGCCTTGGCCAGGAAAATCCGGGAGAAGACCCCATAAGTGGCAGGCAATCACCCTTCAAGCCAACATCAATTGACGTTTCGGAAGATTTTTTCTATGTTGCCCAGCCGGACCCAGGCCAGGCTTGGGCCGTTCCAAAGAGTCTCGTCTCGAGAAAATGGAAGAATTCCTCACTGTCCCTGGTCATTTTTGAGGTATCAAAAAAGACTTATTCAAAATACGTCCTGCCAGTCTGGCGCATACAGCAGGCGCTGTATCCAAAAGCTCTTGTTTGTGTTGTGGAAACAGAAGGCGACGAGAAGCTCGTCCTTGACGGGCAAATCTTTGAAAAAGGGCCAGCCCTTAAGAACCTTCTTGATCAGCCACAAGTATTGATTGATGAGCTGGCATCTTGCATTGATGGGAAAAACCTCCAGACAGTCCAGATAAAAATTGAAGACGGACAAGCCGTTGCCATGACACCAAATCCTGATTGTGTTATGGTTTCTTTTGAAGTGTCTGGTTCGATGTCACCTTTGATTGTCAAAAAATTAAATACCGCCAAACCAAGGCTCGATGACTCCATTAGGCTTCCTATTCCAAAACCAAGTGCACCAAACCTTATTTATGTATGTCTGCTGAATGCTGATGGCTCCTGCATTGGAGCTGAAGTTGTGAGAGGCAATTAGCGCCAGTTTAAGTTGACAGAACTAAGTCTCGCAATAGAATATCTAAACAAGGCGGGCGAATGGCTCAGCGGTAGAGCACTTCCCTCACACGGAAGGGGTCACAGGTTCGAATCCTGTTTCGCCCACCATTCTCAAAAATAAAAGAGGCTCCTTTGGAACTACTGGTGTTGGGCATCGGTTTATTGGGGCTTTTGGTCGCGGCCCTCCTTGTTTTTCTGGTCAGGAAATCGGACCCTGGCGATTCTGTCATGGTTGGGATATCAAATGCAATTAGGCAGGGCGCTTTCGCCTTTCTCACAAAGGAATACCAGTACATGTTTCTTGTGGCAGTTCCATTTGCGATCCTTATAGGTTTTGTCATTTCCCCGTATGTTGCCCTTTCGTTTTCTATTGGCGCCCTGTTTTCTGTTCTAGCCGGTTTTGTAGGCATGAATGTGGCCACGCTTGCCAACACCAGGACAACGCAGGCCGCAAAAACAAGGGGTGAGGGAAGAGCGCTAGACATGGCCTTCTCTGGCGGCGCAGTAATGGGCCTTGTGGTCTCTTCTCTTGGAATAATTGGAATAACTGCCCTCTTTCTTGTTTTCAGAGACACCCTGCATTCTTCTGAAACGGCCAGCATACTGGTTGGCTTCTCTGTTGGTGCCTCGTTCGTTGCGCTTTTTGCCAGAGTTGGCGGTGGTATATACACCAAAGCGGCCGATGTGGGTGCAGATCTTGTTGGCAAGGTCGAGGCTGGAATACCGGAAGATGACCCCAGAAACCCTGCCGTGATAGCTGACAATGTCGGCGACAACGTAGGTGATATTGCAGGAATGGGTGCTGACCTCTACGAGTCGTATGTTGGTGCAATCGTCTCGGCACTTGTGCTGGCGACACTGGCAGATGGCACATTCGACATATCAAAAACGGCCTTCATCCTATATTCTGTTGGTTCAGGGTTATTGGCTTCCATTATTGGTGTTGGGATAGTAAAACTTGGTGCCAGGTTCGGAAAACTGAAGCCGGCTTTCGGGCTCCAGCTTGGGACAATCGTTGCTTCAATTTTGTCCATTGGTGTCCAGTTTTTTCTTTCCATCAAGATACTTGGTTCCTACATGCCTTTTCTTGCCACCGCAGGCGGTCTGGTAGCGGGAGTCCTTGTTGGGGCGGTCACAACCTATTATACCTCTTCAAAACCAGTCAGGATGATAGCTGAACAGAGTAAAGGTGGCCCGGCCACAAACATCATCGCCGGTTTTGGTGTGGGCATGGAATCATCCGTTCTGCCATTGATCATAATAGCCGCGGCACTTGTTGGGGCCTTCTATGCGAATGGCATTTTTGGCGTTGCCCTTGCTGGTGTCGGAATGCTCACGACACTTGGCGCAACACTTGCGGTTGATGCTTATGGCCCGATAGCCGACAATGCTGGTGGAATAGCGCAGATGAGCGGGCAGGACCCTTCTGTCAGGGAGATAACCGACACACTTGATTCGCTTGGCAATACAACCGCCGCAATGGGAAAAGGTTTTGCCATCTGTTCGGCCGCACTTACCGCACTGGCACTTTTTGTTGCCTATTCGCAGCAGGTTGGTCTGAAGGCTGAACTCTTTAATCTTCTGGACCCAGGAGTACTTGCAGGTGCCTTCATCGGGATTGCCATGCCAGCACTGTTCTCTGCCCTGACCATCAGGGCGGTTGGCTCAACGGCCAATCTTGTGGTTGAGGAGGTCAGAAGGCAGTTCAGGGAAATTGTCGGTCTTTTGGCTGGAAAGGCAGAGCCTGATTACAAGAAAACAGTTTCCATTGCGACATCGGGCGCACTAAGAAATATGGTTTTGCCAGCATTGCTTATGGTGGTGGTGCCTTTCGCCTCGTTTTTTGTGCTTGGCAAGGAGGGGCTTGGTGGAGTGCTTGTTGGTTCAACACTCTCCGGAACGCTCCTGGCAATATTCATGGCAAACTCGGGTGGTGCATGGGACAATGCAAAAAAGCTTGTGGAAACTGGCTACCTTGATGGGAAAGGCAGCTTTGTCCATAAAGCCACAGTTGTTGGAGATACAGTGGGTGATCCTTTGAAAGACACGGCCGGGCCTTCAATAAACATCCTGATAAAGCTAATGGCCGTCATCTCTTTGCTTTTTATTCCCTTTCTTTTGTAAGGAGGTCAAATGAGAAGAATTGGTGTTGTTACGTCTGGGGCTGACTGTCCGGGTCTCAATGCGGCCATCAGGGCAGTGGCGAGAAAGTCTTTTGATCTTGGCTACGAGGTCATTGGCGTCAGGAATGGCTGGTATGGACTGATCCATGACGATGTGTTTGTCATGCAGAAATCGCATGTCTCCGGCATCCTCTATCTGGGTGGTTCGATCCTTGGTTCTGGAAAGGACGACCCGTTCTCCAGCGAGACTGATTTTGCGTCTTTCCAGGTCAATTTCAAAAAGTACCAGCTCACGTCGATTGTGGTGATTGGCGGCTTCACATCGCTGCGCATTGCTTCCAGGCTCAATGACGCCGGTTATGCAACGGTTGGCATCCCTGCAACAATTGACAACGATGTCACGGGAACAGAGCAGACAATCGGGTTTGACACAGCGGCCAATTTTGTTTGTGAATCGCTGGACAGACTCCATTCAACTGCCTCCTCGCACCATAGAGTCATGGTTGTCGAGGTAATGGGCGGTGGGGCTGGCTGGATAGCTCTGCTTGGCGGCCTTGGCGGTGGTGCTGATTATGTTGTCACGCCTGAATACAGGCCAAAATTTGATGATATTTTGCACCACATCGAAAACAGGAAATCTTCTGGAAAGACATTCTCTATAATCGTCATCACCGATACAGCGACTGTTGATGGACTGCCACTTGGTGAGTGCCCGAAAACTGGTGTTGGCGCCTATCTTGCATCCGAGATTGAAAAAAGAAGTGGTATTGACACAAGGTTTACTGTATTGGGCCATTTGCAAAGGGGTGGAACACCAACCTTCTTTGACAGGACGCTTGCAACGCGCTATGGTTATGAGGCTGTCGAGCTCCTGAAGAGAGGCGATGTGGGAAAGATGGTGGCCTTGAAAGGTGGACTAATTGTCCCGGCCGACATGGACCAGGCAACCAGAGAACGCCGTAAACCAGAAGCCAAACTTTTCGAATACGCAAGACTGTTCTACTAGGGCATGCTTTATGGCCCCGGGTGGATTTGCCCGGGGCTTTTTTGTTTCTTTGCACTTTTTTGCGCAAACGCTGTTGAACGTTTTTCCTGGAGTTCTATGCTAGATCACATGCGCAATATAATTGAAGTCACCGGCCTGACAAAACTCTTTGGCAATCTTGTTGCAGTAAACAATCTGTCGCTTGAGGTTCTGGAAGGTGAATCATTTGGCCTGCTTGGACCAAATGGCGCAGGCAAGACTACAACGATAAAAATGCTCACCACACTCCTTCTGCCGACCTCCGGGAGTGCAAAAATTGGCGGGTATGACGTTGTAAAAAATGCCTACGAAGTCAGAAAAATAATAGGCTATGTGCCACAACTCATATCCACTGATCCAATGCTGACAGGGCTGGAAAACCTGACTGTTTTTGCGAAGCTCTATGATGTTCCTGCAAGAACCAGAAAGTCCCAGATTAATGAGGCTTTTGAGTTTATGGGGCTGATGGATGCCAAAAACAAGCTTGTAAAAAACTACTCTGGCGGAATGGTCAGAAGGCTGGAGATTGCTCAATCACTGCTCCACAAGCCAAAAGTGCTTTTCCTTGATGAACCGACCGTCGGTCTTGATCCGGTGGCCAGAAAGATGATGTGGGAACACATCGCAAAGCTCAAAACCGAATTTGGCACCACGATATTCCTGACCACCCACTACATGGAAGAGGCTGATAGATTGTGCGATCGTGTTGCCATCATGGACCGTGGCAAGATGTCGGCCACTGGCACACCAGATAGCCTCAAGGACTCCCTTGGAATTGAGGGGGCGACACTGGACGACGTTTTTGTTCGTTACACTGGCAATGCGTTGGATGAAGGCGCTGGATTTAAGGACACAAGACGTACTCGCAGGGTCGCAAAAAGGCTGGGGTGATTCCATGACAATTTTACAGACCATTAGCAATTTCATCAAAAAGACCTTTGTCATTGTTGAGCTGGAGTTGAAGAAGCTCAAGCATGATCCCTCAGAGATAATAACCAGGGCTATCCAACCCACTCTATGGTTAATGGTTTTTGGCCAGGTATTCACAAGGACTCGCGCCATCCCTACGGGTGACATACCATATATTGATTTCATGGCCCCTGGAATCTTGTGCCAGAGCGTTCTTTTTATCTCAATCTTTTTTGGGATTACAATCATCTGGGAGAGAGACCTTGGAATTGTGCATAAATTTCTCGTTTCTCCCGCACCAAGAGAGGCACTCGTTCTTGGGAAAGCTCTTTCGGCAGGATTCAGGGGACTCTCCCAAGCTGTTATAATCTTCTTGCTTTCGCTCCTCTTGGGTGTTGGTGTTAGCTGGAGCCCCCTAAGTATTTTGGGTGTCCTCTTCGCCATTGTTATAGGGTCTGCGCTATTTTCAACACTTTCACTAATCATCGCCTGCCTTGTGAAAACAAGGGAAAGACTCATGGGTATCGGGCAACTCATAACAATGCCGCTGTTTTTTGCTTCAAATGCTATTTATCCCATCCAGATGATGCCTGAATGGCTCAAATATATTGCATGGGGAAATCCACTCACATATCTGGTTGATGCCACAAGGTCAATGATGCTTGTAAAGTATCAGAGCCAGTTTGGTTTGACGCTTGATTTTGCCATTCTTCTGGCGGTTCTTATTGTTTTTATTTTCATAGGTGGCAGGCTCTATCCGAAGGTGGTAAATTAATCCTGGCCGAGTTTCTATTTATGGGGTTATTGCCTCATAACCTTTTGAGAGTAAAATTCGTGAGCAGATGATCACTGGCGGTCGCTATGAGCTCTTGAAGAAACTTGGCGAAGGCGGCATGGGAGAGGTTTATATGGCTTTCGACACCCACACCAAATCCCATGTTGCAATAAAATTTGCTTTTTTGGGGAGCAGGGACCCGGAATCCGAAAAAAAGAGATTTTTTCGTGAAATTGAGCTCCTAAAATCGATTGACCACCCAAATATAGTAAAATTGCTGGACAGTGGGCAGGATGGTGAAAACCTCTATTATGTGATGGAGTACATCCAGGGACATGAAATAAGGGAAAGGGAGAATTTTAAAAGATTGGCTGGCCTGCTGGCCATTGTTGCAAATGCCCTTTTTGCTTTGCACCAGAAAGGCATTGTTCATGGTGATATCAAGCCTTCAAACATCATGCTTGTGGAAAACAGGCCAGTTTTGCTGGATTTTGGTGTTGCAATCGCAAACATGCAAGGACAGTTACGAAAAGGTGGCGAGGTCTCTGGGACTGTAGGGTATATGTCGCCAGAAGGCGTAATGGGGCAAAAAACAGATGGGTGCTCAGACTTGTATTCACTGGGAGCAGTTTTGTATGAACAGCTTACTGGTTGTCTCCCGTTTGGTGAGGGCCAAGTCCAAAACCAGATATTTAGAATATTGCATGAAAAACCCATCAGGCCATCTCTCGTAAATCCAAGGGTACCAGAGGAACTCGAAGAAATCTGTCTCAAGCTCATCAACAAAGACCCTGGCTCAAGGTACCAATCTGGCAAAGAAGTTGAAGATGCGCTGTTGTCTTTTTCAAGAGGTGTCACAGAAGAAAAATCAGCCAGGTCAGCAATAAGCACCGTGAAGGTTCCTCTTGTCGGAAGGGAGGAGGAAGTATCGAAATTTAGCGATTGCCTTGACCTCCTTATGCTGGGAGAAGGAAGAATTGTCCTGGTTCAGGGTGAGAGCGGTATTGGTAAAACAAAGCTTGTTGAAGAATTCCGGACGGTGGCCCTGTCCAGGAAGGTCAAATTCATACTGTGTGACGGAAAACAGGCCTGGCCTGGTGCACCAGCCATTGGAAGAATCTTGGATGAACTTGCCGGTTATGATATCATGGTCGACAGACCACTTATTTCACGGTTCTCGAAACAGATAGAGTTGCTATCTCCATTATTTTTCAAGAGGCACAACCTCGATTTTTCGGCATACATAGATGATGGAAGAGAACAATTCTCGGCAGCGCTTGCAAAAATATTGCTTTATGCGTTTGATGAGGGCATTGTTTTTGCATTTGACGGCATAACTGATCCACAAACAATTGATGTGTGCAAAGAGATGGTCATTGCGGCTCCAAAAGCAAAGAAATTGCTTGTGTTCTCCGGTTTTGATCCAGAGAGTATTCAGCCACAGAACGCCCTTGCCTTGCCAGTGGTTTTGGATCTGAAGCCACTTGGCAGAACTGGAATAAAAAAACTCGCGGATTATCTCAAATTGTCGCTTTCTGATGATCTTGCAGACGAGGTTTTGCGTTTTTCAAAAGGAATTCCAAAAAATGCAATTGAAATTTTAAGGCAACTTGCGATTAACCCTTCTGCTCTCAATGATGGCATGAAAGACATGAAAAATAGCGTTTCGGCTAGAAGATTTGCAGGTGTTGGCAGAAATGCCAGGGAGATGCTTGGCGTGGTTTGTCTTTTGGATAGACCGCTCCCTTCAAGAATGATTTGTGCTATTGCCAGACTTCCTGAGGACCAATTAGGAGGCACTATTGATGAACTAGTTTCCAAAGGGTTTGTTCGCGAGACTCTTTTGGATGGGGAGCTTGTTGTTGAGCCCATACTTCCCGAAGTGGTGCAGTTTGTAAGAGGTCATGTGCCGGCCAGGGAACTAACGGAATTGCATAGACGAATTGCGGAACACCTGGAAAAAACATTGAATGAGGGCAGCAAAGCTGAATATCGCAAGGAGGTAGGATCTCACTATATAGAGGCTGGCGAGTACCTTAGAGCTGCAAAATATCTCATGCCTGTTCTTCGGGAAATGCAGTCAAAATATCAGTTTGCGCTTTGTAATGACATCATAAACAAATTACTGCCGCATTTGAACAGGATAACTGACAGGGAAGTTGCTTTAAGCTTTAGCCTTAGCTGTGTAGCACAATTTGTCAATACTGGCATAACCCCTTTCTTAAAAGATACCTCTGAAATGCTTGAGCAGGCGTTGTTGGAAGAAAACACGCTGGAAAACATGAAGATCAAGTATGCCACGTGGCTTGGCCTTGCCAGAGCAAGGCTTGGCGAATTCAATAATGCACTTGCACGTTTTGAGCTTGCCTGGAGTTTTTTTATTGTAGCGCCAAATGACGAGGATGGCTTTTATTTGACGAGGGCTTTCAGCGAGGTCTATATCAACTCGTCGCAATTTGAGAAAGCAAAGAAATATTGTCTCCTTAATATAAAATATGCTAAAAAGTTGAAAAATGATGCCAGGTTATTCCAGTCATTTAATAACCTCGGTATAGTCCAGATGATGATGGGAAAGAATGACGAGGCAGAGGAGATATTTAAAAAGAATATCGCCCTTTCCAGGAAAGTTGGCAGTCAGCTCCAAGAAGTAACATCATTGCTGAATCTTGTCGGTGTTTATAGCAATAGAAAAGAGTTTGACAAAACTATATCACTTTTGCTGGATTTGAAGGACAAAGCGAAAGATCTTGGTGATATAAACAAATTGTCCATTATTTATATCAACCTTATTAACACATACGAAAAAATCTACAGGAAAGAAGAAGCTCTCTCGGTTCTTGAAGAGGCACTCAGTCAACTGAACAAGCTTTCTTCTACTTTCAGACTGCACACACTTTATGAGAAAGCAGTCAGGATAGCCCTTGAAATGGAGAATTTCGATTTGGCCGAACACTTCATCGAAGATCTGCAGTCCAGAGCTTTTGAGTCAGGAAATAAATTCCAGGAAGCCTTTGCGTTTGCGCTTCAGGGTGACATGATGTTCATAAAAGGCAATCACAGGGAGGCGATTGTAAATCTCAAGATTGCAATGAATATGTTTGAAAAAGCGAAGCAGGAGCACAAGGGGATATATTGCATGATTGCCCACAAGTATGCATTTTGTGTAGCGTCTGAGGGCAACATAAATGAAGCCAGGAAGATACTAAAGATTACAAACCCAATGCTAAAAGAGATTTTAGACAAAGAAATTGTAGGTTTTTCAATCACCTTTGAAGCGTGGGTTGACATGATTGAATCATTCTCAGGGAATGTAGAACAAAAAGGCAGCGGCAAAGAAGACTCAACTTTTTCAAAAGATCTGTGGAATAGGTCATACAGAAAATACCGTAAAGTGATGGACCCTCTGCTTGGAGTCGATGAATGTATGCTACCCAGACCTTATGCCGCAATGGGTTTTACGCGCCTTGTGCTTGATAGGGGCAGGACTGATCCCAAATACAAAGAAATGTTCCAAGAGGATTGCAAAAGGGCCATTTTATATCTTGATGAAGCAATCATGCAGTGTCAGAAATCAAAAACCAGGCTTTATACTGGTGTCCTCATAGGCCTTCGGGAGAAAACCCGAGATGCCGCTTCTCAAGCTTCCTGATCCATTTTGTCCAGAGGCCGTCTGATTTCGGGTCGACCGGCTCGACAAGAATGGTTTTCATCCCGGCGTTGTTTCCGCCCCAGATATCTGTGAAAATCTGATCGCCCACCATTACGCACTGTTTTGAATGGACTCTCATCATACGGGCAGCTTTTTTGAATCCATAGGAAAGTGGTTTTAGGGCCGGATTGACAAAAGGGATTCCCAGTTTTTCCGATGCCCTTCTGACCCGTCCTGGCCTGCCGTTTGAAACAATACAAAGCAGGAAACCTGCCCTTTTGCATGCCTCAACCCAGGCAAGTGCATCTTTTACGAAAGCATCAGAATCCCTGGGTGCGAGGGTGTTATCGGTGTCCAAAAAAACAGCTTTTATTCCCCAGGACATGAGAAGCGAAAAGGGTATCTGGGACACCCTTTTGAAGTATGCTTTTGGTTTAAATGCGTCCATAAGTGAAAGAAGAGCCTTGCCAGAGTTTTTCTACAAGATAAAGGAAATCTTTTTCGGCTTCCTCGGAGAACATCACTTTCATGTGTCCTTTTGGACCAACCATGTTAGTTTTGTCGACGATGCAGATGTTATCTGCGGTATCCAGGACACTTTGGACGAACCAGATGTCTGGTTCGTCAATAATGAGCTCATAAGTTACCATCTTACAATCCTGTTTGAACCGTCTACCTCGATGGTTATCCACTTGGCATTTTCTGGTATCAGGTCAATAAATTTGTCTGGCCACTCGATGACTTTTACACCCGGTTTTTCCAGATAATCATAGTAGCCGAGGTCCACAACTTCTTTTTCGGTTTCTATCCTGTACCAGTCAAAATGGTAGAGGGTGTGCCTGCCCTTGTATTCCATGACGAGGACGAATGTTGGTGAAACGATGTTGTCGGTGATCCCAAGACCCAGGGCAATACCCTTTACCAGAGTGGTTTTTCCGGCGCCGAGCGGGCCCTTGAGGGCGTAGACCTCGTTGCCCTCCATGCCCTCGCCCCACCACCTTCCAAGCGCTATGAGCTCTTCCTGTGAAGGCACTACCAGTTCTGTCTTGTTCATGGTTAAGGATAGAATTTACTTTATTTGCAAAAAAATGCAACTTTTCGACAAATCAGGGAGCTTTACACGGGGCGGCAACAAGTGCTAATATCAATCCATAAAATGTCAGGAGGACAAATGAAAAGACTGCTGGTTTTTTTCCTTGCGCTAGCACTTGTGGCGCCATCTTTTGTTAAAGCTGAAGAACCACCAATTGGCATGATGCCTTATCCAATAGACAAAGAAATCACGGATACCACTGATTTGATTGGATATGCACTCTCCAAACAGAACGTCACAAGGGAGGATACGCACACTTCCAGAGAGACGATTGACAACCTCATCAAGAGGAGTTGTTCCGGGATAATAGCCCCGCATTTTGTACAGTGCTGGGAAGATCCGTACTATTTCCCGCGCTTTGTAAAAAGGGTAACAACTGATCTGTCCAGAAACTGGAACGATCCAAGAAATGGCCTTGGAATCTACAATATCCTCCTGAGCTCCGAGGTGAGGACTGGCTACCTTGCAGGTGGTTTCCCTGCCTACATCCCGACCATGCAGGTTGACGAGAAAGACCCGATTGGTTCTGCTCTAAGAGAAATGTATAAGTTTGAACCACTTGGCGGGGCAAGAATGAGCACAAAATCTATAATAGTCCTCACAATTGGAAGCAAGGAAGTCCTTGTCAATGGCCAAAAGAAAGAGATGTCTGTCGAGGCCGCAATTATTAAAGGCTCCACTTTCCTTCCCCTCAGATCATTATCAGAAATCTTTGGTTTTGAGCTTGTCTATAACAAACCGGACATAAAGCTCACAAAAGGCAACATAGTTGTAGAAATGACACTAGGCAAGCCTGGGTATACTGTAAATGGGGAGAAGAAAACAGGTTCAACATCCCCGACGCTCTATAAAGGATCTGTGGTTGTTCCTGTCAGGATGTTTACCGAATCAATTGGAATCACGGATGTAAACTATAATGCGCAAACCAAACAATTTACGATTGGGTATGATGACATTGATACAGTCATAAAAAAATCTGTTGAACAGCTAAAAGATGTCCCGTTAAAGCTCCAAAAACTGGTTGCGGAATACATGCTTTCTCACCTGTATGCCGCAAAGTACCAGAAGCTTGCCCTGCGCAAGCTCCCAAAAGAGCGCTTTAATGACCTCTATAATCTTGGCAGGTACCAGTTCCTCTCCGACAGGGACTACCGGAGTAAGGAACTCGTGGACATGCTGAACAAAACGTTCCCAGAGGACGCAACACAGCTCCAGGACGACATCGCGCACGATTTTGATTTCAACGACCTTTATTATGGTGGAATGCCGCTTGTGATGTCCACGATAAAGATGAAACAGTTCCTGAACGAACCAAGAGACGAAGGCAAAAAAGATGACCAGGGCAGGGAGCTTCTTGGCCCGATCATGAACATCACAAAATACAAGTTTGAGCTTGAAACACCATTCGGGCTTTTCGCTTTCAATGGTGGCCAGGATGACAACACCTACGATGGCAACAAGTATTTTGCAATTGTGGATTACAATGGCAACGACACCTACACTGGCCCTGCTGGTGGTACTCTTCCTGGAAGGCCAGCCGCATCAATTATCGACTGGAAGGGCAGTGACAAATACACCTCGACCAAAGATGATCCGTGTTCACAGGGTTTTGGAATGCTTGGCTATGGTTTTGTGACTGACCACGAAGGCAATGACACCTACAAATCCTATGACAATTCCCAGGGCGGGTGTTTCTTTGGCATCGGCCTTCTCTGGGACGAGAGTGGCAATGATTCTTTCTCCGGAAGGAACATGAACCAGGGCGCGGCCAGCTTTGGTGTCGGAAACCTTGTCAATATCGGTGGAAACGACTCCTACTACTGCTTCCAGGTTGGCCAGGCATTCGGTTTTTCTGGCGGGTGCGGCGTTCTTGTTGACACAGATGGTGACGACAAGTATGTTGGCGAGCCAGGCAAATCCAACCCGAAAGACAATCTCATCAATCCGGCAACAGGTGGCCACGACAACAACCGCAACTACAGCTTTGTCCAGGGTGCTGGATGGGGAAGAAGGGGCGATATGTCTGACGGCCACGGCTGGGGTGGTGGAGTAGGCGTTCTAGTTGACGTGACTGGTAATGACTGGTACGAGTGCGGTGTTTATGGCCAGGCAACTGGCTACTGGTTTGGCACTGGTATCCTCAATGACCTCGAGGGTGATGATCATTATGAAGGTAGCTTCTTTGTCCAGAGCGGAACTGCACACATGGGCCTGACCGAATTAGTTGATGACAGCGGAAATGACACCTACAAGGTGTGGAAGGCCATTTCCCAAGGTGGTGCGCATGATTTCTCGGTCTCATGGTTCATAGACAAGGAAGGCAACGACAATTATTTGTGTTATGAGGAAGAAAACGGCCAGAAAACATCAGGTGGCGTTTTGATCGGCGCCGCAATCACGAATTCACTTGGGCTCCACGTTGACATGGCTGGTGATGACAAATACGATCTGGTCAATTCATCGACTCTCGGCTATTGCCTGATGAGAACCGGCGCTGTTCCGGACAACTACAGGTATGAGGAATGGACGCTGGGGCTCATGATAGACAAGGGTGGCAACGACACCTACACAAGAACACTCGAACCGAATGTTCCAGATGGCTGGCCAGTTCCAGCAAATAATTCTGTCTGGCGCGAAGTGACACAGCCGGGCAACCCGGCAAAGTCTCTCGGGTTTGGCCTTGATGTTGAGAAGGGCATTGTACCAGAGGCGCAGTGGTAGGATAGTCTGAGTTTTGTATGGTCAAAACAAAGGCCGGCCTGAAGGGGCCGGCCTTTGTTAATTTATCATATGAATTATTGATATTGTTATATTTTTAATAAACTCTCTTTCTTAAAAAATTGGAATAAATAAGCGCATATTGTCAAAATAAGCACTATTTGATATACTTCTATCAAAACTTGTTGCCACAAAGGTTTTGTGGCATTTGTGAATTTTGCCATCAAATCAAATATATTGTGGCCAAAAAGGGGAGTGGAAAATGGATTCAGTATGGTTCTGGGTTGCTACTTTATTGTATTGTGCTGCGATGATATGGATTGGCTATATGATAGCTAGGAATTACAAAAAGAAGGGTCTTTCCCAACTCGAGTTTTGGATTGCCCAACGTCAATTACCATCATGGTGGCTTGCAGCTTCCTTGACTGCCGGATGGTTGATGCTTGGATGGATTGGTTTTGGAATGTCCCAGGTTTACATGTATGGCGCAACAGGATTGTGGATACTTCCAATTCCTTGGTTTATTTTGTGCATCATTATTATCCTGGCAGCGCCACTGTACAGGAAAATTGGTGCAGTCAGTCTCCCACAAATGATTGAAAAACGCTTTGGCAAAAGTGCTAGACCTTTACTTGCAGTATTTTCATTTTTTGTGTTCATCATCTGGACAGAAGCAGAGATTTTCATGGCAGGTACCCTTCTTTCACCTTTCCTTGGTATAGATCCTAAACTGTGCATGCTTTTAGTAGCCATACCTGTAGTGATCTACACTTATCTTGGAGGGTTCAGGGCAGTTGTAACTACGGATGTGTATCAGTTCTCGATTATGGCTGTATTCATGATAATCCTGGCTGTCACGGCAATCGTTTCTGCTGTTAATGTTACAGGTGGTAATGTTATTTCTGCATTAGTGAATACAGCTACACCATGGGCTGGTCCTGGGAATACTTTTAATCTGGGGTTTTTGGGGTGGTTATTCCCTCTGATACTCTTGATTGGCTATTTGCCAGGCTGGCTCATTGAACAAGACCTCTCTATCAGGATGCAGGCTGCAAAAAGTACTAAAGATGCCAGAAAAGCTGCCTGGCTTGGTTTCCTTCTGATAGGAGTGTTTGTCATCATACTTCCAGCAATTGTTGCTTTTTGCTCGCTCGTTGTTTATCCCCCAGATGCAGCTGGAGTAAATGCGGCAATCGGGCCAAATGCCCTTGGCATTATTTCAGCTTTCATTGGTAAACTCCCTGTCTGGCTCGCGGCATTTATGGTTGTTGGAATCCTGGCTTCACAGATGTCAACAATTGATACGTTTGCAAATGTTTCGGCGATGCCAATAGCATATGACATCATTGATCCAATACTTGCCAGGAAAAAAGTTGCCGATGTTGTTCGTACAAATATGTCGAAAATTGTATCGGCCGTTGTCATTATGGTTGCATTGTTACTTTCATTTATAAGCGAATCCCTGAATGATGTCTATTACATCTCGTCTGGTGTGCTATCGGCCTCAATTGCGGTCCAGGTGATGTTTATTTTCTGGAAGAGAACGACACTCCCGGCGATCATTACATCATCGGTAGTTGGTTTTGTGGGGACTGTTGGTGGATACTTCCTCGAATATAAAATTGCAAATGCCATTGATTACCTGCCTGGTCCCTTCAAGCAGTCGTTTGGCTACAATTACATCGCTTTTGGAGTTTTGCTCTCGGTCATTGTCATAATAGCAGTCAGTCTGGCCACAAAACCAACTCCAAAGGAATTGCTTGACAATGTGAAGAATAAACCTGTAGATGATTACAATGAGTTTGCGAAAAGTGCAGTAAATTGATAACTGTCTGATCCAATAAAAAAAAGGCCACTTTAAGTGGCCTTTTTTTTATTTCTAGTGTTTTATTTCAGTGATCAGGGGTTTTTCGGTGTTGGAGTGGGTGTTGTTGGTGTCTTGGTAGTGGTTTCCTTCTTTGGAGCTGGAGCATTGATTTTGGTCTTGAACTGGTCAAACACCTTCTGGTCTTTCCTCAGATTTTCGATAAAGGAATCCATGTTCTTTTCATCCTGGAAGGGTTCATTGTCGAGCATCTTTATCATCATTCTTGGGCCCTGGTCTTCGCATGTGTTTCTTCCATTTCCATCAATCCCGAGCTTGTTCCATCCAGTTCCATTTTTACCCATTGTTGGACAACTACCGGTGCAATTTGCTGGGTTCTGGCCATTGCACATACCATTGCCGCCGCACATGCCGCCTCTTCCCATCATCATTCCTTGTCCGCCCATCATCTGGCAACCCATCCTGCCACCGGCGCAGCCGCCATTGCCTATTCTAGCAATGACAAAAACACTGCTTACAAGAAGGAAAAGTGTGAAAAGACCTGCAAGTATCCATCCAGCATATTTCATCCAGCCTTCCTGTTTTTTGGCAACCACGAGTACAAAGAATGGGAAGCCAATAAGAAGGGCGAACATCACAAAACCCCAAACTATCATCATCTAAAACACCTCCTAGTGTTTTTTTAGTATCATATAACCAATATACGACAACTTGTGAAAAAAAGTTATAATGCGGGCAACACGAAAGTTACCACCCTGGTTGGGGCATCGTAGTCCACTTTGGCACCCATCAATTCTGCCATTGCCCTTACCGGGACCATCAGCCTTCCACCGACAAGAAGCGGTGCCGACGAAAGTTTCACCTCTGTTTTGTTAACATAGGCCTTTGTTTGTCCAAGGGTCAGGTAATATGTATTTGTGCCCAGCTTGTATGTGGCCTGTTTCCGCTTGTCATCCCATTCAACAGTTGCCCTCAGTGCCTCGCCAATTGATCTGAAAGGAATATATGTTCTGCCAGATATTATCGTGGCAGCGGCTGGTATTGATTTCTGCATTCCATTGACAATCATGGTCGTGCTTCCAATGGCCATTTTGACTGTCACAACATAATCTATCCGTTTTGTGGCATTATATATCTTGCCCTTCATTTCAGCTTTTACCGACAGATAGGACGATCCCCCGCCAAGCATTGCGCTGATTTCGAATGTTTGCTGGTCTTTGGATTCAATGCTTATCGTTTCCGTTGAGCCGGTCATTTTTATTTCTGGCGTGCTGTCTGGCCTCCTTGTCAGTTTCACTGTGATTTTCAGCAACCCATCGCCAAGCATCTGTGCATCTGGCCCAACAAATTGCACTTCCATGGGCCCCATGACCCTGACAGTTGAAGTGGCAGGTTCTTTTGTGAAATTCCCAGACTTGTCAAATGCCCTTGCCATCACCCTCAACAATTGTGATTTATTGACAACATAGTCGTAAGACCATTTTGTGGTGCCCTTGGCCCTCATCCAGTTTGTGCCATCAAAAGAAATCTCCACCCTGTCAATGTCGCCATTGTCGCTTGCGGTGCCTGTGATAGATATTTTCCCTATTTCGACCTCTGCATTATCGGGCGGTGAATCTATTTGCACCCTTGGGGGTTCTGTGTCTCTTAGCTTGAATACAAACTTTACCTGTACGCATTCCTTGGATTTTCTGTTGTATTTGTCAAATGAACAAGCCTCGATTGTGTGTTCGCCTGGTGGTAGCCCGGATATGTCTGTAGTCCAGAAATTGTCTTCTATCTTGGCGTCCATACTCACCGCCCCGTCAACCCTTACCGAAACCCTGGTTGCCGGTGGCATGATTGTTCCGGAAATAGTTACTGTGCCTGTGTCCAGGACCATCCCATCCTGTGGATAGGATATTGTTGGAGCTGGCACTTCAGGAAATTTGAGATAAAACCTTCTTGTATAGATCTGGCTGACATTCCCTGAATCATCAGTTGCCCTGACCATTACTTTTATTTCGCCCTCTGGCGCAAGTGGTATCGGTACTGTCCAGCTATATGTTCCTTGCGCTTTGTTCCATGTTTTGCCACCATCGATGGAATATTCCACAAGTGTTACTTCATTGTCATCATCTGCTGTGCCAGTGATGACTATTGGCAGGCCGTCGACGGTCACGCCCTCGGATGGGAACAGAAAAACGATTTTTGGTGGAGATTTGTCTGTAAGTTTGACAATAAACTCAACGGTTGCCTCTGCCGAATTGCCCGCCATGTCCCAGGCAACTGCCTTTACTACCTTCCTGCCACCTCTCTCTACAAAAAATTCTGCTTCCCAGCCAGTGGCAGTGATATTTGCCTTCTTGAAATCTCCCTGAAGATTTACCTTTATTTCTTTTATTCTCTCATTGTCTGTTGCGGTTCCTGTTATTTTTACGGTGTTGGTGGTGATCACTTCTTCAAATTTTGGGCTGGTTATTGCGATTATTGGTGGAACTTTGTCGGTTGGAAAATCATTCGGGTCGCCAGGGTTTGTCTGGGCGATGATTTCATTGATGTTTGAAAAACCGTCTCCGTCAGAGTCCGTTTGCTCGATTGTCTTGAAATTGTAGCCGCTCTTGGCCCAGTCTTGGCCGAACATATTTCTTGGCCCTCCACCGCCGTGTCTCTCGTGACAGAGGCAGAAATCTATTCTGCTCCCTTTTATAGAGGGGTAGGTTTTTATTAATTGGTCATAGTAAGCAGGTCGTGCGTATGCGATTGCAGAGGCAAGCAGAATACTTACCGCAGCCAATGCGATAACTGTTCTTTTTTCCATGACACAAATGTAACGCTTATGGAAATTTTGGCAAGTTTAAAGGTTGCTTTTACTAGGTGATATTAATTCTTAACAATTTGTCCTGAAGAGTCGCTCCAGGCTTATGTTTATAATAAGATCGTAGATTGATTACACAAGGGTATTCTTACGGCTGGTTTTCTATCGGGCTGACAATTGCCGGGGGCTGGCCGTCCGGTGTTGCCGGCGACATGAAATAGCCGATGGCCCTGAAGAGTATTACCAGAACGATTGCGACAAAGACAAGTATTATCGGGTAAGTTACTGCTCTTTTCATTTTTTATTCTATCTCCTTTGAAAAATCATTTAAACACGATCTTGAATGGACGCTTGATGCCGTATTGGTAAACACGGTTACTGGTGAGGAAAACAAAATTAAATACGCTTTTCTCCAAACTAATCCTTGCATCCTGGAGGAAAAAGTATCCTTTGTATTCACCCTCGAAGGGTGCACAGGTGACAACCTGGGCTTTGCCTTCTGTGACAAGGATAAGGACAGGTTCATATTTGTTATTGCCAAGTTGTCTAAGGAAGAGGATTGCATTACCAGAGGAGAAGGAATTATTCAAGTTGTCATTTACGCTGTCTGTCAGCTTCCATCCATCACCATCAATAATTAGCTTTGTTTCTCCGGTGCTGGAGGATATGGCCATTATGCCTTGCTTTGTTGGTGCAAAGTAACATCCGACTCTGTCTGTTCCCTGACCGATGATGTCGATTTGTTTCTTCCATAGAACTTTTTTATCTTTGAAGGAGACGCCCCAGGCATTGGAGCCATCATAGAAGAGGACTTCATTGGAATAACAGATAGAGAATGATCCAAATACCAGCATTTTGTCATTAACGGGAATATTGCCCAGTTCGACTTTCCCATCAACAGAGCCATCATCATTGTAGTGGGTGAGGAATTGGCCATCGAAGACGTACAGTTCATAGCTAATGGATTGTTCTTCAGGCCCTGAGATGAACGAAGGTTTTTTAAAATTCAGTATCTTTGGAGTGCTTCTCAGATCCAACCCTGGATACATGTAAATCATGTCATTATTTGGTGTTGCACAACACAAATAATCATTAATGCACACCAAACGGTTGCAGGGAGTTTTTACATATTTTGAAATAGTAGTTTTATAGTCTTGCTCGTCTATCTCATAAATATAATTACCATCATCTTTTTTGACCAGGAAATAATGACCTAATTGTGATATTACTTCACCTGGAAATTCAAGGTAATTATTTTCGTTTGTGATGGCATCCAGAAGTTCTTTAGTTATATAACCATCATCTTCTATTTTGAGTTTTGAGATTTTGTTGTTGTAAAAATAATATGGATAATTTCGTTTATAGATTTCCTTGATTTCTTTTTCTGTACTAGTATTCCCAAGGTGGCTGGTTCGATTGATGATGAAGGTCATGTCAGATTTCTTTCCAAAGGTATTAATGGCGAAGAGATCGAAGTTGAATGTGGCAAAAAATACCAATACGATGAGCGCCAATACCACGGCCACTGTCTCAATTATGATCCGTGCTTTTTTATTCATTTAAGCCCCCCGTTCCTTGCATTCCTCCAAATATGATATATTCCTTCCCCACCTTTTCCAATCCCTGGTATTTTGCGAAAATCTTCGATTAATAATTATCTCCATTCCTTGTCGGCAAGCGACACGCGAAGGCTTTTTGTGCCAACGCAGGCATCCACACATCTGAAGCACATTATGCACCTGTGGTGTTCTAGTTTTCCCGATGGCGTGAGGTTTACCGGGCATGCCCTGTCGCACAGCTTGCAATCAATGCATTTTTCGCCATTGTTTTTGATTTTTGTGAACCCGGCCAGTGAAACCAGGCCAACATATCCGCCAAGTGGGCAGAGGTAAGCGCAAAAACCCCTCTCAAGGACGATTGACAGGCCAAAAACAACGCCAAGTACAACCCACAGCTCTGTGGTCATCTCACGGCCAAAATGGAAAAATGCCCTATAGGGATCGATGTGGGCGAAATGGAGCTCTGTGTCAATTGCAAAGGTGATTAGTACGATGAGGATGAGGACTCCGTATCTGGCATGAGACAGGGCAGAGCTGAGCTTGTTTGGTACTCTTACAGTTTTTTTCCAGAACAGTTTTCTTATTTTGTAGACCCATTCAAGCACGGTGCCAAACGGGCACATGTAGCCACAAAAACCACCGGAGAAGATGAGAACAAGTATGGTTAGGGCACCAAGCAGGAGGATGGCGTTGAAATTGGTTCCCCTGACTATCTGGCCTGATGTTACAAATGGGAGCAGTGTTTCAAGGCCACCCATCGGGCAGTAGGCATCAAGGGGACCTGCAGAGGTGCCGGGCCATCTGTACATGTGGGTCGTTGATATGCTGGCAAGGTAAAGGAGCATTCCCCACTGGGTCACATATCTCATTGTCTGGGTCAAAGTTGGCTTTTTCATACGGATACAACATAGCAACATAATTTCAAAATCTCAGTTAAAGGTGCATTGTTGGCAAAGGCAAACAAAAAAGGCCTGCAATCATGCAGGCCTTTTGAAAGTTATATTTGGGTTGTCGCTTAGGAGAGAAGTGCAATAAGAGCTGCTGCAGCAACTGCTGTTCCGAGGACGCCGGCAACGTTTGGGCCCATCGCTGGCATGAGGAGGAAGTTGCCTGGGTCTTCCCTCTGGCCTTCTTTTTGAACAGTTCTTGCGCTCATCGGGACGGCTGAAACACCTGCCGCGCCGATCATTGGGTTGATCTTGCCGCCAGAAAGCAGGTACATCAGTTTTCCAAGGGCAACTCCGCCTGCAGCCGAGAAGGCAAAGGCGAGGAAGCCGAGAAGGATGATTTTTAGGGTCGCCGGGGTGAGGAATTGCTGGGCGGCCATTGTGGAGCCAACAGTCAGTCCAAGAAATACTGTGTTGATATTTACAAGCTCGTTCTGCAGGGTATTTGAAAGCCTTTCGACAAGCCCGCATTCCTTTATGAAATTGCCGGCCATGAGCATTCCGATGAGCTGTACAGACGATGGGAGAAGGATTCCAACAACGAGTGTGACGACAATTGGGAACAGCATCTTGGTTGTTTTCGAGACTGGTTTTGCTAGTTCCATACGTGTTGTACGTTCTTTTTTGGTAGTCATACACCTGATGACAGGAGGCAATATTATGGGAACCAGTGACATGTAGGAATAAGCCGATACTGCTATCGCACCGAGAATCTGGGGTGCCATTTTCTGCGCGATGAAAATTGCGGTCGGGCCATCGGCTCCACCAATGATTCCAATGGCAGCTGCTTCCTTGATGTTAAAGCCGAGGGTAAGAGCAAGGAATATGGCTACAAAAACACCAAATTGTGCCGCGGCGCCAAGAAGAAATGTTATCGGACGCTCAAGGAGTGGGCTAAAGTCCGTCAGTGCTCCCAGGCACAGGAACATTATTATTGGTGTTATCTCAGTTTTTGTTATGGCATCATAGATAATGCTTAGAAAACCGACACCGGGCTGACCTATCCACGCAGAGGCAAGTTCTTTTGGTAGAGGAATGTTGACCAGTATGCAACCAAGGGATATTGGAATGAGAAGGAGTGGTTCAAACTTGAATTTTACGGCCAGGACGATAAGGATGAGTCCAACCACGATCATTATCCAGTTTCCCCAGCTTGGAAGGAAAAGGGGGAGTCCCGATGTGTCGAAAATGCCTTTTAACCCGGTTACAAATTCCATCTAGGCATACCTCACTATTGGCTGGCCGATGGATACTGAGTCGCCCTCTTTGACCAGGAGCTCTGACACTGTGGCGTTGACATCGCAAAGGATTTCGTTGTCCATTTTCATGGCCTCGATGACCATGAGAAGGTCTCCCGGAGCGACTGTCTGACCTGGTTTTACAGCTATCTGTTTTATTTTTCCAGGGATCGGGGAGATGACGTCTTTTGCAGAAACCGGTTTTGCCATTACAGGGCCTGCCGATGGTTCCTGTGGTGGTGGAGGTGGTGTCGGCGTAACTTGTACTTGTGGTTGTGGAATTGCCTGTGTCGTTGGCACTGAATCAATAGATTCAACTTCAACCTCGAATGTTTTTCCTTCAACAGTTATTCTGTATCTTCTGGTCATCTTGATCCTCCGGATTTGTGGTAATCATTTTTGAAAAATGTTGTCCATGGGGTATTGACATCCAGCAATTCCCTTACCCTGAAACCTACAGCAATCTGCCCGTTTGAATCGAGCTGGAACTGGTGGACTGCGGTAGCAATCACTGCGGCCATGAGTTTGTCCGATTTCCCCTTGTTTTGCGATGTGAGGCCGGAACTTTTTGCCGATGAACCGTTGCCAGAAAAGCGCTCCGTTATGGTTTTGATGAGATAGATTGAAGCTGTGACAACAAGGAGAATGATGAATGTGGTTGTAAAGGCAACAAGCCCTTTCGTGACACCTTCACTATATTTTGCCGGGTCGAGGATGTAGCTCACAACAACAAAAACCATCAGCCCAACCAGAATCAACCCGGTTATTATGTTTGCAATTATTTGCCCAGTTGATGTTTTTTTCAATTTGTCACCTCAAAGCGGCATGTTGCCGTGTTTTCTTTCCGGCATGCTCTGCTGTTTTGTCTGGAGCATGTGCAGTGATGAAGCCACCCTTGCCCTTGTTTCTTCAGGGTTGATTACCGAGTCAATGTATCCCCTTTCAGCGGCCACGTAGGGATTGCAATGGTAGCTTTCATATTCCTGGACGAGCTCTTTGGTCTTCTCTTCGGGATTCGGGGCGTTTTTGATTTCGTCATGATAGAGTATTTTGACTGCCCCATCGGCACCCATGACGGCTATATTGGCTTGTGGCCAGGCAAATGCGACGTCAGCCCCCATGTCTTTCGAGCACATGGCGAGATAGGCGCCGCCATAAGATCTTCTGGTAATGATTGTTATTTTTGGGACTGTGGCTTCAGCGTAGGCATAGAGCATCTTGGCACCGTGCCTTATGATCCCGCCATGTTCCTGGTTGACTCCCGGGAGGAAGCCTGGAACATCCACGAGATTCAGGAGCGGTATATTGAAGGAATCGCATGTTCTGATAAACCTCGAAGCTTTGTCGGAAGAATCAATGTCCAGACAACCAGCGAGGTACATCGGCTGGTTGGCGACAATGCCTATCGGGAATCCGTCCACTCTTGCAAAACCGATGGTGAGGTTTCTGGCAAAATCTGGTTGGACTTCCATGAAATCGCCATCATCGACTATTTCCGCGATGACCTTGCGAACATCGTAGGACTTGTTTGCTTCCACTGGAACAATCTGTCTGAGTGCCATTGAAGCCCTGTTCGGATCGTCATTGCCCTTGATGCGTGGTGGCATCTGCCTGCAGTTTTGTGGGAGGAATGACAGGAGCCTCCTGACTGACTGGATGCATTCCTGTTCTGATTTGTAAATAAAATGTGTCACGCCAGATTTTGAGGCATGGATCCTTGCGCCACCGAGGGTTTGTTTGTCGGGTTTTTCACCAGTTACAGATTCGATAACTTGGGGGCCAGTTATGAACATCTCAGTAAGCCCGTCAATTGTGAAGATGAAATCAGTGAGGGCAGGAGAGTAGGCTGCACCGCCAGCGGATGGCCCTGCAATGATGGCTATCTGCGGGATGACGCCTGAGTATATGGAATTTCTGTAGAACACCTTTCCATATCCTGAAAGAGCATCCACACCCTCTTGCACCCTTGCCCCGCCGGAATCGTTGAATCCAACTACCGGAGCACCGGAGCGATAGGCCATTTCCATGACTTTGCCAATTTTTGCACCCTGCATCTTTGACAAGGAACCGCCCATGATTGAAAAATCCTGGGAGAAGACAAAAATAAGCCTGCCGTTTACTGTGCCATAGCCTGTTATAACACCCTCCCCTGGGACGAATTTCTCTGATTGCGGATAGTCCTTTCTGTGTTGGACCAGAGTGTCTGTTTCGACAAAACTTTCTGGGTCAAGGAACAGCTTGACCCTGTCTCTGGCCGTCAATTTCCCCCTCTTCTCCTGGAATTCTCTGGCCTGTGGCGTTTCATTGCTTGCTTTTGCAAGCAATTCATCTTTTTCTCTTATAAGATCATCTAGATTCTTCACATCGTCACCATAACCTTGCACCAGGGCAAGTCAATTATGGGGTTGCTAATGTCAAACAGACGTTTTATTAAATTTGTTTTATTTACGGTCTCACGATGTAAGAGGATGTTTTGTAAATGTTTTTGTGCACATTTGTGAAATACATTTTCTATTATCAAAGTTGAAACAGATTAACAGTGAAATTGGACACAAAATCGATTGGTTTAATTCTATACGAATTATAGTCGAAATAATGCACAGATTAATATTTACATAACCAAAAGTGTAACCCATTCAGGTTTGAATCTTTCCACAAAAAACCTTATCCTTGAGTCATGAATACAAACCCGGAAGTTACAGAATACCTGATCCTTGCCTATAAAGGTGAGCTGGCAATAAAATCTGCTGACGTGTCAAAGGTCAGGCAGTGGGCACTGATTGCCTGCGAGGCAATAGCCACAAAGTATAAGAATGCCTGTAAGCAATATCTTGTGAACCATCCAAAGGCAAAGGAAGCCAAGATATCAAGGGATTTCGTGGATGCTTTTTTTGATGCCATCGGTGCAACAATGAACAAGGAGTATTCTTTTGAACTTCCTGAGGGAGCCCCAACCATGAACCAGGCAATCAAGGCGGCCAGAATATTGTCTGCCCATGCTTATGAATTGCAGTCTTTTCCAAGATTTGCCTGGGGTCTTGCTTCGATAGTGTTCGGAATGCTCTTTGTTGCTTCTGCGTTCTCACTCTGGTTCAGCCGTGACTTCTCCGGCTGGGCGATCTTTGTTTCAACATTACTTTTCATGATCTATTGCATCTATAACTGGCGCCAGTTTGAAAATTTTGAGAAAGCCTCCAGAGAGATAAAGGACAGGGTGGAGCGATCAAAATAGAGGCCAGGCTTACAAAATCGGCACTTGTAAAGTCGAAGGTCCAGGGCTGTGATTACTCGATAAATCCTTATTATGGTTGTTCTCATGCGTGTTCTTTTTGTTATGCAACTTTCATGTGCCGATTTCTTGACGAGAAGGAGCGCTGGGGAAGATTTGTATATCCGAAAATAAACCTGCCGGATGTTTTGATGAAGCAGGTCAAAAAGGCAGGTGGCAAATCTGTGGTTTTTTCGACAGCCACAGATGCCTATCAACCCCTTGAGGCAAAATTCGGGGTAACAAGAGCGTGCCTGGAGCTGCTTTCAAAGGTCGATTGCAGAGTAGACATCCTGACAAAATCTGCCCTTGTGGTCAGAGATGTCGATCTTATCGCAAAATTTGACGGACCAACTGTCGGATTTTCGATGTCCTACCATGACGAGCGCCTCAGGGCAGCCTTTGAGGATGACTCTGCACCGATACTCGCCAGAATTGATGCCTTGAAGATGTTTAAACAGAGAGGCGTGTCAACATGGATCTTTATGTCTCCGATATTACCACTCGTTACAAATGTTGACAGGATAATCGAGATTGCTGCAACAATCGGTTGTGGCCTCTCGATGGATTTTTTGAATCCCTATCCGAGGGTATTAAGAAGCCTTGCTATTTCGTACGGAAAGCTCGGTCTAAATTTCGATGACGCAATGAGATTGCTCTCCAATGCTGATTTCAGAAAAGCCCAAAAACTCAGGGCAATAGAAAAAGCAAACAGAATAGGTGTTCAGCTTACATGCTATTAGTCACCCTAGAGTTTGATTCCGCAATTCGGGCATGATTCCATCCCTGGGCCAATTGGTTCCTTGCAGTTTGGACAAATTGTTCTTGGCACTTTTGAATTCCGGAGTATTGCCCAGATACCAATAATGCCAACAACCAACTCGAAAGCACCAAAGATTATGAATGCGACATTTGATTTGTCGATGCCAATCCAGAGTGATGGCACGCCAATAATCAAAACTACAATAACCGGCAACCACCCAATTTTTCTGTTTTCCATTGCAACCTCCTTGCTGGATTATACAAGTTTTGGATGTTTTGGAAACACCACCCCCTTCCAAAGATGGCCATAAGTGGTAGAATTCATAAAGATGAGAAAGATTATTTGTTTTATGCTGCTAGTTGCTGTTGTTGCAGGCTGTGGTGCCAATGTACCAACATGGGATGAAATCAATGCCATGGTGGATGGTGGAGAATACAAATCAAAGATTGATGAGGCCATAAAACAAGCCGGCCCAGAAAACCACCCTGCATCAAAGGTCGTGATTTCGTATTTTGAAAACCTTTTTTCTGGCAAATATGACGAGGCCTGGTCACAGATAGAAAAGAACTCGCCATTTCAGACTGCAAGGGTCAGCAAGGAACAGATGGTCGAGATGTTTGAAAAAGCCAAGGCCGAGGTGGACTACAAAAGCGCAAGGGTCATCTCCCTCTCGATCATGAAAAAAAATGCCAATGTGAGAATGGTCAAAGTTGGTTTCATGCTATACGTTTATGACAAGCTCAAAAAACAGGATGACACACCCATTGGCTCTTATACACTCAGCGATCTTACTGGCGAGTGGAAGATATTTGATAGCGAGATAAAGTAGGAAGTTTCTTATTTTATAAATCTCATAAATAAAAAGCCCCTGGGAAAACCAGAGGCTTTAGAATTAAAAACAGATTTTTCTTGTTAGATCAAGCTGTTTTGTCCATTGCACCGATGAGAACGGCGATTATTCCAATTGCGATTTTCAAAATTGCATGCCACATTGGCTCAACACCAAGCCCGAACCATGACCATATCCCCGAAAGGCCCATAATCACCAGCAAAATACCAACTATAATCAACGTAATTTTTGACATTTAACCTAAATTCCTCCTTTCGTAAGACCTATTATAAACAACCCAGAAAGTTTGTCAAATATTAGGCTTATTGCAAAAAAATGATATTAATTAGATTAACATTTAATTGTTAATTTAACAAATTGGTCTCTTCGCAAATAATTCCTCCCTTGGAGAGCTGGAGCATTATGGAGGCCCCCTTCTTGAAACTAATGTCAATGGTCTTTTTTTGGCCCAAAAATGCTGCATCGAGCTCCATTTTGACCTCTGTGGTTCCATCTGACAACCCATAAGGCATCGGGTATGAGATTGCCCTTGTCGCTGGATTTGCCATGAAAACGTTTATCCCGTCACCTGTTTTTCTGCACCAGTATTCGGGCTTTAGCTTATTTGTTGCGGTGAAAAGTGGCAGTAATGTGGACGATTTTTTGATGTTATCTGATACGTTTTCAAATGAGGCCAGCTTCGTTATTGCCTTTTCGTAAGCAGGAGAAGCAATAAAACCTGGTTGTTCCGGAATTTGTTTCAGGCATATCCTCGCACCCTTCTGTGCCAGGCTGATAAGTGCATCAAGCTCTTCAAAGTCCATATACTGGCAGTCGACATAGATGAAATCAAACTCCAGGTTGCCAATGACGGTAAAGCCGTCCCTGACCTCTGCTCTTTTCAAGAATGGTGCTGTTATCCAGCACGGGCGATGGCCCCAGAGTTCTTCCGACATCCTCTGGTAGTGGAATTCCCAGTGGTATTTTGCAGACGGCCTCTTCAGTTTGTCTTCAAGCTCGCCTTCCATCCATGCGTCCTCGACCGGAAGCATGACGGCACACTGGAAATATGGTTTGCCCTCGAGCAGAAAATCGGAGATTTTTTTCATATAGCCATTTAATGCTGGCAAGTCTTCTGCAAAGCTTGCGTCTGGGCCAACGTGGACGCTTGCATAGAAAGAATTTTTGCCACCCTCCGGATTGTATGGCATGCCGTGCCAGATGACCTTGTTGGTGCCGTTTGCCAGCATGGCGTCTGCAAGCAGCTTCAGGTCGCCGGTTTTTTCTTCCCTCTGGTGCTGACCCGGGCCTGGCCACCCCTTCCATCCGTAGAGGCAGGTAAAGGTTTCGGCCGTTACATATTTTTTGCCAGCCAGCGCGGCAGAGCTTGCGGCAAGCTGTGAGAAATGCGGATCAAAGAGGACTGCCTCACTCTCTGGAACGTCACATGTTGCGTATCCCTCGAGTATGTCGACTGGTGCCCCATGGACCTGCACTCTTGAGAAAGAATTATGTTCCCTGCACCATCTGGCAAATGGACTGAAAAAATTTTCCAGGAGCATTTCTGATACGAGTTTCCTGTAGTCGTATCTTGCCCCCGGGCTGGAATCCAGATCATCCATGAATGGGACTATGTCATATCCGAAAGCAGACTTGAAGTCATTTTCAAAACCTTTTGCCCAGAGGTCTTCGGTAGCGACCTCGAATGAGTCGCAGAACAGGCATTGTTTTTTGCCATCAAGCGGCAGGAAGTTGCCCATCTTTTCTGCGTAGCGAAGGAACGCGCCCTCGTTCATGTGGTCAAGAACAAACGTTTCAGGATAAGTTCTTGCCTCCCATGATTTTCTTATCCGCTGTTTCGATGTGCCATAGAAATCTTTTGAGGCATCCTCCTCACTCACCATCGACCCGCCAAAGGGCCAGAGGGTGCCAAAGGTGAAATCACATGCGAGCCCCAATGATCTGGCCCTTTCTTTTGTATGGCGGATTTTATCGGAGAGTTCTCTTGAAAGCCACGCAGGGCCTTCCGGACTCTCCGGAAGCGGATAGACCCATGCTATCTCCACTCCACCGAAGCCATTGTTCTTTAGCCACGAGAGCTGGAAATCAATGTCTTTCTCGTTGATGGGGCCTGAAAACCACCACCATCTGGTCAGGGGCTTGCTATCTGAGTATGGTTCCATGGGCCAGATGGTAGCCTTTTAGGGGACTGCCCTCAAGCCCCCTGTGCTATTTGCGATCCTGAGCTTGAGCGAACCTAGTGCAATGGAGGTAGAAATGGACAACGCTGGCGAAGGATTGGCAAGATACGCCTGGTTTACCAGCCGGCCATCTTTTGTGGTGAAACCACTGCCCATTTCTACTCCACCAAGCGTTGTTTCACTTTTCACTGCAACCGGGACATCTGACGGAACATCAAGGTCGAGCGATGCAACACCTATCTGGATGTTTGCATTGCAATCCTGACCAAGCTTGCCGGTGAAGTCAATCTTGTACGAGGCGGCCCCGCCCTCCACCTTGAGATTTTTAAATCCTGCATTCAAGAGTTTTGACAGTGTCATCGAACCGGCCCCGGTAGAGACCCTGAATGAATCCATTAGGATGGGATTGGGTTTCAGGAATGACATCTCGAATTTGCCTGCGCCAAAGGAGACGGCAACTGACGAGAGCGGCAGTCCGCCCAGCTCGATGCAGTTCTCGCTTGCCCCTCCCTCTATCACAAGATCGAAAGGATTTTGTGAGGAAAGCACAAGGTCAAATGTTGGCGTCCTGTTGAAGACATTTATAAGTCCCGAGATGTTTCTTGATTGCGAGACGCTCACTTCATTGCCAGATTGTTCTATAACGCACGGCAGGTTGTCAGTAGGGTCATCATAGGTCCCTTCCACCCACGATGTGCCATCGCCTGGTCTCAGATTGAACTTGCAAGCGCCTATTGAAAACTTGAGTTTTGGCTTCTCGCTAGCTGGGAATGGTATTGAAATTGGGGTTTTCATTGCTCCTCCTCGACCCTCTCGACAACAATTGTCATTTTTGTAACCAGTGCGGCTATTGCTCCAATTGCTGCCCATACTGGCAACAACACTGCACCAATGACGCCAAGCGTCAATGGTATTTCAATCAGCGTTGAACCATGGTCATTTTTTATGATGATTCTTCTAATGTTGCCCTCATGGACGAGTTCCTTGATTTTTTCGATGACTTTTTCACCTGAAACCTGGAATTCTTCTGTTCGGCATTTTTCTGGCATGTTGTTTCTCCTTTCCCTTTGCAAAAATTTGACACCTTATTATTGTATTAGTTTAGGGATTTACAAAAAATTGAAACTTGGAGGATTAAATGAAAAAAATTCTTGCTTTAGCTTGTGTCGCTATTCTTTTTGCGGGTTGTGGTGGTGCAGCTGCTGGCCCAACCAAAGTTACCAAGGAAGACAAGGGAAAAACCTTTGAGGCAACAGTTGGTCAGAAGTTTGAGGTAACACTCAAGGCCAACGAAACAACGCCAGTTCAGTGGACCGGCCCGAAGATCGAGGGCGACGCAATAATTGGAACCGTGAATTCTGAATACAAAACCGAAGAAAATCCAGAAGGAATGGTTGGAGTTGGCGGCTGGAGGATATACACGTTTGAAGTCACAGCGGCTGGAACAGCAAAGATGGTTTGGGAATCCAAGCATATTGCTGAAGAAGGGCCACCTTACGATACTTTCGAAATTACAATCAACGCAAAGTAATCTGGTACTTGCATATTTAGGTTAAATCCTTTATCTTTTTTAACAAAAGATGAGGGATAAATTAGTAATTATCATCCTTGTCGTGATGGGGCTTGCTGGACAATTTGCTCCAGCATGCCTCTCCGGCTCAAATGAGATACGCCTTGAAGGCGTGCTTTACACGAAAAATACAGAGAAGAATTTGTTTATTCTCAAAAGTGGCGACTGCCTTTATAAATTTTCCCCAAAGAATGCCAATGAAATGGAAAGGTTGCGTTCCGGAGATTCCCTGGTCCTTACCGCCATTCAGGATGCCAATAGAAAATTTGTCCTTCATGATGCAACGTTCAAAATTGTCTATGACAAGACAGTAACAACTGTTTTGTGGGCAAAACTTTCCAGTGGCGGATGGCATGATGGCCTCTTCAGGGTGCTAACATCTAATGATGAATACTGGCAGGTCAATTTCATATCGGGTGAGGGGACAGCCGGGCTAAAATCTGAAACATATTATACTTTCAGGGGTGCACAGGACCATCACCTCTCACAAACAATCAATAATGCATCTGTTTATGACACTGTGAGGCGTAAAATATCCCTTCTGAAAGTTGTTTCGGTAGATGCCAAAACAGGGTGGCTTGAAACCAAGAATACCTCTGACAATGACATCCGGGTTTACAGTACTGACGCAGCTGAAAACCTCGCCAACATGAAAAAAGATGATTTTATAAGAGTCGAGGGCTATCAAGACGTAAAAGACAGTTATGGCCCGATACTGTTTGCATCCATATGCACGAAAAATCCTTGCCCAGAAACTGTCAGCGTTGAATTTGTCGGGGAAGTGCTTGATGTGCCATCAAAGATTAATGGAAACAAATATAGCATCAGGGAGTGCGATTCAGTCATCAATTTTGAATATGATGGTCCAAATGGTAAATCTTCAATTGGGAACTGGGTCAAGGTCAAGGGAAGTTACTCTCTGAAGGAAAGACTTTGTATTCCAAGTTCGATAACTTTGACCAACCCGGCAATAATCTGTACGGTTTTTGAAAGAGACCCAGTAAGCCGTGATCTCCGTGGCATTGAACCAGAAGTCAATATTAGATGGAATATCCAGCTTTCTGAGAAGTCGAGATCAAAGAGTGTGCCATTGGGAACAATGCTAAAGGTTTCATCTTCATCGTATTTGCAAAGAAGGCTTATTGGCTGCAAAACGTCAGATGTTGTCAAAATCTCTGGCATGATAATAGACATCGACTACGAACTTCAGACTGCAACTATTGAGAGTGTTGCAGGAGAGAAAACAACAACCCACATACGACCAGAAGTGGTTGATTTGCTATCGTTCAATTATGAAGATCAAGTTGAGGTTTATGGTTTGCATGCGACCAAATCTTCACAAGAAGGTCATATCTTTGAGTGTGTCCTAAAAAAGGCAAGCAAGTAAACACTTTTTCAAATGCAACCGTAACCTTGTTGTCAGAAAAAATATCAAATAGATGATAATGGTCCTGGATTTATCTGTTTAATAATTTTGTTTAAGGAGAGAAAAAATGTCCACCGAGATTATTGAAGTTTCACAGAAAAGAGAATTGAAGGAGTTTATTCATGCACCCACAAAATTGCACAGGGGGCATGAAGGTTGGGCAACACCGCTGTACTCAGACGAGTGGAAGTTTTTTTCGAGGAGGAAAAACAAAAACTTCAACCACAGCGACACAGTGATGGTTCTGGCAAAAAAACGCGGGAGAATTGTTGGCAGGTGCATGGGAATCATAAACAAACGGTTCCTTGAGATATCCGGTGAAAAAACGGCCAGGTTTGGCTATCTTGAATCCACAGACGACATTGAGGTGACAAAAGCGTTGGTAACACATGTGGAAAAATGGGCCAAATCCAGAAACATGAACAAAATTGTTGGACCAATGGGATTTACTGATCAAGACCCCGAGGGTTTCCTCATCGATGGTTTTGGGAATGAACCAACATTGGCGACTTATTACAACTACGAGTTTATACCAGAACACATTGAGAAACTTGGATATGGCAAAGAGGTTGACTACGTAGTCTATAAAATCCCAGTTACAAGCGAGTATCCGCCAATTTACAAAAAGGTGCTGGAAAGATTGTCCAAGAAAAATGAATTCAAACTTGTGGAATTTAGCTCCACCTCTCAAATCAAGCCTTACATTGTGCCTGTGCTCTCACTGGTAAACGATGTATTTTCGCACCTTTATGGCTACGTCCCATTGGCGATGGAAGAAATGGAAGACCTTGCAAAGCAATATCTGCCAGCCCTAAACCCAAAATTCCTCAAGGTTGTTGAAAAAGACAGCAAACTTGTTGGTTTTATCCTTGGAATCCCCAATATGGACGAGGGTTTCAGGAAGGCAAGAGGAAGGCTGCTTCCATTTGGTTTCTACCACATTCTCTCCGCATCAAAAAAGTCCAGGCAGCTTGATCTCCTGCTTGGTGGAATTGACAGGGAGTACAGGGATAGGGGTATTGATGTACTTCTTGGCTCGTCACTGATGAAATCTGCGCATGATTCTGGCATCAAATTCATGGACAGCCATCTTGAGCTTGAATCAAACACGCTGGTCCAGGCAGAGATGAAGAGGTTTGGCGGGCAGGTGTACAAAAAATACAGGATATTCCAGAAAAAACTCTAGTCAAATTTTGAAAAAATGCTACTTGTGATATAATTCCTGCAAACGATTGACGGGAGTTTACAATGGGAAGAGCTTTGCTGGTTGTGATTGTGCTTGTGTCACAATTGTTGTTGCCTGTTCGAGGGCTTAAGGCAGAGCCATGCTTTTATTCGCATGCTGGTTCAACTGGGTGCGGTCAGGCAAGAATTTCTGGTGAAGAAGACAAGGTAAAGGAACTCGATCTTGAGGGTTGCCCGGGTGACAAAAATGACCTTTGGGTCGACCTGACTGTCACATCGGGCGGCACTGCAAGTGTTGAGGTTTTATGGTTGCCGCCAGACAATGTTTCACCCAGGGACTGGAACGGTTCATGGATGGACCCGACCCCAAAGCAATTCCAGCTTGAAGAAGACGCAACAATCAAGATTGCGCTTAACATCAAGTGGCACATGCTCAAAGTCGGTGAGATGTCAAAAGGTAGGCTGGTTTTTGCCATGACCTGGGTGATTGCCGGCAAAAAAGTCACAAAAAACCTGATTTACAAAACCACCATGACAATCCCTGGCCCAAAAATAAAAGCCGAAGATGTTGTTGTAAAATCGGTTTGTTCTGATGGCGCTATATCAAAGTTTGGTATTCCAGTTGAGAATTTTGGTTGCGGGATGAAGGGCCAGATAGTGTTTGGCGAGTGTAAATTTCTTGAGAAAAGCCATATATTTCCAGTGGATATTGCCCAGAGGGAAGAGGGCAAGGGGAAGTCTGTTACTATGGTCGCAATCGACGGCCTTGCAGTAAGAATGAGGGACCGCAAGGTCATGCTCCCAGTTTTTATCCGTGATCTTTCGAGAACACCTGTTATTGATGTTCCGTTATGCAGCGTTACGCTTCTTTCGAACATGCCACCTTTGCTTGAAGGTAGCCAGACCTTTTCTGTGGTCAGGGGAACGAAGACAGCTTTTGGGGTTGCATGCAGTGACGAGGAAAATGATCCGGTCGAGTTCTCTGTTCTTGGTGCACCGCCATGGTGCACCATTGAAAAGAAGGGCAAGCAGAGCGCGTTGATAATGTTCGAACCGCCCAAAGATGCACAAACAGGGAAAGTGGCTTTCAAATTGTGCTGCAAAGATTCCTGCAACACCGTTTGCGTTGATGCCAGCCTGGAGGTAAAAGCGTATGAGACTGGCCAGTACGGGGTTGTCATAAACTCCGGTGTGCTGCTTGCGATAGGCAGGGACGACATCAAATCATTTTCTGTAGAGATAAAGCCAAAAGCAGTCTGCAAGGGGAAAGATGTTGTATTTGAAATTTTTCCAAAAGAAACCGAATATTTTCAAGCAGAAATCGTGTCCCATGGAGACTACGCTTCACTCAAAATAAAAACAAAAAATATTCCCTATTGCGGAATCATAAAAATATCGGTGACTGTTGGAGACAGGCGCGAAGATGCCTTTGCCTCATTAGTCATTTATTGATCACTTCTGTTGTGGTTTTTTGAAAGTTTGTAATGACAACCGTTTTGGACGAGGCCACCCAGTAGACCTGGCAGTCCAGGACAGTGGCCAGGAATTTTGCCGGCACCATTGTCCTGCCCCCTATCACCTTTGGCATGGCATTGCCTGGGTCAATATTGACCCTTTGCCCATCGACAAGCACCCAGTTTCTGCCAATCCACATCTCGATGGTCCGGCCATGCAGCTCTGCCGTTACTTTTCTTTCGGTTTGCGACCATGTGACCCTTCCACCAAAAGGCTCCACAATATATTTTGCCGGAACGTAGGTTGTTCCGCCAATCGACTGGACGGGTGAATCTGTTCTTATTGTGGTGGCAGGTTTTTTCTCCTCCTGGCTGTAGATGGTGTTTTGCCCGAGAGACATGCTGAGAACTTTCGGGATCCTTGGCACGTCCTTTACATCATCCAGGCACACAAAGAGATGTTCATTTTTTGCCGCACCGTTTTTATGGAAAAGCGAGATGACCTTTCCATAGATTGAAACTGCTGTCTGCCACTGCCCGTCCAGATAGCCAAGATTGGTGTAATCAATGGGTTTTGAAAGCAGTTTTCCGTTGCGCGTGTCGTAGATTTTCAATCCTGTCCTTCTGGTGGAGATAAAAATCCTGCTGCCGCTTATTGAAAAAAGCCCTACAAATGGGTCAGACGACTTTACTCTCCAGAGATAGGTTGCACTTGACAGATCGAAACAGTAAAGTTCGTTGTCATCGTGAAAATATGCCTTGCCTCCAATGATAGAAACATTGATTCTATCTTCGAGAGACGTGGTAAAATCATAAAGAATGGTTGGATCAAAACCATTTTTGCTTTTTGTGTTGAATATTTTAATATTTTTATAGGTAGCTATACAGATATATCCTTCACTACAATAAATTCCATCTATTTTTCCGCCACTTGCACCAGTTGCATTTTCATCCCATCTGTATTTTGTTGTTATTTTTTCTGTTGCTGGATCAAGCATTTCGAGGGAGTATTCAGTACCAAATAAACTGCTACTTACAGAAACAAAGTAAATTTTTCCGTCCATGTAGGCTGGATACATTGTTGTATTCTCGCCATAAGAACCCAGCTTCAGGCCGGTTTTTGGGTCGAAGCAGTGGAGACTACTGCCGCCAGTCCAGACGAGCCCGTTGGCATAGGTCATAAATAGACCTACCCATTCAGATCCGTTTGGTTGCCATGACCACAAGAGTTTCCCATCTGCAAGCGAAACAGCAAACAGAGATCCTCCAATGCAGAAAAATTCCTTGCCTTCCGCAATCATAGCGTTGGTTTTTGGATCCAGTGGAAAACCCAGTTTGTCGCGCACATTAGTGGAGGTCCAAATCCTGCCTCCAGTTTCGAGATTGTAGCAGTTTACGCCGACAAAGTCGTAGTTTGCCGAAACAAGGTAGAGCTTCTTGTCCAGCATCATCATGTTGCCGCTCAAGCCGAGGTTCTGCGCCCACTGGACAGAAAGGGCATTTGTTTCTGTGCCGTTTCCTTCTGGCACGGCATAACTCCTGTTGTGGTTTGAACCATTGTTTATCCAGCCCTGAGTGAATGTCTGTTTTGGTTTTGCCTGTTCAAGCGGTCTTGTGTAGCCGATAACAGCAACCGGTGTCTTTTTGTTTTCCCATGCGGCTGTGACGTCGAAGTTATAGACCCCTCCAGGGGCAGGTGTTGGCTTTGTTGAAGAAACGTATATCTTTTTTGTGCCATTTGCCGGTATGGTGAACTTTGTTTCCGAGAGCGATGCCCACGCCGCTTGCTCGGAGAGGTTTACGGCAAGCGGGAGCGGCGAGCAGTTGGCAAGTGTTATTTCAGATTTCCCATAGGATTCCAGCCAGCCAAGGATTACCGGGTTTGGCGTGATCTTCAGGCACATTTCGACAACCTTGACGGTGAGTGTCGCCTCCAGTCCCATGTAGCTTGCCCTTATCTGGCACACTGTCGGTTTGTCGCTTGAGAATCCCAATCTGTTGGCCCCAGTTTCCTTGGTTGTCCCGCTGCAGGCGCTGCTCCACTGGACCCTTGCGTATGGGACATCCTTCCCGTTCTCGTCGCTAATTTTGCATGATATGTCTAGCTTTTGGCCCACCTTTATGGTCACCTCGCCTGATGGGGTGAGTTTCAGGTTTTTTTCAAGCTGAATCTCCTGGGCCATGTAGACCATGACCCTTGAGGTGGCAGTGGTGTTACCCCATCTAGCCGTTATTGTCGAGAAACCGTAATCTTTGGCGTTTACCATGATTTGGGTGCCGGACGTTTTTTCGATTGAAACGGCATCGCCTTCGACAGACCATTCAATATCAGGCTGTGAAACTTTGTTTCCATTTTCATCGGTTGCGATGGCGTTCAGTTTTGCATTCTCGCCAAGATTGATGACCAGCTCACCTGGCTCGATTCTCAGGAATTTTTCTTGCGCCTTTGCACCACCAAAACTCCCAATCACAAACAGAGCTGAAAGCATTATCAGTAATGAATCCTTAAAATATTTCAAAAATCTTTTGTTTTTCATTTTCTTCCAAATATAGAATACACGAAAAACCTCTGTTTTGTTCTTATGTTTTTTAATACTTGCAAAGAGTGAACTTAAAACAAAAGCCCCGAGGCTTAATGGCCTCGGGGCTTCAAACGCTCCAGTTAGTCAAAAAGTTGAGCTTATTTTACAGTTATCTTCCTCGTGATTGTCTTGGTCCTTGCGTAGGCATCCGTTGCCGTTATCGTGACCACATATTCGCCTGAGGTCCAGGAGTGCTTGAAGCTTGTTTCAGTGCTGCCATCAAGCGTGTTCATGTCATCTTTTCCATCACCCCAGTCAACTGTCACATCACATGGGAACTGTCCGCCTTCCACTTTGACGCCAAGTTCGAGTTCTTTCCCAGACTCAATCGTGCTGGCCTTCGTATCAAGCCCGTTCCATTTTGCGGTTATTGTGAAATCCGGGGAAGGAATTGCTTTTACATACAACATCGAGGCAGATGCTTTTGCACCTGTTATCTTGCCGGTATATGAGTTTGTGGCTGTACATGAGGTGTTATTTATCACTGTCAGGCTGTTGCCAGGGAACTGGATGTTCTTGTTAAGCTTGAATGCAATCTCGAAAGTCCTTGTCTCGCCAACCTTAAGTCTTCCAATCTCAAATTTGACGCCATTGATGCCTTGCGCTCCAGTTGGCCTTGAAGTGTCGTAAACAAGCTCATTGGGGAAATTGTCGTAGAGAACAACATTTATGGCATCAACAGTCCCTGCGTTTGAAACGCTTATGTAGAACACTGCCTTTTCATCTACATTGCAAGTGGATTTTTTCACCCATTTACGCAACTGCAAATTGACTTCTCCAACGATCTGGACTTCTCCCTGGGCAGGTTCTCCAGAAGGAGACTGGATGCTGACTGCTCTCAGGTCTGCTATGCCGATTATCTCGCCAGAGGTCAGAGTTGCGCTTGCCCCACCGCCGTTTATGAGCAGTATTGTAGAGGTACCTCCATTGATAAGACCAAGGTTTGTAGAAAGCTCAACTGTCAGGATACCGTCGAGAATGTCCGGTGAAACTGTTCCACCATCCAGATCACTGTGGAAATCTACCATTACTGGTGTTGAAATATCCACCGACAACAATAGATGACGATAGTGCCCTGATCCTCATCACAATCCATGGTCTGTATTTGATTCCTGAGGGCCCAATCGGGTCCCCATTACCAGGCCCAAATCCTGACGGGCCACTGTTCGATCCCCACCAGTTGCGCCTTGCGTCTATCTTGCTGGACTCATAGCCATACTGGGCAACATTGAGCACTTCATCAATATTCACGAGGGCAGCATTTGTGTTCCCACAGAAAATGCAGCTTTCAATTACTGCATCTGTTGGTTGCCACAGAGGGCCAGTGGTTGAGTTTGGATAACGCCTTCCGGAAATACCAATGCCATAGGTATTTGCGTAGCTTGAATATGGGGGATATGCGATCATATTGGAAAGGAATGCACAGCGTCTTACAACCAGACCTACCGTGCCTATTGCATTTAATCCATAAGAGCAATTACGAACAATGGTGTCAATAATAGACACGTTGTAAACTGAGTTGTCAATATAAATGCCCCTTATGGAGTCCTGGATCACGCATCCTAATATGGTCACGCCGGTCAGTGTTGCTGGGTTGGCCGAATAAGCATTGTCAGACCTTCCCTTTATTCCCAGGGCCATGCCATTTATTGCGTGGGTGTTACCGCACCTTGTAAACACGCAATTGTTGAAGAGGATGTTTGTAAAATCGCCATATTTCAGGTTTATATCGATTCCAAACGGGCTTCCATATCCTGGCCAGTAACCTGTATTGGTAATTGTCAGGGAGTCAAAAATTGCATTCGAGAGTTTCTCGAAATACATGGCCTTGTAAGACAGATTCTGATAAACACAGTTTCTTATAGTGAGATTGGTAAAATCGTTTATTCTCATTGGGGGTGGTGGAAGATGCGGGGTGCAAACATAGAAGCCATACCCCATGTTGATGAAATTGCATCTTTCCACAAGGAAATTGTTACAGGCAACACTCTGGCGTAATGCGTCATTTTTGAAAAAATATATGCCGGTGTTGATGTTATTTATCATATCACAATCAACAACAACCACATTTGCGGTGCTTGCGGTGTAGTCAAAGAACATGCCATAGCTGCAGCGGTAGATATAAAGGTTCCTGAAGGTAAGGTTGGAGGTCGCCATTGCGCTGTGAATGGCGTTGCCGTTGGTGGGCCTGTTGTTGGTTGTTATGGAGAGGTTCTCGATGGTGACATTGCCAGACTGGAGGATAAAAGCATGGCTTACCAAGGAGGTAATCACTGTATCCTGGGTTGGATCTGTCCCCTTTCCTGAACCAATTATTCTTATTGCTTTTGTAATGGTTAGACTCTCGCTGTATGCGCCAGGGGCCACGTAAATGGTCGCATTTGCGGAAGTTGCCGCAAATGCCGCATTGATTGTTGGGAATGCATCAGTCCCTATAGTGTGGGGGTCCGGATCGCCAGGGAAGGTGACATTGGTTCCAGGTGGAAATAAAATAGGATCAGCCCAGTCGTCATCAACGCACGTATCCGGGCAGACTAAAAGTGATCTGCAGATCTGCGCTTGAAGTTTTCGGTCCCTTATCAGCTGGTACAGCAGCGTATATGGGAGAGGATAGGAAAAGTAGAGCAATAACAAATATAGCCATAAGGCCATTTTTTCTCATCATGTCCTCCTTAGAAGATGAAATACAAAAATAAATAAATCCACCTTCTTATTAGAGAAAATTTATAATGTATATTAAGGTAATAATCAATTATTAATTATTTTATAATGTAATAAAATTGTAAACAACCGGGGTTGGCAAGCTTATGTTTCATCTATATTTAACGATAAACATTTAACCCCGTTGATGGCGTTCCTAACAAGAGATGTCGTGCGTAAAATATTTTATGAAGTTGTGTGAAACCACAAACAATACGATAATATTTTATATCATTATATCATTATATGATTATATGGAATATATTTATTATTTCTTGAGTCCTCTCTGATAATTTCAATAAGTAGAATAATTATTAGGGATTGGTATAAAATCATTAAAACCAGAATTTGTTTTAATCAAACGCTTTCCATACAGATATAACAAAATACAGGGCTGAAATAAACAGCGGAATGCCGGTTATTGTTCCTGCCCCAGGGCCTGCAAAATAATTTCCGGTTGCAATCCAGCCGATGGAATGCACGAAGAAATTTAATATTCCAGAAGCTATGGCGATTATGAATGCAAGCTTCTTCCCGAGCGGTCTTCCAAGCGCCATGAGCACCATGGCCAGACCTGAAGCCAGCACAACCATTGATGCTGCAATCAGGTAATTTTCAAGCCTGTGGAATGGCAAGATAGGTATTTCATAAGTTCTGCCCCAGATTTCCTCAAAAATGTGGAGCACCTGGAATGTAAAAAAGACAGCATAGATAGCCATCAGTTTATTTTCATTCGTTTTTGTCATCTTTTTCAACCTGCCCCCTGGATTCCATCCGCTCCTTGATGCGTTTTTCAAAGCCGATGTCTGTTGGCTCAAAAAATTTCGAATCCAGCAGCTCTTTTGGTAGATATTCTTGTTTCACAAACCCACTTTTGTGGTCGTGTGGATATTTGTAGTCTCTGCCCCAGCCAAGGTTTTTCAGTCCCCTGAAATTAGCGTTCCTGAGATGGATTGGCACCGGCGGAGTTGTTTTCTCGACCGTTTCCTGTGCGGCCCAGAGCGCCCTGGCCGTGCTGTTGCTTTTTGGGGCCTGCGCCAGGTACACAGCCACCTCGGACAGGATCAACCCGCATTCCGGGATGCCTATCTGTTCGACGGCCGAAAATCCTGATTGGGCAATCAGCAATGCCCATGGATCTGCAAGCCCGATGTCCTCTGCGGCCAGAATGACGAGTCTCCTTGCAATGAAGGTCGGATCTTCCCCGGACTTCAGCATCCTTGAAAGCCAGTAGACGGCCGCATCTGGGTCTGAGCCCCTGATACACTTTATAAAGGCTGATATGACCTGATAGTGCTCATCACCTGTCTTGTCATACGGCAATCTTCGCAAAACATCTTCTGATGGTATCTGAAGGGTATATTTGCCATCCACAGGAACCGAGAGATTGAAAAGGTCTTCCAGAAGGTTGAGCGCCGACCTCGCATCTCCTGCCGACACCTGGGCGACAAAGTCCATCACCTCTTCTGGCATTTCTATGGTAAACTCACCGAGGCCCTTTGGATCGATGATTGCTTTTTTGAGGATTTCCTTTATGTCCTCGTCGGAGAGTGGCTCCAGCCTCAGCACCCTGAGCCTTGAGAGGAGCGGGCCAATTACCTCGTAGTAAGGGTTTTCTGTTGTGGAGCCGACGAGCAGGACTTCGCCAGACTCGACAAAGGGGAGCAGAAAGTCCTGCTGGGACTTTGACCATCTGTGGATCTCGTCCACAAAAAGGACAGGGTGGTCGGCCTGCGCAAGCAGTTTTTTCAGGTCTGGAATGCCTGTTGTTACAGCATTGATGACAATCGTTTGCCTTGATGTCGCTTTCCCGATCAGGTGCGCAAGTGTGGTTTTACCTGTTCCGGGTGGCCCCCACAGCAAAAGCGAAGTTGGCTTGCCCGACAGGGATTTTGAGAGCAGGCCGTCTTTTCCGAGCAGATGCTTCTGGCCAACAAATTCTTCTATCGTTTGTGGCCTCATCCTGTAAGCAAGCGGTTCTGACATGCGGCAATTGTATTGGACAAACCGGTATTTTTCAACACTTGCCAGAGCGCCCGTCTTGACAACCTTGAGAATACGCCTAGAATCACCTCAAAACAAATTCCGCCAAAGGAGGTGCGATGATGAGAGTGAGAAACAATAACAACAATGCGCATCTTTTGGGCGGAGCCTCAGTCTAAGCAATACCAAACCATAAAATAAACTAGAAGGCCCGTTCAAAACAGGGAACGGGCCTTTTTAATTCCAGGGCCCCAGCGCACAAAAAGGCAAAGGGGCCTTTTTAATTTCCCGCAAAGGAGGAACACAATGACCACGCTATTTGACAAGCTCGCACAAGCACTCACACCGGCCGTCGTCCGCGCATACAAGATAAAGCTCGAACGATACGAGGGCGGGAAAGTGTCAGCGGCTGGAAAAGCCGATCAAACAAATGAAGAAGGGAGGCATTAATTTATGAAAAATGGCAAAGGATTCAAAGTTATGAAGTTGACGCAGATAAAACCAAAGATGACACCAAAAATAACGGTGCCAAAAGCAAAAAATTCCAAGGAGGAGTTTTGGAAGAAAAAATCTCCAAAATGAAGACAAGCCACGAGTCGGACGCTTCAGTCCGGCTCTGGCTCGAAAGAAAGGCCATCAGGACTGGTGAATTTGACCCAGATTTCCTGAGAGAGAGCCACCTGCGCGAGTGGATACTGCCTTCACTGACTGCTTTCAAACAGCAGGGGCTGATCGAAGACGTGATTATGGAAGTCTCATCGGGCAAGGAGGCGACAGTCTACAGTTGCCTGGGGACAAAAAAGTCAGGGTTCCCGCTCCTTGCGGCCAAGGTTTACAGGCCAAGGATCTTCCGGAGCCTGAGCAATGATGCCCTCTACAGGGAGGGCAGGTGGGTTTCCCAGAAAAGCGTGCAAAGGGCCATAAACAGGAGGTCCACGATGGGCCACCAGTTCATGTTCGAGCGGTGGATTGAGGACGAATTCAGCGTCCAGAGGCTCCTCTGGAACAATGGCGTTGATGTCCCGAAGCCAATTGCGATTAAGGGCAACACAATACTCATGGAATACATCGGTGATGAGAACGGGCCAGCACCGCTTTTGAGGAAAGTGAAAATTCCAGACAAGGACATGGACAGGGCATTCAGGCGGATGCTGACAAACATCAGGAACATGCTCGGGCTCAATGTTGTCCACGGCGATCTTTCCGCATTCAACGTGCTATGGTGGGGCGGGAAGGCGATCATCATAGACATGGCGCAAGCCGTTGACCCAAGGTCAAACCCCAATGCCGAGTTGTTCTTCAAAAGGGACATGGCAATCCTGGGGCGCCACTTCAAGAGGGAGGAAGAGGCAAGGGAAATTGCCGATTCGCTCTGGCTGGAGTGGGAGACCGGGAAGATTTGAGGAAAACATCCAGGGTCCCTCACAAAGCAGGGGCCCTGGTCTACTCGAAAATTGATGAAAACAACATGGGAGACAAAATGAACATTCAAATCAGAAAAGTTGAAAACGAAGAGTTAAGGACAACATTGTTTTTGCAGTACAAAGCGCATGCAACCATGATGCTCCACGAGGCGGAGCCTGAAATGAAACCGATATCGGACGAGATGGCGATGCAGTGGCTTGATGACAAGTATGAAGTATCCATAAGAAATTATGCCTTTGAAAGCGAGAAAATTGTTGGCGATGCGGAAATATATTTAAGAAAACCGGATGATCCAGAATATGAACTGAACAAAGGTCTTGGTTATATATTTGGTTATGTGGAGCCCAAATATAGGAACAGAGGCATTGGTACAAGTTTGGCCAAAAAAGCTTTTCTGGACATCAAAGACAGTTGTGTCCACACGATTAGCTCACACTCTTATTCGGAAGAGGGCAACAGGTTTCTTCAAAAATTTGGTGTGCCTTCCTCGGTTTTTTCTGACATGAGGCTCGAGCTTGACGGGTTTGACTGGAACATTGTTGACGGATGGCTTAAGATTGCAGAAAAATCTGAAAACAACTGGAAAATTGAACTGCACACCAAAATAACGGACCAGTTTATCGATGATGTCAGCGACCTGTCTTTCGCCACAGCGGTTGAATTCAAGAAAATGAACAACCAGGAAACAATAGACCTGAGGGAGGCAGAGAAAAAGAAGTGGCAGGATTCCAAGGAGTTTCTTGAAAAATTCAGGCAGTATCGCTGTTTTCTGGTCAAAGATGCAAACGGGGTGGTCATCGGCTTTACCGAGGGTGGCATCGACAATGAAAACACTTACAGATTCATACAGTATGTGACAGCTGTTGATGCAGGACATCGCGGAAGCGGCATTGGCAAACTGCTCAAGGCCCTGATGCTCGACCACATCAGGCAGAACAATCCCCAGGTCAAGATGATCACAACAGGCAACAATGATCTGAATGCCCCGATGCTTGGGATTAACTCCAGACTGGGTTTCAAAAAACACAAGACCCAAATCAGCTACAAGATTTGTGTTGAGGAGGCTTTGAAGAGGTTGGGAATATAAAATTGTAGTTTTTTCTAGAGATTAGATAGAATTGAGAAAAAATATGCCCCTGAGTGATAAACTTGGGGGCATTTCAAGCTCAACGTTTTATTTCCCCTTTTGTTCTTGAATTAATTTTTCAATTTTATCTGCAATAGCGTTTGATTGCTCAAAATTGTATGTTATGAGGTTCGGATTATTGTAATCAGGTAAATTCCTTATTTGTGTTGCAAGCCTTGATACCCGTGAATCATCTGGCTCTAAACCAACAAGGCTATAAAGTAATTCCAGCACAGGTTGCATACCTGACCCGCCGCATACCCCTTTATAGACAGGGATTCTAGCTCTCTTCAAGGTTTCCATAAAAGCAAATGCCGATACTCCACCATCTTCAACAATTTTCACCAATTTATCAAAGAATTCCTTGTTTGTTTTCAATGTTGTCCTCCTAATATTTTGTATTAATTTATTCCATATTCCCTTGGGGATTTATGAAAACATTATATCATAAAATATAATTTTGTCAAGTAGCTAAAATAACACAATAAGGCGCATCTGATAGGTAGAACACTCTAATTATACAAATAATATGAGTATTCTCATTTTTACACTTTTTCGGTCTTCAAATACTCCACCAGCAATTTCGAAGTGGCCTCGATTGCGTCCTTGTGGGTGCGCTCCATCGAATGGCTGGCCTGAACACCCGGCCCGATGAGGCCGGCCCTCAGGTCATGGCCGCCGTGGAGGGCCGCAGATGCATCGCTCCCGTAGAACGGGTAGATGTCCACCGCGTATTTGATTTTGTTTGCTTTTGCAAGGTCGACCAGCTGGTTTGTCAGGGCGTAGTCGTAGGGGCCGGAAGAGTCCTTGGCGCAGATCGAGACGCAGTATTCGTCGGTTGAGAGGTCGAGCCCGATTGCGCCCATGTCCACGGCCAGGATTTCGTTGGCCTCTGGGACAAAGCTTGCGCCATGGCCGACTTCTTCGTAGTTGGTTATGATTGCCGTGAAGGGGTGTGCTGGCGTTATTTTTTCCTCGGAGATTGCCTGAAGGGCACAAAAAATACAGGCCGTTCCAGCCTTGTCGTCCAGATGTCTGGTTTTTATGAAGCCAGATTCTGTGACGATTGTCCTTGGGTCCCAGGCTATGAAATCTCCTGCCGAGATGCCCAGTTTTTCGGTGTCTTCCTTGGAACAGACGCGCTCGTCGAGCCTTATCACCATGTTCTCGGGTTTTCTCTCGAGTTCCCTGGCGTTTGGGTGGACGTGCACCGAAGGGTCGGTTGTCAGGCATGTTCCGGTGTAGGTTTTCCCGCTCCTTGTGAAAATCTGGCAGTACTCGCCTTCCACTGTCTGCATCATGTAGCCGCCGATTGGCGTAAATTTCAGCCAGCCGTTTGAATCTATGGAGCGCACCATTGCGCCGAGGGTGTCAACATGGCCGGAGACGAGCCTCCTGAAGGACGCGTCCTTGCCGGGAACATCAACCAGCAGCCCACCCTTGTTGTTTCTTCTTGTTGCAAACCCGAGCGATCTTGCCTCGCGCTCGCACCTGTCTATTGCCGCCATGGCAAAGCCTGTCGGGCTTGGGGTCTTGCAGATCTCTTCAAGAAATTTTACCGCGTAGTCAATGTTTGCCATGTTTCACCTCTTTTGTCTGCCAATTCTATCATTGCCGGTGGAAACAAAAAAGGGCGACCTTTTGGGCCGCCCTTTTTTCGATGACTGGTGAGTCAATCAAATTTTTGACTTGTAGTTTTTTGACATCATGAGGAAATCCATGAGGTCGACCTTCTGGTCGTTGTTGAAGTCTGCATCCTTGTAGTAGTTTGGGTCGCCAAGCGAGCTGTTGAAGTACTTCGCAAACAGTTCGACATCTGCATCGTCCACGACCCCGTCGAGGTTTACATCTCCCGGGATCGGGGCCACGTCAACAACTACCTTCACCCTTCCGGTGCCGGCGTTGCCGTCGTATTTGATGTATCCACTGTTGAAGCCGTACTTGAGTGAAGCCGTATTAATTGTTACATTTATCGGCTCTTCATTGCCAATAAAGCTTGTTCTGTCAATGTTGATCCATTGGGAGTCAGACTTGAGCATTGCCTGGAGTTTTTTTGGGCCGATGTTGTAGAATGTGAGGTCCTGGCTGGCCATTTCACCTTTGACTACCCTTCCGAAAGACAGGGTGTCCAGCACTTGCATGATTGGAACCTGTGGGGTGTCATAGCTTAGCCTGAAGGTCATCTTTTCACCGACTGAAGAGATCTTGTCAATCCTCAAAGTCTTTTTGGAGTCGTTTTTCTCATATGGCAGAGTGTTGGGTATCGAGTCGGCGCTGATGGCGACTTTTCCATAGTTGTCCCCGTACATTGCTGTTTTGTGGAGTGGTGATCCACCTGGATCAAGAACCTCTATGCCAACAGTTTTCCACTCTTTTGTTCTTGTGTTGAAAAGATGTTTGTACTCTCTGCGATCATCGACATGGTAAACAATCATGCCATTTCCGGGACAACCCTGGAAATAGCCATCTCCTCCGTGCCTTTGCCTATTTTCAACAAGAAGCCACTCGACATCGGAGCCTGGAAGCGGGATTTTGTACATTTTGTGTGGGCCATCACCATTCAGGTCATCGACTTCATAAGTCCCTGGCTCGGTGATTGTTTCTGGTTCTATCCAGTTGGCTTTCCATCTCTGGTAGGAGTTGATCCCGCAATATCCGTCCCATACACCTGCGGCCATGAGGTCCCAGCCACCAACGGGGTCAGATGTGTATGAATAATCATACAGATCGTAAAGTTCGCCCATTGCATGGAAATATTCGTGAAGGAGTGTAATCAACGGAAAACCACCAACTCTGACATCTTCGCCAATGCTTATGATGTTGCCTATTTCCATTGGCATTGTGAAATCCCCAGGCTTGTCTCCACCTACAGTGTAGGAATTGCCGGCCCAAATAACTATTGTCAGATCAGGGAACCCGTTCCCATCCTCATCGTATTCGAGTGGGTCGATGCCATATTTTATTGCTGTTGCAAAGGCATCATTGAAGAGGGAGTCCATGTCTTCATAATCATTGTATGGTTTTGGCATCATCATCCACTCTGGAATGCCTTTTTCACCGTAGGTTGGCCTGTATTTGCCATACGAGGATATCTCGTAAAAATTGAGGAGGCTTCTTTGAGTCTGTGAGATGAATTTTTCCCTTATACTGCCTGCGGCAATGGTCCATCTGCAATCGGGGAATTCCATTGGGAGAACAAGGACCTTTTGGTCACCAAGATGTTTCGTTGGCCTTATGGTCGAGTGCACCATTGATGGCGGTATTTTCCCACCATTCGACATGGCGATGTTTTTTACCTTGGAAAGTGGCATTTTCATGATGTCACAGGTTGTGTCACACTCTGAAGCTTTGGCAACAATCCATATCGGTGAAACCAAAGACAGGATCAGCGCGAAAGTCAATAATTTTTTCATTTACAAACTAGAATACCACGGGTTGATGGCATGTAAACAAAAAGACAAAACCTGAAAGAAGCGTGTTTTTATCTAAATGATCACGCTTACCCCCCTAGTACTTTTTAAGAATTGATTAGAATGGTTTAACTATTGTAAATATTACTTTCTGCCAATATTTCTCGCAAGGAGCATTAAGTCCAACCAATCAATAATTCCATCTTTGTTTAGGTCAGCCTCCTTCTTGTACCCCTCTTGACCTTCGCTTTTTCCAAAGCAAGCAACCAATTCGTCAAAATCTTTTTCGTCAACTTTTTGGTCAAGATTGATGTCACCCATTATAGGCACCACCTCAACCGAAACGATAACTTTTCCTAACGTTGATGAGCAATTGAATGATATTTGACCTTTGTTTATTCCATAGGGGAGTTGTGACGTATCAATAGTCACGATGATGGCTTCATCATTGCCAATAAAGCTTGTTCTGTCGAGAGTTATCCATTTGCAGTCGGTTTTCAGGAAAGCCTGGAGTTTTCCTGCACCAGCATTTGTAAATTTGAGTTCCTGTGTTTTAGTGGTACCTTTTTCAACCTGGTCAAAAGGCAATTGTTCGTTTACTCTGACAAGTGGGATCTGTGGACTTTCAAATGTGACCTTGAAAGTCATTTTGGATCCTACATTTGAAATATCGCTTATGCAGAGAGTTTCTCTGGAGCTATTTGTAACATATGGCAGGGTGTTCGGAATGGTGGTACCGCTAATTTTTGTTTTTCCGATATCAGCCCCAAAATTGGCGGTTTTGTGCAAAGGGGCACCACCAGGATCAAGAATGACAATTCCAGGCGTGCTCCATTCTGAGGTGATGGTGTTGAATCTTCCTCCATACGGCCTCCTATCGTCTACATGATACATTACAATGCCATTTCCTGGACAACCATTGTAGTATCCGTCTGCCCCATGTTTTTGCCTGTTTTCTACAAGTACCCATTCATCTATTGATCCGGGTATCTGGATTTTGTATGCTTTGTGTTCCCCATCCCCGTTAAGATCATCAATCTCATAGGTGCCGGGTTCTGTTATTGTTTCTATATCGACCCAGCCAGCATTAAAACGACTGAAAGATGACATTCCCCAATAATTTTCCTCAAGACCAGATCCCATGAGGTCCCAGCCCCCAACCGGATCAACTATGTGTGAATAATCATAGAGATCGTAAAGTCCGCCCATCCCGTGAAAGAATTCGTGTAGTGTTGTTCCAAGTGGGAAGCCTCCTTCACGTATGTTCTCACCAATGCTTATGAGTGGAAATGGAACGTCGCCGCGATAGAAATCCCCTGGGACGCTCTTCGTCCCGTCTCCATAGCTGTTCCCGGCCCAGATGAAGATTGTCAGGTCCGGGTAGCCATTCCCATCTTCATCATATTCCTCGATTTTGAGCCCTTTTTCCTGTGCAGCTTTGTATGCGTCTGGTCCCATGCTTAAAACCATTACATAGTCCGGAACTTCCATTTGATTGTATTCTTCTATTGTTTTTGGCATTTTTATCCAGTCATGCAGGAAAAATGAGCCAAAATCAATTTTGAGTTTTCCGCCTGAGGCAGTGTCAAAGTAGTTTTTAAGGCTTTTTACCTTGTCAGAAACGAATTTCTCCTCGGCGCTCTTATAGGTCATGACACCTTTTTGGTCAGGAAACTCCATCAGAAGCACCAAAACTTTTTGCACCCCAACGCTCTTTATTGCGGAAGCAGGTTTGAGTGGATGGGCCAGTTTTGGCAGCTGGGGAGGCTGTTTTGAGGTTGCGGATTCTGGCGGCAACCAGTAATTAGAAGCAAGCATGAAAGACAGAAAAACCATCAATGATATTTTCGTTTTCTCCCACATAACTCCAATTTACCCCTTGGGCGTTTTTTTGAAAACCAATGATTGTTAAGTCAATTTGTCGAAAATAACAAATATACAGGTCGAAGGTAACTGAAAAAACTGGATAAAATGCTTCTGGAAAAGAAAAAATCATTTTTTATCAATTTCTGGTAAATACCGAAAAAATAATACATTAAATTATTCTAAATAAATATATCTAAAATATTAAAACATTCATTGGGTCTATATTATTCATATAGATAATGAATATTATATATAATAACCTTCACATAAATCTGATTTAATACGTATTATTTATATGATTAAACATTGAAAAAATATAAAAAAATAGTTGACAAAAATTACTATATTCAATAATATGGTTAAAGATTTTAATTTATATATGGAGGAGTTATGAAAAAGCTTATTGTGGCGATGATGTCTTTTATCGTGGCCACTGTTTCGACTACGGTTTTTGTACCTATTTCATCTGCTTTTTTGGGTTGGGCAGGTGCGAATAATTCCAAGTACATTCCTACGAATAATACCCAGCCTTATGATATAAATATCAGCAGGAATATTGGTAATTCAAAACGCCCATGTATTGCGGTAGATTCTCATGGTATACCACACGTTGTTTGGCAGGATAACCATGAAACCAAATTTGGCACTTATGAAATCATGTATGTTAAATGGGACCCCGTCAAAAAGAACTGGGTTGGTGCCAGCGGGTCTGTTTATGACCCATCAGTGGAGCCTGAAGATCAGCCGGCAGATATAAACGTCAGCTACAATATAAAAGATTCTGTAATGCCAAAGATCGTTCTGGACACAAATGACCGTCCGCACATTGTGTGGGTCGATGAAACAGGTAATGATGCTGATATATTCTATGTATATTGGGAACCGGGTCTTCCGTCTGGTCCAGGCTGGGCAAGGGCAGATCACACCAAGTATAATGGAAGCAACGCTGATGTTTGTTTGAATACCGGGACATCCTGTCAGCCAACTTTCGATCTCGATTCAAATAATATCCCCTTTATTGCATGGACAGACACTGAATATGGCAATGCCGAGATTCTTTGTGTAAAATGGGACGAGACAAATCATAGATGGGCCTGCGTTGATGGAAGCGAGTATAAGGCAAATGGTCCCTTCTGCCATGGGATCGTGTCAAACAACAGCGGTCTTTCGGTGGAGCCATCACTAAAGATAGACAAATCAACAAATACACTTCACCTTGCATGGGCCGATCAGTCATATCAAACAAATTCAAAAACCAACTATGAGATAATGTATGCAAGATGGAATGGGGCCTCCTGGGTAGGTGCAAACGGTTCTGCCTATGATGCTTCAACGGGTGCAAATGCCAATATGAGCAACAATATTGGTGATTCCAGGGCTCCGTCACTTGACTTGGATTCAAATGGCAGACCAAATATCGCATGGCAGGAGGCGACCTGCACGGTTGGTATTGGTGAAATTCTTTATGCGCGTTGGAATGGAAATAGCTGGGTGGGCGCAAACGGGAGCACTTACAATCCTATCAATTGTGCGAATGCATTGGTTTCGGACAGCTCAGTCGGATCAAAACACCCAAAATTGGTGCTTGATTCCAAAAATGACCCACACCTGGTCTGGTATGTAAATACCAATGATGGTGTTTCCGAAATCATTTATACCTACTGGAAACCATCTCTCTCGGGCTGGTACTATCCAGATGGGGACCAGTACACAAACACAAATTCAAATGTGAGCAAGAATAAGGGTAGTTCACTTTTCCCGTGCCTTGCGCTTGATTCATCGGATGCACCGCACATTGTGTGGGAGGACAGATCGTATCCACTTGATAATGAATGTCTGAAAAAGAACATTGGCAATAAAGAGGTTGCCTCACAAAATAGCTTGAGTGATTCACCAAATTCTGTTGTGGCACCTCCAAGATTTGATTGTGGCAACGAGGAAGATGAAGATGAATCTTGCTCAACCCAAAACAAGTTTGAGACAATGTATGTGCACTGGCATGATGCTTTTACTGGCACCTTCACTTTTACAAAAGGTGTAGATACTGATGGTGACGGCATTTATGATGATACAGGCGAAGCTGTTTACTTTGGGACGACTATACACTTCAGATTGTCTTGGATCTTTGAAAATCCAAATGGGGAAAATCTTGTAGATGCTTATGTTTTTGATGTTGTGCCCAATGGTACTGAATATGTTCAGGGGGCAGTCCCAGTTACAAGCATGTCCTACTCATTAGATGGTGGTGCTAACTGGGTTCCTGGTGAACCTGCAGATGGAACACCAGCCGGTACGGTTCTCAGGTGGTTTATTGCGGATGGTACCACTTCAATTGACGTATTTTTCTCAGTTAAACTGCTTGATGGTGAAGATACGATACAGATTGAGAACAAAGGAAGCTTCACCCACAGCCAAGATGAGGGTATACCGATCTATACAAATACAGTGTATGTTGTAAGTGAGAAAAATCCTGATGATGGTGGAGGCGATGATGGCGGTGATGGCGGTGGCGGTAGTAGCGGGGGGACCCCGCGTCCGTATACAGTCAATCTTATAAAGTCTGTAGATGTGAATGGTGATGGATCGTTTGATGATTGTGGCAAAAAGGTCAATTCAGGCTCTACAATAACCTATCAGATCAACTGGAAAATGGATAATCCAGACGATGTCCCAGTCGGTGGTTTCATATATGATACGATCCCGCAGGACACTTTTTATGTTGGTGATTCTGCCACCCAAAGTGGTCTTGCCTATTCCCCAAATGGAAGTTCCAATTGGATTTGGGGCGATCCTCCGCATCTTGCGCCTGGTGGCACTAAATTGAGATGGAATGCTGGTTTGAAATGGGTTGGAACCGAGAACATGTTCTTTGATCCAAAGAAATCGACGCAGCCAAAAGAAATCAATATTAGTGAAGATATTTGGAGTTCCGAAGACCCTTCGATTGCCATAGACTCTAAAGGTGTGCCGCATCTCTGTTGGGCATGCAAAGTCAATGGCAATTTTGATATTTATTATGTAAAGTGGGATCATATAAAATTGCAATGGGTGGGAGCCAATGGGTCTATTTACATACCTGGCAATGCCGTCCAGCCATTAGACATAAATATTAGCCGCAACCCTCTTGATTCCAAAAAACCCTCTCTTGTTCTTGACTCGAATGATATGCCGTATATCGCATGGGAAGAGAACTCCTATTCCTCCCAGTACAAAGATATTTTTTATGTGCACTGGAATGATACAATAAAAGACTGGGTGGGTGCTGGGAATTCTGTTTACAACCCTGGTGGTGGACAACCTCTGGATATAAATGTTTCCAGGAATTCGAACTATTCGGTTTCCCCACAGCTTAGACTTGATAGCTTTGGGATACCTAACATCGTGTGGTCGGATGCATCTTACCTGAATGAAGAAATCATGTATGTGAAGTGGGACCAATCGATCATGAACTGGGTGGGTGCAGCAGGATCTATTTACAATCCAGCAGGAATCCAGCCATTGGACATTAACGTTAGCAGAAATACATGCCACTCTTTCGATCCATCCTTTGAATTGTATCAAAATCTTCCACATATTGCCTGGACTGACAATACATGTGTGGAATACGGAGACATTTATTATGTCAGTTGGAGTACTATTGTTGGCAATTGGGTGACGGCAGGTGGCACCACCTTCAATCCACTAGTTGGAAATGCCAATGTGAGCAGGAACTCTGGATATTCTGATCAAGCCTCGCTTGACATTGGCTCTGATGGAAGGCCTCATATTGCTTGGACTGATGACACATATGGTTTGGCAGGGATTTTCTATGTGGAGTACAATCCAGGATATGGAAACTGGATGGGTGCCAATGGCTCGGTTTACTGGCCGCTTGCTTCTGTTCAGCCTTTTGACATAGAGGTCTCAAGAACGCTTGCTGCATCGGTGCAACCGAATCTCAAACTGGATTCTGCAAACAGACCATACATCACTTGGATGGATTACTCACTCTCTTCAAATTATGGTGACACAATTGTGTTTGTTAAGTGGGACAATGCAAACAGCAAGTGGGTTGGCGCAGACAATTCACCATACATTACAGGTGCAAACCACCACAAAAACTCCCCTGGGGTCATTGTCTCAAAGAGTAGTGGTTTCACTAGAGCACCAATGATGCAGATCGATTCAGCTGGTACACCGCATCTCACATGGTTTGACAATAATTACGGCGGTATTTACGCAATCATGTATGTAACACTTGGTGTTCCGACCGAACAGACTTTTCAATTCCAGGCCAAAATTGGTTATTCACTCAGGGACAAAACAATTTGTAATACAGCGTATTTTGCTGGCAACACAACAAATGGTTCGGCAACCAGCAATGAATGTTGTATAATAGCAACTATATCGGAGAATCAGCCGATAATCGAAGTAGTAAAAAGAGCCAGAAAATCTCAGGCCTTCTCAAATGAATTTATTGTATATACAATAACTGTCAGGAATAGTGGCAAACTGCCTTCAACAGACGTCACACTTTATGATGTTTTCCCGAACAACCTCCAGTTTGTCTCGTCCATACCGACCGGTGTCATTTCCACAACAAGGGCCATCTTTATTGTTGGTGTCCTATCACCAGGTGAATCCAGACAGTATGAGCTTGTCTTCAAACTCAAGCCAGGGATCGTTGTACCATCCTCCGGCCTTGTCATCACAAATATCGCAACGGCCACTTCCAAAGAGCTTGAGCCAGTTATTGACCAGGCCTCAGTGCTTATATTGCCAAAAGAGGTTTCTTCAAAGGAACTCTATCTCTGGACATCGTGGAAGGGAATAGACCTGAAAACAAACGAGGGCAAAATCGGTGGAGAGATCGAGCTTTCCTACAAACCGCAGGGTGGAGTTTCACCCTATGACGTGATGGTTGATTGGGGCGACGGCTCTCCAAAAACTTCAACAAACGGTCTTGACGGGGAATCTGTGACCACGGTGAAACACACCTACCAGACACCAGGAGACTACGAGGTCCTGATAAAGTGCGTTGATTTCCAGGCCAGGACAACTATTGTCAGGAGAAAGCTCCGTATAAAGTAGACTTTATTGTATTCAAATAATTAAAAAGGCCCCTGAAAAGGGGCCTTTTTAATTAAATACAGGTGATTGAAATTGGTTATGCTGTTATGGGCATATGTTTTGCCAGTATAATTAAATCAAAGCCATTAATTATTCCATCCTCATTCAGATCACATTTTGGGTCAAACTTAAGGTCATCTTTTGTTTTGCCGAAAGCTTTTTCCATCAATTCAACGTCTTTGGAATTAACGTACCCATCAGCATTAACATCGCCGAGTTCTGGGATGACTTCAACTTTTACAATTATGCTTCCATCGACATCTTTGCCTGAATATTCAATCGAACCTTTATGTGTTCCAATTTCTAACCGCTTGGTGTTACAAGTCATTATAATGTCCTCATCATTGCCGATAAAGCTGTTTCTGTCAATTTTTAACCAATCGGCCTCGTAAACATTAAGCCTTACTACAAGATTGCCTCTTCCTGCATTTTTGAAATTTATAGATGATGTAACTATTTCACCTTTTCTAACTTTTCCGAAAGATACCTCTTTTTGGGTCACGAGAACAGATTTTATAGGTCTTTCATAATCAAGATCAAAAGTCATTGTTGGCCCTGATTTTGATATGTTGGTAATCTTAATCATTGGGGCAGTTGGATCTAGGCTGTATGGCAATGGTTTCGCTGGAGTCTGGAATGTCAGGGAAGTTCTTGAATAGTTTGAACCATAAGCCGAGTTTTGTTTGTAAAAATCATCTGGCTCTGGGCAAAGGACACATATCCCTGGTGTTATAAGCGCACCTTTTGTGGTGTTAAAGCGATGTTCATATGGTCTGCTATCATCCACATGCCAGAAAACAAGACCCTGGTTTGGGACTCCCTGGTGAAATGAATCTCCACCTGTCTTTTGCCGATTTTCAACAAGCAACCACTCTGTTTTTGACCCAGGCATGTTTATTCTGTATGCCTTGTGTTGGCCATCACCATTCAGATCATCAACCATATAGGTTCCAGGTTTGTCTATTGTTTCTATATCAAGCCAGCCAGCCTTCCATCTTGAAAACGCACTAAGACCGCAATAACCCATGTAGACGCCCTCACCCATCAGGTCCCATCCGCCTGCATTTACGTTCTTGTAGTTATAATCATAGAGATCGAAAAGATCACCCATTCCATGAAAAATCTCGTGGTACATTACTATCACTGGAAAACTGGATCTACTTTCTCCTGCATCCTCGCAGCAACTAATTGCTGTGTAATTGTCCAGATCAACTGAAAAGTTGCCCGGCATGTAACCACCGCATGTGTATGAAACGCCAGGCCACAAAAAAATAACAAGATCAGGATACCCGTTTTCATCCTCATCGAACTCTGTGAAATCAATGCCATTTTCCTTGGCAGTTTCCAACCCATCTTTAAATAAGTCCTCTATATCAGAATATGAAAAAAGGGACGATGGCATCATCATCCAGTCTGGCACCTGCGGTTTGCCAAAACTGACAAAGGATTTTCCATAAGAAGAGGCTTGGTAAAATTTATCTATCGAATTTTTGCCAGTCAGCATTATGTCCCTGATGATATCCAATGATAATACTGGCTTAAGATCTTCAAACATCAAAGGAAGGACAAGGATTTTTTGTGTGCCAACACTCCTAAACTGTTTGTGGGGTGTTGATATAAGTTCTGGTGGCAACTGGCCATTATTTTGAAGGATTGCTTCTCTAAGCTGCGGTAAAGGCATGTGTGAAATGTCAATTTTTTTTGCATTCCCAATATGGGATGGTGTAATTAAGACAACGACGAGACAAATGATTGCTGTTACTGTTTGTTTCCCTCTCATAGTCAAAACTATACAACGAGAAGACTAAAACGTAGTTAACGAAATGTAACCAACAAAACCTAGATCTCCGATTCTATCAGCCTTGGCCCGTCTTTGGCCAGCTCCACCTTTGCCCCGTTGGGCCAGTGACAGGCACTTTTATAGAATTTGTCAAATATTTCTGCGTGGCATGTGTGGATTGGGAGCAACCACCTTGGGGCAATCTTGTTGACAATATATTCAAGGTCGCGCCTGTTTGCGTGGCCGGATGTGTGGGCATAGTCCAGCTCCATCCCGAACAGGTTGATCCAGTTTTCGAGCTTCCTGAAGCTTATTTCCATTTCTTCGTTGAACGGTTCCGCCTTGCCGTAGACATAAGTGCCCTTTAGTCCCTTTCCGGCATGCATCATGGAGAGTGGTCCCATGCTTGTGTAGATCAGGAGGTTGTCCTGGTTCCTTATTATTTCATCGCGGAGCGCTGGCCCCCAGACGATCCTTGGCAGGATGCAGTTGTTTGGAAACTCCTCAAAAATAGAGGATATTTCTTTCTCATATGGGAGACGTCCATTGTATTTTGTTTCGATGTAGATGTCTGGATTGTTGAAATCTGCTTCCCTTAGCGTATCTTTGCGTGCCTCTTTTTCTGGATCGGCCCCTTTCCTAGGTTTTGAGGTCGTTTCAGATTTTGGCATTCTCTCTTTTTTTCTGGACAGCAGGAGTGAGCAGTTGTCAAATTTCTCCAGCTCTGGATACAGGCCGGAAAGCAGGTTGATGCCGTGGACAAGATACGCCTTCTTGGCGTCAATCAACACATTTCTGCCTTTTTGGGATGCAATCCTTATGACCATGTCCATCCTGTCCATGTCGGCCGGGGACGCGTCATATATGACCATGCCCTTCGCCCTGTCCAGTATGGTTTCGAGTTTTGAGGCCACCTGCTCCTCGGAGTGCAGTGAATGCGCCTCCTCGGCTTGCAGTTCAGGGTCGGCAGTCCTGCCGTCATCGACCCTTGTTCCTTCGCAAAAGAGGTAGTCCAGTTTTGCGTTTTGAGCCTCTTTGACAAATTTCTCGGTCAGCTCCCTTCGCCTTCCGTGGAGCCTGAGGTCTCCGGTGTATCCGATCAGGAGCCCGCCCATTTCGATTATGAACGCTGAAGCACCTGGGATCGAGTGGTCAACAGAAATGTGTTTTATTTTTGCAGAGCCGACTTCAAATGTTTCCCCGTCGTCAAGGCCTGTGAACGAGTCGTCATCATACTTCATCATCCAGCCTTCGGAGATGTCCCTTCTCCTGCCAAGGAAGGTTTTTGTGATCTTGGAACCGTAAAATTTCATGTCTTTCCTGATGATGCCAAGATAACCGGCGTGGTCGGTGTGTGCGTGTGAAACCAGAACGGCCATTATTTTTTTGGGTTCGCCGGTGCCACAAACGCCAACAAAACCTTCATCATCATACATTGTTCTGTAGCCGGCATTTTTGTAGAGGCCGTCAACATCTGGAATCGCCCCTACAAGCCTCAGGTCATCTGTGTTTTGCGGGGAAAGGAAAGGCTGATCGAAGAAGTTGCCCTCTGCAGTGAATGATTGCCCGAAATCCAGGAAAAGGCGCGTGTCACCGTCCTCAAGCAATATCTTGTTTCCGCCAATTTCGTTTTGGCCACCAAAGAAGGAAAGTTTTACCATTTACTGCCTGTATTCGTACCTGAAATCGCAGATTTTGTCACCCCTGCCAATGGTGCCTTTTCTTTTGAAGGTGATTGATTTTGGGAAATGAGTGGCCAACTCTTCATCCAGCGCGCAGAAGACTTTTGTCAGCTCAGGGGAACCGAAATAGTCGAGCATCTCCTGATAAAAGCACTTTGAAATGTCGAATGCAACAACATTTTTTTCGAAAGAGACAATTTTTATATCCCATGCGCCTTTCGGGAAGGAGCTCTTGAGCTTGGAAATAACGTAGGCCCTGAGAATTGCAAATGGCGAAGGAGCATTCTTGAAGAGGACCATTTTTTTGTCCTGCGAGACAATGGCCCTCAACACCCTTTCTGTTTCCTGGAGTGCTGCCTTCTGGTCGACCATTTCATCAAGGAGAACGTGGTAGAGCGAAAGACCTGGCAATATCCATTCGTCGAGGTGTCTGTTCAGGGCGGGATTTTTGAAGACTGGTTTCCTTTTTGAAAATTCCCTGATTTTTTTATCGACCTTTCCTGCCAGTACACCCGAATACGCAAGCCCGAATTTTTGCGAGAGTGGTTCCTGGAACCTGTGAGAGATTGGTAACCTCTGCCCCTTTTTTGCCGAAAGAACCAGACCGGCAAGGACGCCAAGGGCAAAACTGGCAAGAATCTTGTTCCTTGAGTTCATTAGCCCCCTCCTTTTACTTAAAAGAACGCCACCCCCGCCTTATCGGGGTGAGGACAAAGAACATCAGTATGAAAAATATTGCGATCCCCAAACATGAGAGAACGAGATTTTTGGTCCCAACAGTTTCTGTGAGTCTATCTACCCAGGAAGCATGTACTTCTGGTTTCTGGATTATTATTTTTTTTGTTTCCTTGTCAAAGGTCAGTTCAAGTCCAAGCAGTTCCGCACAATCCTTTGCAGGAACCCAGAGGTATCCGGAGTTGTATGTGGCAGGTCTTGTCAGGAACTTTTCGGTGTCTTTGTATTCAATTCGTTTGAATCCGTCAAAAAATGTGACGACCGGGTTGCCCAGATTGTCAAAAAATTTCCATCTGCCAAGGTCTTTTTTCAGCTCCAGTCCGGATTCGATTGCCAGGAGTTGTGCAGGGACCATTGCCGTTCCGTCCTCGACATACACGGGAATGTCAATCATGCAGGAAAGGCCTTTCACTTCAACCTTTCTTTCCCCAATTGCAATTGAAATCTCGGCATATACGGGTTCTACCGATAGCAAAAAAAAGCACAAAATTGGAATGAGCTTCCTCATATGCGAATAGGTTATCCGATAAGCAAAAACAATCAAGCGGAAAGGTTATTTTTTTATTTCGGGAATTTTGAATTGTTTTCCAACATCGGTAACCGAGATGTCAAATTGAATATTGTATGAGTGATATTGTTCGTCCCTTCCGCTCATTTTTCCGGCAATTCTGGTTGGCATCCCCCTCAATTTGCCTTCTTTCATGGTCCAGGTTGTGTATTCAAAAATGTTGTTGCCCATCCAGTTGTCGAAATCGGCGTATGATACATCAGTCTTATCGCAGAGGACGCCATTGGCTTTTTCGATGCCTCGATTGGTGGTTTTTGAAAATCTTCTGTCTGTGCTTGTCTCGTTTAAAAAATCAAAAAGGTCTTCATTGACTTTCATTGCCTTTATTGCGGCCTGGACACCTTCAGGATTGAATACTTTGTAATCATTTCCTTCAGACCACCAGACCTGGTCTCCATTGTAGACAAAGGTCAGCTCTCCGCCGTAATCATTGGCGGTAAACGACTGTCTCATGACTGCCGTTCCATCATTATTCCGATCTATTCTGACCAAAAAATCTTGTGGGAAACCTGCAACATGACCCTTGCGCTTGGCGCTAAGCGAGTATGAGTAATAATCGGAGAGTTTGATTCCAGAGAGATTGGCAGGCAGAAGATAGATTTCTTCGGAAATCCTTTGCCCTGTAGAGAAAAAATAACTGGAGCTGTAGCCATTTACCATCGGGTTGTCAATAAACAGCATGTACTGGCCGGGCGGGACTGTTATGCTGAAGACCCCGTCGAGGTCTGATCTTGAGAAAAACTTGCCTTCTTTCCCCTCCATCCTGACTTCAAGGCCAGTTATAGGTTTCAGCGTTGCTCCGTTGAGCAGCCTGCCAAACATCTGCCCCTGTTGTATGACGCCAAAATTTACATGCTGGTGGGAACTCTGGCTTACATCAATTATTGCGGAAATCTCCTCAAAGCCTGGTGATTCCACAGAAACCTGGTATTGTCCAACAGGGAGCTTTACCGCGTCGGAGCCGTCGCTTTTGATCTTGGTTTTTTTGCCACCACGATCGACAAGCGTTATGTCGCAGCAAACTTCTTTGCCATCCACTACTGAACAGACTCTCAAATAAACATCTTCGGGACTTATGTTTGATAGATATGCTATGATTGCAAGGGGTAGAATTATGCCGAGGGTTGCCCTGGTTATTGCTTTTTCCCTCACAACGCTCCCTCTATCATGATATCAAGCAGTTGCCCAAAGCTGATTCCCACATGCTTGGCGGCCTGTGGAACCAGCGATGTGTTTGTCATTCCCGGTAACGTGTTAATCTCGATAACTTTCATTGACCCGTCAGTCATTAAAAATATGTCGGTCCTTGTCACTCCGGAACATCCAAGTGCTTCATGACACCTGACGGCCAATTCTTGAGCCAGCTTGAAAGAGTTTTCGGGTATTGGTGCAGGCGTTATTTCGTCGGATGCACCAACTTCATATTTGGCCTTGATGTCAAAAAACTCTGAGGTTTTTGGGACGATGAGAGTGACAGGCAGTGCCTCGGCTTTTGAGTTTTTTCTCTGAAGGACAGAACATGTTATTTCTTGCCCTTCCAGGTATTCTTCGGCTATCACTATGTTTCCGTAAGAAAAAGCCAGTTCTATTGCACTGCTTAATTCAACAGGTGATTTTGCTATTGTGACACCGACAGAAGATCCCTGAGCATTTGGTTTTATGACGGCTGGCATGAAGGGGATTTTGTCAAATGGAGAGTGCAGGTAGACGGATTCAGGAACTGGTATTCCATGCTCTTTCATGATCATTCTTGCCCTCATCTTGTCGATTGCCAATGCTGATGCGGCCGTGTTGGAACCGGTGCATGGTATCCCCAGTACTTCAAGAAAACCCTGGAAATTGCCGTCTTCACCATAAGGGCCATGCACAGTGTTGAAGATTACATCAAAATTCTTCAGGTAGCGGCAAGCTTTGTGTGCAGGGATTTCTGGCTGGGAAAAAGCCGCCAGAGAATTGCTCGAAGGCCTGTCCGCTATCTGGAAAAATCCTTCGTTTGTTATATGGACAGGGTAGACAGCATATTTGTCATCAGGTATTTCCTTGCAGACATTTTGTCCTGAGTTGAGCGAAATTTCATATTCTGGGCTTGGCCCTCCGAAGGCCACCCCAACCTTGATCGAGTTGTCACGCATGACATGATTCTACATTCCAGCTTGCAAGTTGCAACCCATATCCAAGCGGCATGTTTTTGCACCCGCACCACTCCTAACTTGCGACAAATTCTTATAAACATATAATCTTACGGATAAGATGAATACCTGGAGGAAACATGTTTGAGGAGTTAGGTGAAAAATCCATAGTCTCCGAGGAGATGGAGACCCTGGAGTTCTGGAAAAAAAATGACATCTTCAAGAAATCGATAAGCCAGAGAGAAGGCAGACCCCATTACGTCTTCTTTGAAGGCCCTCCAACGGCAAATGGAATGCCTGGCATTCACCATTGCCTATCGAGGATTTACAAAGACACAGTCTGCAGATATAAGGCCATGGAAGGTTTTATTGTTGACCGCAAGGCGGGCTGGGACACGCATGGACTGCCCGTCGAGCTTGAGGTTGAGAAAAAGCTTGGCCTGCATAACAAGAAAGAGATTGAAGATTACGGCATCGAGGCATTTATCAAAAAATGCAAGGAATCGGTGTTCACATACGAGAAGGAATGGGTAAAACTGACCGAAAGGATAGCGTTCTGGCTGGATTTTGAACACCAGTACATGACCCTTTCAAACACCTATGTCGAATCCCTTTGGTGGATACTTGCCCAGACATGGAAAAAAGGACTCCTCTACAAAGGCCACAAAGTTGTGCCTTATTGTCCGAGATGTGGTACATCGCTGTCTTCACATGAGGTCGCCCAGGGCTACCAGGAAACCAAAGATCCGTCAATAACCGTGAAAATGGAAATCCTTGATGAGCCTGGAACATATTTCCTCGTCTGGACAACAACCCCGTGGACATTGCCGGCAAATGTTGCGCTTGCAGTCAAAGCAGATGCAACTTACGTCCTGGCAGAGAAAAACGGCGAAAAGTACATTCTGGTTGAGGCCTTGGCCCAGAAGGTGCTTGAGAAGGAATATCAGATCATAAAAACTTTGTCTGGCAAAGAGCTTGTTGGCAAAAAATACAGGCCACTCTATTCGTTTATAAGACCTGACAAAAACGCGCACTATGTTGTGGCCGGCGATTTTGTCGGCACGGAGGACGGAACAGGCATTGTCCATATAGCACCGGCTTTTGGTGCTGATGATATGGAAGTTGCCAGGCAAAATGACCTTCCGGTAATCATCACGATTGACGATGCCGGGAAATTCCTGCCACAGATCGATCCCTGGAAAGGTATTTTCGTAAAGGATGCTGACCCGGAAATCATAACCGAAATCAAGAAGAGGGGCTTGCTGTACAAATCAGAGAAGGTGACGCACACTTATCCGTTCTGCTGGAGATGCGACTCACCACTCCTCTATTTCGCAAAGCCATCATGGTACGTCAAGATGAGCCAGCTCCGCGACAAGCTCCTTGAAAACAACTCGCAGGTGAACTGGTATCCCCAGCACATCAAAGAGGGCAGATTTGGTGAATGGCTCAGGGAAGTCAAGGACTGGGCAATAAGCCGTGAAAGGTATTGGGGAACACCGCTTCCGATCTGGGTTTGCGATTCTTGTGGCCACCAGGAGGCAATCGAATCGATAAAAGAGCTCAGGGAAAAATCGCCTGAAACGCCAGAGAATATTGAACTCCACAGGCCCTATGTCGATTCTATCACCTACAAATGCCCAGAATGCGGTGGCACGATGAAAAGGGTGCCTGAGGTTGTTGATTGCTGGTTTGACAGTGGATCGATGCCCTATGCCCAGTGGCACTGGCCGTTTGAGAACAAGGAAATGTTTGAAACACATTTCCCGGCCGACTACATTTGCGAGGCCATTGACCAGACAAGAGGATGGTTCTACACGCTTATGGCCGTTTCAACCATACTTTTTGGCGTAACACCATACAAAAACGTTTTGTGCCTTGAACTGATTGTGGACGAGAACGGGCAGAAGATGAGCAAATCCAGGGGCAATGTCCTTGACCCGTGGCTTGTGCTGAACAACCAGGGGGCCGATGCACTCAGGTGGACCATCTATACGGCGTCTCCGCCGTGGACACCTTCGAGGCTTGGCGTGAACACCGTAACCGAAAGTTTCAGGCAGTTCATACTCCTTTTGAGGAACATATATTCCTTCTTCTCAATGTATGCCAACATCGACGGATTTGATCCAACCAAACAAAAAGTGTCACTTAAAGAAAGACATTATCTGGACAGGTGGATAATTTCCGAGCTCAACACGCTTGTCGGTTATGTCGATGAAGAGATGAAGAAGTTTGGAATCACGTCGGCTACAAGAGCAATAACCGCATTTACTGACACCCTTGCCAACTGGTATGTCAGAAGGTCAAGGAGAAGGTTCTGGAAGAGCGAATCTGATCAAGATAAAGCTTCTGCCTATCATACTCTTTACGAGGTGCTTGTCACCCTGTCAAAGCTTTTGGCGCCGTTTACCCCATATTTTGCCGAGAGGCTCTACCAGACGCTCGTGGTCCCATATGACAAAACAGCGCCAATCTCGGTACATCTTTGTGATCTCCAGAAATCTGACCCTAGCAAGATTGACAAAGAACTTGAGCGCAGGATGGAATTTGTCAGAGATGCCGTCTCTGTTGGCCTGAAGGCCAGGAAGAGCATCAAAATAAGGGTCAGGCAGCCACTTAGCAAGATAACAATCAGGGCGACCGAACCATACCAGATTGAGGCAATAAATGAATTCTCGGAGCTGATACTTGACGAACTGAATGTAAAAAAGGTTGAAACCTGCAATTCGATGAACAGCTACTGCCAGATAAAGGTAAAGCCAAACCTTAAGACGCTTGGAAAGAGATTTGGCGCAAAACTTACCTCGGTCAAAGAAAAGATAGAATCTGAAGATGGCCATGCCATCATCTCGAAGCTCGAGTCAGACGGAAAGATATTGTTAAATGTCGATGGTGCCAATGAAGAGCTGTCAAGAGACGACCTTCTGATTGAAAGAAACAGCCAAGAGGGTACATTTGTTGATTCTGACGGACAAATCGAGGTCATGCTTACAACAACCCTCACCCCAGAGCTTGAAAAGGAGGGCCTTGCAAGGGAAGTAATTCACGCAATCCAGGGTATGCGCAAGGAAGCCGGGCTTGCCATTGATGATAAAATCAAAACAGTGGTCACAGGGTCTAATGCAATATGCGAAGCAGTTCATTCCCTAAAAGACTACGTATCGAAGGAGACACTCTCTCAATCAATATCCTTTGCCCTGGACAAGGACCCATTGCTGCAAAGGGAGTTTCAGATAGAAGGCGAAACGCTGACTGTGGCGATTTGGCTATTTGCCAAGGGAACCGGGCAAAGCTTGAGACCAGAGAGGACTGCTTGACGGCAGAAGAATCTGATAGGGCGTTATTTTCGGCCCTGGTGGACGAACACCAGGGCTATCTGTACTCTTTTGTCCTCGGTATGGTCGGAAACCGTGATGATGCCGAGGACATCACTGCAAAAGCTTTTCTAAAGGCCTATCTCGCATTCAAATCTTTTAAGAGAAATTGCTCATTTAAAACATGGGTCACAACAGTGGCCATTAATCTCGTCAAAAACTACAGGAGAGACAAGCATCCTACCTCATCAATCGAAGCCGAATCAGAACAGATCGGTTTTGAGCCCATGGACGCTTCGATATTACCCGAAGACACGACTATGAGGTGTGAAAACACAGATGCTATCAAACGCGCCATCTCACAGCTTCCAATCAATTACAGGACCTTTATTGTCCTAAAATACCTGCAAGACCTTTCATACGAGGAAATAGCCGATACGACCGGTGTTCCCGTCACAACTGTCCGAAACAGGATTCATCAGGGCAAAGAGATATTAAAAGAACTTTTCAAAAAAAATGGGGTTTCGGCCCCAACGGAGGACGGATATGAAATTGTTTGATCAGTTGCTTGATGAGTGCGCCAGGGAAGGAAGCAGGGTCGCAACACCCGATGGGCTCGCACTAAGGGCGCTCTCCCTTTACGATGCACACAAGTCTGCAAAAAAAAGGCAAAGAACCATGTGGCTTTGGGTGTTGATGATTACAATTCCCCTCATAGCCGTAGCAATATCTTTTTTCACATGGATTTCCGGTTTTGATCCGTTCTATCTCTTAAGAAAAATGCTGTCCATTGATTTTGTTTCATATACTGGAGATTTTACGATTATTCTTATGACGTTTGGAATGATGGTTACCATGTTCTTTCGTCTCTTTAAAATGAGGAATGTAATTAACAATTGAGGGAAGGTGCCAAATGGAGAAAAGAAATGCTTTTATAATTGGTGGTATCCTTATTCTTGCAGGAATAATCCTGTTTGCGGCCCAGGTAACTGGCTGGCGTTTTGATTGGGGCCAAATCTGGCCATTGATATTGATACTAATTGGTTGCTCACTCCTGTTCAGGATTGACAAGGACAAAGGTGTGATTTTCCCTGCCATTATTCTTATTGGAATTGGAAAGTTATTTTTTATCACGCAAACACAGATGTTTGGCCCTGAATTCAACCTTGGCAACCTCTGGCCATTCTTCATAATAATACCAGGGTTGGCATTTATCGGTCTCTGGCTGACAAATGTGCGCAATTATGGAGTTCTTGTCCCGGCAGCAGCGTGCCTCATAACGGGTTCCGTATTTTTAGGTACGGAATTTTCAGGCTCGTCATTTATCACATATTTTGTGCCAGCAGTGATCATATTGGTTGGTGTTGTAATTATCTTCCAGGTTTTTATTAAGAAACCGGACCAGATTTCGGGTCCGACAGGTGACAAGGAGAACAAGTAATAAAATGGAAAAAAGGCTCTACAGATCAAGGAAGAGCAGAGTCCTTGGTGGTATTTGTGGGGGGCTTGCAGATTATTTGAATGTTGATGTAAGCATGGTCAGGCTGGTGGCAATATTGGCAATATTTGTTGGGGGACTGAGTTTCCTGGTTTACATAGCATTGTGGATTGTTATACCGGAAGAACCTGTCGTTTATAAAGAACCACCAAGGGAGGCGTAATATGAAAAAGCGTTTTCTTCCTGCCCTGATCGTGATTTTGCTGGCAACATTCATGTTCTCCTCGCCAGCTTTTGCTGAAGTCGAGAAGGAGCCACAGAGGACTACTGGCAATCTGGCAAAAATAAGCCAGACAGTCATGCTTGAGCCATCTTTTGACCATAAGGGCGATCTCTATGTGGTCACCAGTATTTGTACCCTGAGGGGCAAAATTGAAGGCAATGTTTTTGTAATGGCCCAGTCTGTCCGCATGGAAGATATGGAAGTGAAAGGTTCTTTGTTTATAGCGGCGGCCAACATATACATTGCCAGGTCAAAAATATTGGGCCAGGGCTATCTAATGTGCGATACGCTGGAAGAAGACTCTGTTTTTTCAGGCGACCTCAAGGCAATGGGTGGGTCCGGTGCCATACTAAAGGGTCAATACCGTGGCCTTTATGTAATGTTTGGTGGAGAGCATGGAGTCGTTTTTTCTGGCAGTGCTGAATGGGCAAACATTGGTGGAACGAAGATTGAAATAACCGAAGGCGCAAAGGTCAATGGTGAACTCGTGGTTTCTGTTCCAAAGAACGTTTCGCCAATAATACCAAAAGACCTTGCCGAGAAAGCGCAGATCAAGCCGTTTACCACTGATGACAAGAAAAATCCATGGTCACCAGTTATGGGGCAATTCCTTTCGATGATTGTTGCCTTTTTGATAGGTATCTTCCTGCTAAGGTTCTGGAGGTCCTGGACAGAGAGGGCCATCAACAAAATGAAGGCAGTCTTCCATTGGTCGTTCCTCTCCGGTCTGGCATCGTTCTTTGTCGTGCTGATGGCGATGATTGTCCTGACAGCTTTCCTTGGTTTCCTCGGCTTTGTGCTTGGAATGTCGGCTTTTGGCGTGGTGACAATATTTGTTTATCTTGGAATGTTGTTCTCGTGCTACTGGCTTGGAAAATTCATCTGGTCTTTTGGTAAACAGACCAATACATACATTGTTTATGGAACAGGCGTGTTCGTGTTCTTTGCGCTGACCTTCCTGGTTGGGATGATACCTGGAGTCGGCTGGATTGCGTGGCTTGCCAAAGCAGTATTCTCGATTGCAGGTAGTGGAGCAATAATACTGATGATGTTCGACAGGCAGCCGCAGGAGAGCCTTTAGTCCCTTTTGCCAAGAACATAAAAAGATTCACCGTCTGAAAAGTTTGACATCGGGCAGTTTTTGCAGGATGAACAATCCCCGCAGGAGCAATCCTTTGCGGGGATTGTTTTTTTCAATATGCCTTTTTTGAGAAGCAGGGTCACAATTTCCTTTAAAACCTCTTGGGTTGTCCCCAACTCCCTTGCCGCTTGCGCAAGCGAAACAAAGCCTTTGGATTCGATCAGGTTAATTAATCTGGAAACCATAGACTAATTATATCTATCTTAGCAGCAGAAGCGAGTTTTTGTGGAATTCTTAATGGCTGGTTTTTTAATAAGCAAAAAATTATCATGGATTGCGTTTTGGGTAGGAGGACAACAATGAACGATACAAAAAGATTGACTCTTTCAGCACTTTTCCTTGCGCTTGGCATTCTGCTTCCCTACGTTTTCCATGCCACGAACCTTGGTGGTTCAATGTTTCTACCAATGCACATCCCGGTTCTTCTGGCAGGTTTTTTTGTGGGCCCATTTTATGCCATGGCAATTGGTGCCATAACCCCAATCCTTTCAGGGGCCATGACCGGAATGCCGCCCTTTGGTCCTTTCCCAGTTGCTATTGTTATGGCATTTGAGCTTGCAGCATATGGATTTTTTGCTGGCTTGTTCTACGAAAAATTGAGGATGAATTCAATCTTGAGCCTCGTGCTGGCAATGGTTTGTGGAAGAATAGTCTTGGGGTTTGTTGTTTTTGTGCTAGTAGTTGCATTTGGTTTTAATAAACAAAATCCAGCAATGTATGTTTGGGGTGGGTTAGCAACAGGCTGGCCGGGTGTTCTCATACAGCTCGTGCTTATACCAGCTGTTGTTGAAATAGTCAGAAAAGCTGGGTTGCATCCAAAGGAGCAACAGACTGGATGAGCAAGGCAGAATTTTTCAACAACCACGCTGAAAACTGGGACAACCATGCCAAGCACGACCAGGCAAAACTGAATGAAATTGTTGAAATGATTGGTTTTTGTGCTGGTGACAGGGTCATGGATGTTGGCACTGGAACAGGCGTCATGGTGCCCCATATTATGGGCCAGATTGGCGAGAATGGCTCCCTGGAGGCCTACGATATTGCAGAGAAGATGCTTGAAATGGCAAGCAGAAAATTCTCCCACAAAAACCTCAAATTTGTCTGTGCAGATGCCATAGAGGTCCCTGGCAACGACCTGTTTGATGTCATTGTCTGTTACTCGGTTTTCCCACATTTTGATGATGGCAAGAGAGCTGTTGCGAGTTTTGCGAGGCTCTTGAAAAAAGGTGGAAGACTGGCCATCTGCCATTCACAGTCACGCGACGAAATAAATCACATACATGCTGGTGCTGGCCCTGAAATCGGTGGGGATTACCTGCCAAAGGGCGCAGAGCTTGCCGATCTTATGAGGATAAATTCACTTGATGTGGCAAAAATTGTTGATGATGACAGGATGTATTTCTTGCTTGGTGTAAAGCGGTAATTTGTAGGCAATAAATATATAATTCACATTTTTCTTTTGCGGAGGGATTGTTTTTAATTTCTGACAGTGTAAAAAATACTTCAAGGAGGTAATTATTATGGGGCGTATCTTGGCGTTTTTGCTGTCAGTCATCGTGCCTTGCTCTTCCTTTGGGGTTGCCACGAGCAAATACATAAAAAATGAGTCTGTAATTGAAGACTTGTGCAAAAGCATGATCGTTAGTTCATCATTTGATGGCAAAGAGTTATACTTTGTGCCTACAAAAGATAATTGTAAACTCACAAAACGAGATGTCTACTGCTTCAATCTTGATGCAGGCGAGCTGGAGAATATCACCAATACTAGCGATAAACTCGAGTATGAAGTAATGGTAGGTGAAAAATATATAGCCTGGTTTGAGTCGTCGCGTTCAGACCCTGATCGTGTTGTTTTTATGAATAGGACAACAAAAAATAAAAAATATATTGTACGCGACTCCCTGAGGATCAGAAATGTATCGTATGCCCTTTCAGGAGAATATTTTTTATACAGGAAGTTTGTTTCGAAAGATAATATGGTTTCCCATGAGCTATGGGCGTACAATATTGAAAAAGAGAGTGAGATGCAGATTTCTCAAACTGTACCGTATACCCATCCAATAGAGTATATCAGCGATGGCAGAATGGTTTTTTATTCCACAACAGTCAATAAAAAGAATGGGAGTGATATCTTCTCATTCAACCTAGAGACGCTTGAGCAAAAAAGTGTTTGCACAGAAGTAGGTGCCCAAAAAAACCTTGATCTGAAGGGGGATATCCTTGTTTGGGAGGACCATAGGAAGGGTTCATGGGATTCTGATATATATGGATATAGAATTTCTGAGGGCCTGGTATTTACAATTGATACATCCAGATATTGTACCTATGCCCCAAAGATTTCAGGAAATTGCGTTGTTTATAGGGCAGTCTACGAATCGCCGCCTGACCGGAAAAGCACATCCTATATTTATCTGGCTGATACCTCTAGCAATCCGATTACGCCAATCAAGCTTTCCTCGTCAGAAACCCCAAAAGATAATCTTATGATTGATGGGGATTTCCTATTGTGGGTTGACTATAAAAGAAAGAATCGTCCTATTCTCGAAGAATATACAATTTGGGGTTATTGTGTATCAGATCGAATAGAATTTGAGGCTATTTCAGGTAAAACAAGCAATAATTGGCTTGTAGATTTCAAAAAGGGAATTTTCCTTTGGTCGGACAGCGAGGACCTGAATTATTTTGACAAGATCCATATCAACACCATTGGTCGCTAAGTTACAAAAACAATACTGAAACCTTAACCACCAGAAATGCCATGATCCATGCCAGGGCAAGACTGTATGCAACCTGAAAGGTGGCCCATTTCCATCCTGCTTCTGCTTTGGTTGCGGCTATGGTTGCAAGGCATGGCGTGTAGAGGTTGAGAAACACCATGAGCCCAAGTGCTGATGATGAAGAATACCACTTGCTTATATTATCATGGCTCCCATCACCAAGTTGTCCAAAGACTGCTATCACGACTTCTTTTGCCACAATCCCGAAAAGAAGCGCAACAGATGCACGCCAGTCGAGGCCAAGTGGCGTAAATGCAAATGAAATGAAGTGGCCAATCTGGCCTATTATGGTGTTCTCAAGCCTGACGCCCCAGGGGATGTTTGATGCAACCCAGAAAACCAGCGACCCAATGAGAATAACTCCTCCAGCTTTCTTGATGAAATGTTTTGCTCTGTCCCAGGTGTGGATCAGGACGCTCCTCACAGTTGGCACCCTATATGGAGGCAATTCAATGAGGAGTGGGGTCGGTGGCTGGTTTTTGAACAAAACTAATCCAAAGAATTTCGCTGTTCCGACAGACAGTGTCATGCTGAGAGCAACTACGGCCCAGACGAAATTGCCTGCGCTTGCACCAAAAAATGCGCTGGCAACAAAGACGAGTACCTCCATCCTTGCAGAACAGGTCACAAGTGGCGCTGACAGGATTGTTATTATCCTGTCCCTTTTGCTTTCCAGTGTCCTTGTTGCCATGACTGCCGGCACTGAGCATCCAAAACCTATCACAAATGGCACAAATGCCTTCCCGGAAAGACCTATTCTCGACATCAGGCCATCCATTACGAAAGCTATCCTTGCCATGTAACCGGAGTCTTCAAGTGCACTCAAAAACACAAACAGGATGAAGATGTTAGGAAATAGGGCAAGCACTCCGCCAACGCCATTTATTATTGCATCGTGGAGTACTCCGCCAAGCCATGGCACGGACTGCAGGGTCTGTTGTATCCATGCCCCCAGCTTGTCCAAACCAGTGCCAATTAGCTCTCCGATGGGATTTCCCAAAAGGAAAGTCAGCTGGAAAACACCCCACAGGATCACAAGAAAAAAGATAATGCCAAAGAATTTGTTTATCAGGACGGAATCAATGGCATCGGTGACCTCCGCCTTCCCCTGAGGTGAAGAGATGGTGACCATTTTTGCCAACCCGTTTGCTGCAGCATACCTCCTGTCGGCAACAAGGGTTTCGATGTCATCGCCATATATTTTTGTGAGTTTCTTTATTTCCATGGCCACGATCTCGTGTACTTTTTCGCTGTGTGCTATGGAATCTAGTTCATGCTCTACCTGTGGGTCTTTCTCCAGCAGTTTGTGGGCGAAAAAGTGTGTTTTGTAGCTTGTTTTTGACACTTCATCCGAGCTTATTGCGCACTCTATTTTTTTGGCCGAGACCTCTATGTCTGTGCCGAAATCAACCCTGTAGTGGCTTTTTTGTTTTGATTTGCCAACTTGAATTGCGGTTTTTTTTAATTCTGCCATGCCCCGCCCGGTTGAGCCAACAGTCTCTACGACAGGCACGCCAAGTATCCTGGACAGTTTTGCGGAATCGATCTTTATGCCTTTTTTTTGTGCCTCGTCCTGCATATTAAGTGCTATAACAAGTGGTACCTCAAGCTCTATGAGCTGGAGCGTCAGGAAAAGACTGTGTTCGAGGGCCGTTGAGTCGACAACGTTGATTGCGACATCGGGAGTGTTTTTGACCAGAAAGTCCCTGGCAACGATTTCATCCTCTGTGAATGCAGATAAGGAGTATGTTCCTGGCAAGTCTACTATTTCAGCTTGTACACCGTCTACAAGCATCCTGCCAGTCTTTTTTTCGACAGTGACACCCGGCCAGTTGCCAACGGCCTGCGTTGAGCCTGTCAATGCGTTGAAAACAGATGTTTTGCCAGTGTTCGGGTTTCCGGCCAGTGCAATTGTCAGGTCGTTGTTTGCCAAACCCTTTTTTCCTTATCTGTCCCTGAACCTGAGGAGCCGCATGCCATTAAGGGAAACAAGGAATGTCACTCCAACATCGGCCAGCACGGCAAGCCACATGGTTCCAAAACCAAGCAGCACAACGACAAAAAAGCTTGCCTTTACTGCAAGCGAAAAGGCTATGTTCTGGTAGATGGTCCTCATGGCATGCCTGGAAATGCGAAAAGTAAACGGGAGTTTGCTCAAATCGCCACTCATAAGCACAACATCGGATGTTTCCATTGCTTGTCCTGTTCCAGTGCTTCCCATTGCAATGCCAACTGATGACTCTGCAAGCGCAGGGGCATCATTTATTCCGTCACCAACCATGGCGACATGTTTTTCTGAGCCCATCAGATCTTTTATTGCATCAAGTTTTTTCTCCGGGAGAAGCTCTGAATATACCTTTTCTATTCCCACCTGGTCTGCAATCAGTTTTGCTGTTGCCTTTGCATCACCAGTAAGCATGACGAGATTTTCGATGCCCATCTTTTTTAGCTTGTCGACTGCCACCTTGCTGGTGTCGCGAACTGTGTCTGCGACGGTTATAAATCCGGAATATTTTCCTTCAATGCTCACAAGCAGTGGGGTGTAACCCTGGATTGTTGCCAGATTGATCTCTTCGCAAGTCAGAGGATCATGGGGGACATTGCTGTCAAAAAATGAATGGCTACCTACAAAAACGCTGTCGCCGTTGACCTTCCCACTGACACCCTTTCCACTCAGGGCCATTACGTTTTCTGCGGGCTTGTAATGGGCGTGGATGCCCCTTGCCCTGGCTTCTTCCAGGATTGCCTGTGCCAGGGGGTGTTCACTCCTGCTTTCAACTGATGATGCAATTGCAAGCAAATCGTTGCAATGCTTGCAGTCGCCGCCCTCACAGCTAAGGCAGTTTTCAGATTTTACTTTTATGACTCTTGGTTTGCCTTCCGTCAATGTCCCGGTTTTGTCAAATGCAATTATTTTTGTCCTGGAGAGTTCTTCCAGGTAGGCCCCGCCTTTTATCAAAACGCCATTCCTGGCTGCATTACTAATCGCGCTTACAATTGTTACTGGAACACTTATGACCAGCGAGCAGGGGCAGGCGACAACGAGCAGCTCCAGCGCCCTGTAGAGCCAGCCCTGGGTGCCATTGGCCAGGTTGAGGAATGGCGCACCAAAAAATATTGGAGGCACAGAAGCAACCAGTATTGCCAGCACGATGACGACCGGAGTGTAATATTTTGCAAACCTGTCTACGAACCTTTCGGCGGGTGCTTTTCTCTCCTGGGCTTCCTCAACAAGCCTGATCATCCTGCTGATTGTGTTGTCAGACGAGATGTTTGTGACTTCGATCGTCAAGGCGCCCTCGCCATTGATGCTTCCTGCAAACACACGGTCTTCCTCGCACTTGTAAACCGGGATGCTTTCACCTGTTATCGGCGCCTGGTCAACTGACGAGCTTCCTGATATAACGATGCCATCCATTGGGATCTTCTCGCCAGGCTTCACTACAATTCTGTCGCCAACAACAAGCTCTTCAACTGGCACCTTTTTTTCTTCAGGGCCACAGAATGGGCATGGGCCGCCATTATAGCCATCTTTCCCCATGTGTTCTTCACAGTCAACGCATGGCCTCAATACGAGAGCGTCGTTTGGAGCGACTTCCATCAGCTTCCTGATTGCATCCCTCGACTGCTCCATGGTGTAGCCTTCGAGTGCCTCGCCGATCATGAAAAGGACCATTACCAGTCCAGCCTCGGTGTATGCGCCGATCACAACACCGCCAACACCTGCAATAACCATCAGCAGGTTCATTGTTATTTCGTGATTTGAAAAGAGGTTTTTGAATGCCGAGATAAACACCGGGTAGCCCGCAATGATCAAAGCCGCTATGGCCATATACTCGAAAACCGGTGTGCCAATACCCAGGAAGGGAAGCAACTCGTCAAAGACGAGTCCTGGAAAAACAAGAACAAATCCAATCAGCGCCAGTATTGTATCGCGGTCTCCAAGGAGAAACTGGATAAATCCGATAAAACCCTTGTATCTTTTATTTTTCTTGGGAGTATTTGAGGTTTTGTCTTCCTCCACTATTTCGTAACCCATATCCTTGATGGTTTTTGCAACCACTTCGTGAGGCATAGTTCCTTCGACTATTATTTTTGAAGCCGAGAAAACAAGCCTGCACGAGTCGACGCCATCTATTCTGGAAACAGTTTTTTCAAGACCTTTTGCACAATCCGGGCAAGAAAGACCGGATAGCCTGAATTCCATTTTATTTTTTGATTGTTCTTGTTTTGCCATTATGTTTGTCACCAAAAGAAGAGTACTCCTGTTGAGCATGGGAGCAAGATATTCGCATACGAGGAGCAGTTAAAAGATGTATGTTTATTATACAGTAGAACATTCTACATCTCAAATGGGGCAGTTTTCATCTTTTTGCTGCTGGAGCAGGCATTTGGAGGTTTCCCGGCAGATGATCTTTGAGGCCATGCCTCTTCCTATGGCCAGCCTGACACATTTTACCAATACAAGAACGGGGCCAGAGAAGTCGGACCTTAGGACCTTGATGCAAGCACCTGCTGTAATGCCAAGATCTGCGAGTCTCTTACGCATGCTACACCCAGGGATGCTTACTATCTCTATTTCATCACCTGGCCTGAAGCTTGTCAGTGGCCTTGGCAAGCTAGTTTCGATCTCCATTTCATCTACCTCTTTATATATTGCGAATATTTTGCAATATCAATATAACATTTATACAGTTAAGTGCAACCAAAGATAAAAACATTGGATTAGACAATATTTCTGCGGCTTGATGAAACACATGTCCTTTTTGCCCTTAACCAATAGGCAAAGGATTGTATTCCAAAAATATAAGCATGGTGCAATATTATTTGCCAATTTATGACCCTTTAATATACCTTGTTGACATCCTCCCCGTTTTCAGTAGACTTACAAACTCGTTGGCGATGAAGTGCCTCTTGACAGAGTGACCTGAATCTGCTAACCTGATACGAGCAAGCGGCGAAAGGGGGAACCCCGAGGCCTTTTGCGAGCGGCAGTTTGAAAACTAGATAGTGATGGAACCCTTCAATTCGATAAATAATTGGTGTGTTAAAGACATCTTCGATGTCAGCACATAAGTTGCTCGAAGAGTTTGATCCTGGCTCA
>JAGOOO010000047.1 GCA_017992475.1 Caldisericia bacterium | reverse complement strand
GGATAGCAATCCTCCAGAAGAAGGCCAGTTTAGAGCATGTGGATATCCCCCAGGAAGTAATCAATTATGTCGCGGGGCACAGCTTCTCGAACATACGAGAGCTCGAGGGGTCGCTCGTCAGGCTGGTCGCGGTGGCTTCGCTCCAGAACAGGGAACTGACCCTTGAGGTTGCGAGAGAGGTGTTAAGGGACATCGTCCCAAGGGGGAATCGCAGGATAACCATAACAAGGATCATGGAGGAGGTTGCAAGATTCTTTAAACTTGACGTCAAGGACCTTACTGCACGCAGGCGCACTCATGATATAGCCATACCAAGGCAAATAGCCATGTATCTTGCAAGAGAATATACGGATGACAGCCTCATAGCCATTGGTGAGCAGTTCGGGGGCAGGGATCACACCACCGTAATGTATGCCTATGACAAAATCACTCAGGAGAGGCGGTTGGATCAGACGCTTGATGCTGCGATACATGAGATCCTTTCCATTCTTGAAAGGTAATCCACACTTTAGACAAGTTATGAGAAAATTTTTCTTAGGACAATTTGCAGCAGGTTTGTTGTATAAGGCAACTTATACACCTTATCAACATACTTATTATGATTATGAAGTTTTTGCATCCAAGAACATAATTCATAATAAGGGTGTTAATACTGTGGAAAATTGGAAAAAATGCAGGAGAAGAAAGGGGAGGTTATGAATACGGGGACAGTTGGGAATATGTGGGAAAAGTGGAATATTGTGGGAGGGTACGATATAAGGCCCGCCTGTAAGATATTTAGAATAAACATGCTTCCGGGAGACGAGACAAAAGATATGGAATCACTGAATGATTTCTTATCTTCTAGAACCATTCTTTCGGTGCAGCCGCAGTTTGTACCGTCAAAGGTAGACCATTGGCTTGTGTTCGTTATTTATTACGACGTCGAGCACGATAGGCAAAATGGCGGCAACTCGCAAAAAACCAAGGAGGTCCTAGACGAAGGGACTGGAACGCCATCAAAGCTGGACTATGACGAAAGCCTGGCGGAGAAGCTCAGGGCCTGGCGATCAAAAGAGGCAAAGAGCAGAGGATGGCCAGCCTACATTATCCTTTATAATAAAACGATAGAGGACATAGCGAGAAAAATGCCAACAAGCCTTGAAAACCTTTTGCAGGTCGAGGGTGCCAATAGAAAGACGATAGAAGAATTCAGCTCCGAGATATTAGGGATAGTCAGGGAGCACATTAAGGAGATGTAATGAAAGCACCACAGATTTTGTCAGGTTTCCAAGACTTGCTTCCTGGCGACATGATAGCCCGTAACAAGGTGATGTCCATGATAAAAGCCGTTTTTGAGTCCCATGGTTTTGAACCTATCGAGACCCCTTCCCTTGAGTACTATGAAACGCTTACCGGAAAAGAGGGCGGCGAATCCGAGATGCTCATGTACGATTTCACTGACCATGGCGATAGACATGTTGGACTCATCTATGATTTGACTGTTCCGATCTCGAGGGTAATGGCAACTTACCAGGACATACCAAAACCGTTCAAGAGGTACCAGATACAGCGCGTCTACAGAGCTGAACGCCCGCAAAAGGGAAGGTTCAGGGAATTCTACCAGTGCGACGTGGACATCTTCGGGACCGCCTCGCCACTTTCTGATGCTGAAATAGTTTCGATACTGTCTGATTCTCTTTTCAGGATGGGTTTCAAGGATTTCAACGTCCTGGTCAACCACAGGGGAGTAATGCAAGGAATAATGAGAGCTTGTGGTGTACCCAAGGAAATACTCAAGGAATCAATAATCATTGTGGACAAGCTTGACAAGGTGGGACCAGATGGAGTGGCCAAGGAGCTTGAGGCAAAGAGTATACCGTCGGCCAGGAGAATAGTGGAGATGATATCTGTCCAAGGCGACATCAGCACCGTGATTTCAAAACTTAAAGGAATGCTTGCTAGTGATGAGGAGGCCGTTCAGGCGCTGGACAACATCAGACAAATCATTGAGCTTGCCGGTGCAATGAATGCAAGGGTGAAATTTGACCCATCCCTTGCAAGAGGGCAATCATACTACACTGGCCCGGTTTTTGAAGCGAGGCTTGAGACACCAAAGATCGGCTCAGTTGCTGGTGGTGGTAGGTATGACAACCTGATAGGCATATTCTCCGGGAACCAGGTGTGTGCAACCGGGGCTTCGCTTGGAATAGACAGGATCATGGCAGCCATGAGAGAAATCGGCATGATAAGTGACACAAGGACTATAGCGAAAATCCAAATCTGCCACTTTGGCGAAGGTTCCCTACCCCTTGCACTTGAATGTGCAAAAACCATCCGTGAATCAGGTATTCCGTGTGATCTATATTGTGGCGATGGCGACATCAGGAAACAGATAAAATATGCCTCAAAAAAAGGTGTCCCGTATATCGTAATAATCGGCGAAGACGAGGCAAGATCATCGACAGTACTGGTAAAAAATATGGAAACAGGAGAACAGGAGAAGGTTGAATTTTCAAAGTTTGGGGAGGTTGCCAGCCAGCTGGCCTGATAACTTTAAACAGCCCTGATGATTTTCCAGTTTGTTCTATATAATTTATAACATCAGTTATTTTTTAAAACGGCAAGAACTATTATCGGAGCATGCTTTGGAAAATAAGTGAATAAATATTAAAAATGTAATATAGCTTGAAACACTGGTTTAAAAGCTGGTTTCTGTGCAGCATGAGGAAAAGTTTAATTTCACCATTTTTATCTGGAAATTTGAAATAAACCGACAAAAAGACAGATTTCAACAGCAATAGTGAAGCATTTGGGACTGAAAAACAACCTGTGTAATTTGTAAATGTATGGCAAAATTTCACTTATGATTGTTTAACACTTATTTACATAATCGAAAGAACCTTGCATCCAAGGTTTCGGTAAAGTTTCCACATATCCACAAAATTAATCCACAACGTTGCCGCTCCAAATATCAGATATTGGATTGACGAGCGTTTTATCTAAAACCATGTCACGCATGAGGCCAATTTTTGATGACAGTGGCTGGTCAGTCTGTATGTATGGAACTTTCTGCCTTACTTTGTCAAGGACCGTTCTTATTGGATATGAAATATCATTAATGGACAACCCAAGCGAAGAAAGTCTCATTTCGAGGGCCTGAAGGGCTGTAAGCAGTTCAATACTCACAATCCATGACAGGTTGTCCACAATCTTCCAGAGTTTCCATGCAGAGATCGGGGCCATAGAGACATGGTCCTCCTGGTCCTCGCAGGTGGGAATAGAATCGACACAGGCCGGGTGTGAGAATGCCTTGCACGCAGAAACAAGCGAAGCCGCAGTGTATTGTGGGATCATGAAGCCGGATGAGAGCCCTGGGTTGTCGGTGAGGAACGACGGAAGGCCTGATAGGTGGGAATTGATGAGCCTGAATGTGCGCCTTTCGGACATCGACCCAAGATCGGTAAACGACATACAAAGGAGGTCGCAGGCCTGGGCAACTGGTGCCCCATGGAAATTCCCGCCGGAGAGCACATCACCATAGATGAGCGGGTTGTCGGTCACAGAGTTCATCTCAACTGACAGCTGTTCAAGCGCAAAGGCAATTGCATCCCTTACTGCGCCACCAACCTGCGGAGCACACCTTACCGAATATGCGTCCTGCACTTTTTCTTTGTCAAAGTCAATGAGGGCCGAATCCTTGAGCAGGTTCCTTATGACTTCGGCCTGCTTCTTGTGCCCCTTGTGGGGCCTTGCAATCGAGACACGCTCGTCAAACGGGCTTGATTTTGCAAGCAGGGCCTGGGCTGATACGGCAAGGGCTATATCCCACGCCTGAAGCGAGAGGATGCCCCTCTCTATGGCGAGCAAGCCAAGCGATGTGGAAACCTGGCAGCCGTTGTTGAGCGCCAGCCCCTCCTTTGACGTAAGCTTGACTGGTTTTAGTCCGGCATCATCGAGGGCCTTCCTGGAATGTTTTTCTGTCCAGAAGCCACTTTCATGACAGAAGACCATGAATTCCGGGTCGCTGTTGTCGATGAGACAGCAAGCAATTGTAGAGAGAAGTGCGAGGTCGCCAGAGGCACCAACCGAACCGTAAAGCGGGACTTTGGGTATGATCTCCTTGTTGACCATCTGCACAAGCAGTTCGACAACCTCTGGCCTTATGCCGGAATGCCCGAGGCAAAGCGTGTTTGCCCTCAGGACCATTGCGCCCCTGACAACATCTGTTGGAAGTGGCTCGCCCACCGCACATGAATGGGAGCGAATGAGGTTTTCCTGGAGTTTCTCCAGGTCACCTGACGGGATTTTCACTCTTGCAAGGCTCCCAAAACCGGTATTGACGCCGTAAACTGCCACGTCTCCTTTGGTAACCTCATCAACCATCTTCCTACAATCGGACATCTTTTCCATGGATTCCTTGCCAATTGCTGATTTTGCGTGTCCGTGTGACAGGTCAAGGAAAGACCTGAAATCAAGATTTTCACCAAGAT
>JAGOOO010000046.1 GCA_017992475.1 Caldisericia bacterium | reverse complement strand
ATCTTGGTGAAAATCTTGATTTCAGGTCTTTCCTTGACCTGTCACACGGACACGCAAAATCAGCAATTGGCAAGGAATCCATGGAAAAGATGTCCGATTGTAGGAAGATGGTTGATGAGGTTACCAAGGGAGACGCGGCAGTTTACGGCGTCAATACCGGTTTTGGGAGTCTTGCAAGGGTAAAAATTCCATCAAGCGACCTGGAGAAACTCCAGGAGAACCTTATTCGCTCCCATTCATGCGCGGTGGGCGAGCCACTTCCAACAGATGTTGTCAGGGGCGCAATGGTCCTGAGGGCAAACACGCTTTGCCTCGGGCATTCCGGCATAAGGCCAGAGGTTGTCGAGCTGCTCGTGCAGTTGGTCAATAAGGAGATCATACCCAAAGTCCCGCTTTATGGCTCGGTTGGTGCCTCTGGCGACCTCGCACTTCTCTCCACCATTGCTTGTTGCCTCATCGACAACAGCGACCCGGAATTCATGGTCTTCTGCCATGAAAATGGCTCCTGGACAGAAAAACATTCCAGGAAAGCCCTTGATGATGCCGGACTAAAACCAGTCAAACTTACATCAAAGGAAGGTCTGGCACTCAACAATGGCTGCCAGGTTTCTACATCGCTTGGCTTGCTTGCCATAGAGAGGGGTATACTCTCGCTTCAGGCATGGGACATAGCCCTTGCCACATCAGCCCAGGCCTTGCTTGCAAAATCAAGCCCTTTTGACGAGCGTGTCTCGATTGCAAGGCCCCACAAGGGGCACAAGAAGCAGGCCGAAATCATAAGAAATCTACTCAAGGATTCGGCTCTCATTGACTTTGACAAAGAAAAAGTGCAGGACGCATATTCAGTAAGGTGTGCTCCACAGGTTGGTGGCGCTGTAAGGGACGCAATTGCTTTTGCACTTGAACAGCTCTCGATAGAGATGAACTCGGTGACCGACAATCCGCTCATCTATGGTGATGTGCTCTCCGGTGGAAACTTCCACGGGGCACCGGTTGCCCAGGCCTGCGATCTCCTTTGCATGTCGTTTACGGACCTTGGGTCGATGTCCGAAAGGCGCACGTTCAGACTCATCAATTCTCATTTATCAGGCCTTCCATCATTCCTCACCGACAACCCTGGCCTTTCATCAGGCTTCATGATTCCACAATACACCGCAGCTTCGCTTGTTTCTGCATGCAAAGCACTTTCACATCCAGCTTGTGTCGATTCCATTCCCACCTGCGAGGACCAGGAGGATCATGTTTCCATGGCCCCGATTTCCGCCTGGAAACTGTGGAAGATTGTGGACAACCTGTCATGGATTGTGAGCATTGAATTGCTTACAGCCTTCCAGGCCCTTGAAATGAGGCTTTCCTCGCTTGGATTGTCCATTAATGATATTTCATATCCAACAAGGACCATTCTTGGTAAAGTAAGGCAGAAAGTTCCATATATACAGGCTGATCAGCCACTGTCATCAAAAATTGGCCTCATGCGTGACATGGTTTTAGATAAAACACTCATCAATCCAATATCTGATATTTGGAGCAGCGATGTTGTGGATTAATTTTGTGGATATGTGGAAACTTTACCGAAACCTTGGATGCAAGGTTCTTTCGATTATGTAAATAAGTGTTAAACAATCATAAGTGAAATTTTGCCATACATTTACAAATTATATAGGTTGTTTTTTGATTTCAAATGTTTGATATTTACTGCTGAAACCTATTTTTTTGTCGATTTACTTCAAATTTCCAGATGAAAATGGCAAAACTAAATTTTCCCCCACATCGCATAGAAATCAGTTTTTAAATCAGTGTTTCGAACCATATAACATTTTTAACATTTATCCACTTATTTTCCAAAGCATGTTCCGACAATAGTTCTTGCCGGTTTAAAAAATAACCGGTGTTATAAATTATCTGGAACAAACTGGAGAGCCATCAGGGTTGTTTAAAGCTCTCAGACCAGCTGGCTGGCAACCTCCCCAAGCTTTGAAAATTCAACCTTCTCCTGTTCTCCTGTTTCCATATTTTTTATCAGTACTGTCGATGATTTTGCCTCGTCTTCGCCGATTATTACAATGTATGGGACACCCTTTTTCGAGGCATATTTTATCTGTTTCCTGATGTCGCCATCGCCACAATATAGATCACACGGAATACCTGATTCACGGATGGTTTTTGCACATTCAAGTGCAAGGGGTAGGGAACCTTCGCCAAAGTGGCAGATTTGGATTTTTGCTATGGTCTTTGTGTCACTTATCATGCCTATTTCCCTCATGGCCGCCATGATCCTGTCTATTCCAAGCGAAGCCCCGGTTGCACACACCTGGTTCCCGGAGAATATGCCTATCAGGTTGTCATACCTGCCACCGCCAGCAACTGAGCCGATCTTTGGCGTCTCAAGCCTTGCTTCAAAAACCGGGCCAGTGTAGTATGATTGCCCTCTTGCAAGGGATGGGTCAAATTTCACCCTTGCACTCATTGCACCGGCAAGCTCAATGATTTGTCTGATGTTGTCCAGCGCCTGGACGGCCTCCCCATCACTAGTAAGCATTCCTTTAAGTTTTGAAATCACATTGCTGGTGTCGCCCTGGACAGATATCATCTCCACTATTCTCCCGGCCGACGGTATACCCTTTGCCTCAAGCTCTTTGGCCACTCCATCTGGCCCCACCTTGTCAAGTTTATCCACAATGATTATCGATTCTTTGAGTATTTCCTTGGGTACACCACAAGCTCTCATTATTCCTTGCATTACTCCCCTGTGATTGACCAGAATGTTGAAATCTTTGAAACCCATTCTGAAAAGAGAATCAGACAGTATCGAAACTATTTCCGCGTCAGAAAGTGGCGAGGCGGTCCCAAAAATGTCCACGTCGCACTGGTAGAATTCCCTGAACCTTCCCTTTTGCGGGCGTTCGGCCCTATAGACGCGTTGTATCTGGTACCTCTTGAACGGTTTTGGTATGTCCTGGTAAGTTGCCATTACCCTCGAGATCGGAACAGTCAAATCATAGATGAGTCCAACATGTCTATCGCCATGGTCAGTGAAATCGTACATGAGCATCTCGGATTCGCCACCCTCTTTTCCGGTAAGCGTTTCATAGTACTCAAGGGAAGGGGTCTCGATAGGTTCAAAACCATGGGACTCGAAAACGGCTTTTATCATGGACATCACCTTGTTACGGGCTATCATGTCGCCAGGAAGCAAGTCTTGGAAACCTGACAAAATCTGTGGTGCTTTCATTACATCTCCTTGATGTGCTCTCTGACTATCCCTAATATCTCGGAGCTGAATTCTTCTATTGTCTTTTTGTTAGCACCCTCAACCTGCAGGAGGTTTTCGAGGCTTGTTGGCATTTTTCTTGCTATGTCTTCTATCGTCTTATTATAGAGGATAATGTAGGCTGGCCATCCTCTGCTCTTCGCCTCTTTTGATCGCCAGGCCCTGAGCTTCTCCGCCAGGCTTTCGTCATAGTCCAGCTTTGATGGCGTTTCAGCCCTTTCATCTAGGATCTCCTCAGTTTTTTGTGGGTTGCCGCCATTTTGTCCACCGTGCTCGACATCGTAATAAATAACGAACACAAGCCAGTGGTCTACCTTTGATGGTACAAATTGTGGTTGTACCAAAAGAATAGTCCTAGAGGACAAGAAATCATTCAGCGCTTCCATGTCTTTTGTTTCGTCTCCTGGAAGCATGTTTATTCTAAATATCTTGCAGGCAGGCCTTATACCATAGCCTCCCGCAATGTTCCACTTTTCCCACATGTTCCCAACTGTCCCCGTATTCATAACCTCCCCTTTCTTCTCCTGCATTTCTTCCAATTTTCCACAGTGTTAACACCTTTATTATGAATTATGTTCTTGGATGCAAAAACTTCATAATCATAATAAGTATGTTGATAAGGTGCATAAGTTGCCTTATGCAACAAACCTACTGCAAATTGTCCTAAGAAAAATTTTCTCATAACTTGTCTAAAGTGTGGATTACCTTTCAAGAATGGAAAGGATCTCATGTATCGCAGCATCAAGCGTCTGGTCCGACCGCCTCTCCTGAGTGATTTTGTCATAGGCGTACATTACGGTGGTGTGATCCCTGCCCCCAAACTGCTCACCAATGGCTATGAGGCTGTCATCTGTATACTCTCTTGCAAGATACATGGCTATTTGCCTTGGTATGGCTATATCGTGAGTGCGCCTGCGTGCAGTGAGGTCCTTGACGTCAAGTTTGAAGAATCTTGCAACTTCCTCCATGATCCTTGTTATAGTTATTCTGCGGTTTCCCTTTGGGACAATGTCTCTTAACACCTCTCTTGCAACCTCAAGGGTCAGTTCCCTGTTCTGGAGTGAAGCCACCGCAACCAGCCTGACGAGCGACCCCTCGAGCTCTCGTATGTTCGAGAAGCTGTGCCCCGCGACATAATTGATTACTTCCTGGGGGATATCCACATGCTCTAAACTGGCCTTCTTCTGGAGGATTGCTATCC
>JAGOOO010000017.1 GCA_017992475.1 Caldisericia bacterium | reverse complement strand
TCAACCTGTCGATTGAAGCAAGAAATCAGAACACGGGGGCAGATGGAGAGCTTGCAATGATGCAGTCTCTTGTCTGGACGTTGACAGAGATTCCGGGTGTAAGAAAAGTTAAGGTCCTTGTTGCAGGCAAAACCGCGGACACGCTTGGTGGCCACATTTCAACATTTGACCCAATCGAAAGAATGGACCAGGTGCTTTTCGACGAGAATGTAAAAGAAGGCGGCAAGGCCGTTCTTGTGTTCCTGTCGGTGGACATGGGTGACGGCATTTACCTGCCGGTGCCAAGGATAAGGAGCATAAGGATTGATGCCGATCCAATCCAGCAGGTTGTAAATTTATTGTTACAGGGAACAAATGCCGACGAGAGGGACTTCTCGATTGGCACTTGCATCCCGGGTGAAACAAAACTCAACTCCATAAAAAAAGAAGGCGATCATTATCTTGTTGATCTGAATCTCGACACAAAAGCAATTCAGGACGCCAGTTACGAGGCAACAATGGTCAGACAGCTTGTGATGACAATCACAGAACTAGACAAGAATTCTGCCGTTCTTTTGTCCATCAATGGTGAAATCAGGGAAAGCTTGCCATACGGCACCAAGACCGGTACCCCAATCTTGAGGGGCCCTTGAAAAAATTCCTAGCATTTTCACTACTCTTTGTCTTGCTGGCAACAGGCTCGACAATAAGGGAAAAATCATACTATTTCGAGTCTGATGAACCGCATGGTGAAGTGCTCCTGCACGTTGAGGGAGGAAAATATTACTGCCTCGACAAGACACTCCCACAAGATGCCGAAACCATCAAAACCATCTACGAACAAACAGAACTGGGCAAATTTCATTCATATGAAATGGTCTTTGATGAGCTAAATGACCTGTCGGAAAAATATCCTTCAAAATGTCACACGGTGTCGCTTGGGCAAACAATCGAGGGCCGCGATATCATGGCCTTGAGATTCCAGCCAGAAAAACCCTCTCCAGCATTTCTTTTTATGGGTTGCCACCATGCAAGGGAATGGATGAGTGTTGAGGTTCCTCTCAGGCTTGCCCACATTTTGGCCGAAAATCCAGGCAATGACAAAAGAATTGACAAATATCTGGCGAACTATGACATCTGGGTCATCCCCATGGTAAATCCCGACGGCCACTCCTATTCAGTCAAAGAAAACAGGCTTTGGAGAAAAAACAGGACAAAACAGCAGGGTGGGTCAGTAGGCGTAGACCTGAACCGCAACTATGGATACAAATGGAGTGAACAGGGAGCTTCCGGAGATCCTTCTGACGAAACCTACCATGGCAACAAACCTTTTTCTGAGAACGAAACTTCAATCATAAAAGCACTTTCGGAAGAAATACCCATCATCGGCTGTCTTACGTACCACACTTTTGGAGAGCTGATTCTCTATCCTTGGGGATACACAAAAACAAAAACATCCTTTGATGCCAAACTGGCAAAACTGGCCGAAGGAATGGCGAAAATCTCCGGGTCACCAAACGACAACGATTACAAGGAAAAGCCGCTTTCCGACAAGTACGACTACATACCAATGCAGGCTTCCGGCCTCTATGAATCATCCGGTGATTGCACAGATTTTCTTTTTGCCGAGTTCGGAACTCCCGCATTTACGATCGAAATGGGCGAGACAAAAGACGCTTTCGCTCCACCCGATACAATGATAGAACCGACAATAAACCAGGTGATGGAATTCAACTTCTATCTCATGGAAGAATCACCCAAGGAATTCGGCATACTTTATGGCAAGGTGACCGATATTTTCAAAAATCCTGTCCAAGCAAAAATAACAATCCCAGGGCTGGATCAATCACTAAAAATAGACCCAGGAACAGGAAAATTCTTCAGAGTGCTTCCAAAAGGCAAATATCTGGTGAGTTACGGAAAAAATCAGAAAAAGCTTGTAGAGCTCAAGGACAATTTCCAAAAGGTTGATTTTATTGTGGAATCAGATCAGAAGGTATCATTGTCTGGCCAGATACTGGACCAGCTGGGCAAACCAGTAAAAAGAAAATTGCAGTTGCTTGATGCCAGTGGGAATGCAGTGGAAGGAACTGCCTTCACGGAAAAATTTGTCTACACAGTCCCAACCGGATATTACACAATAAGGATTTTCCGTCAGGACATGGGGCCACAGGATTTTAAAGTAACGCTCAAATCAAATATTGATATAGACTTGGTCATCAGGGAGTAGGTGGTTTTTCTCCAAATATATCTTCATAAATTGGATATATGAATCCTCCAGCTGCAAGATCGAATGAATCCTTGTCGAGGGTGGCGCCATCTTTTGCCTTCTGATACCTGGAAAGCGAGCTCAAAAGGGAGTTCTTGGCTTTCTTGAAGGCATCAATAAGCCCGCTATCGACCCCATCTTTTTCCGCCTGTGAGATTATTTTGTCGAGATTGGTGGCAAAAGTTGAATAATTAATGGCAAGCGCTTCTTCAGCGTCTTTTCTCTCAAACGGCAGTATGGGTTCTGTGGGGACATCACCAACAGCATCCAGCATGGCTTTTGGGAAGATAAGTCCTTCCCTGTATTTGGCCAGGAGCTCGTCGTCATAGTCAAATTGTGGTGAACCTTCAATTGGTAACCTTCCAGGTGGCGTTGTTGGTGCAAGTTTCTGATCAATGAGACAAACGCCCAGCATCATCTTTTTTGCCCTTTGCTGACCATATGCCTGCACAATGGATCTTGGGATAGGACGGTTGCAAACAATAGTGTTTTCATCTATATTTGTACGGGTTATTCTGAAATCGGAACCAATGATCTCAAGATTTTGCCTTGCAACCTCGATTGCGGTCTCATACGAGAGCCTCATTGAAGCAAGTGCTTCGTTGGCCGGAACAGGGTCCCTGCCACAGGACGAGAGCAAGAAAGATAGCGCAACAAGTAGAAGGGGAATCTTCTTCATTCTATTAAGAATTTAAGTTCAAAAAAGTCGGCGGTCAACCGTTGACCACTTTCCGGAAGAATGTATAAAAGTACGAGAGGTGAAAAATGCCAAAATATGTATTTGTGACCGGCGGAGTTATGAGCTCTTTAGGAAAGGGTATCGTTTCCTCCTCCATAGGCAAGATTTTTGAGGCCATGGGTTTTGAGGTAACAATCCTCAAATTTGATCCTTACCTGAATGTTGATGCTGGCTCACAAAACCCATACCAACACGGGGAGGTCTTCGTAACCGACGACGGTGCCGAAACCGACCTCGATCTTGGCCATTACGAGCGCTTTCTTGGGAAACCCCTCTCAAAAGCCAACAATGTAACAACAGGCTCACTTTATCAGGCAGTTTTGGCAAAGGAGCGCAGGGGAGACTTCTTGGGCGCAACAGTCCAGATAATTCCACACCTCACACAAGAAATAAAATCAAGAATTGTCCAGGTTGGCGAGCTGACAAAAAGCGACATAGTCATAGTAGAAATTGGTGGAACAGTCGGTGACATCGAAAGCCAGCCATTTCTTGAAGCAATAAGACAGTTTGGAAGTGAACAAAAACCAGAGGATGTGATATATTTCCACCTCACATATGTCCCGTTGCTCCGGATAACTGGAGAGCTTAAAACCAAACCCACCCAGCATTCTGTCCAGGAGTTAAGGCGAACCGGCATAAAACCGCATGTAATCGGATGCAGGAGCGAGGTTCCAATATCAAAAGATGTCAGGGCGAAGATAGCCCTGTTCTGCGATGTAGACCTGGAACATGTCTATTCTCTCCCTGATCTGGACACCGTCTACAAAGAGCCGCTTTATCTTGATGAACAGGGACTTGCATCCCAGATGGCAAAACTTTGGAACATCCTTCCAAGACAGGCTGACCTGACCAACTGGAAAAAACTAGTAAACACCTATATGGCGCCAAAAAATACGGTCAAAATCGGGATGATAGGCAAGTACACGAAACTCTCCGATGCCTACCTTTCCGTCAATGAGGCCCTCAAGCACGCCGGAATAGCCACAGAAAATAAGGTCGAGATTGAGTGGGTGGATGCTGAAACACTGACCACCCCCGGGGAAGTGGAAAAGCTTTCAAAATACGATGGGCTTCTTGTTCCAGGAGGTTTCGGGTACAGGGGCATCGAGGGAAAAATTGAAGCGGCAAGATACGCAAGGGAGAACAAAGTCCCATACCTTGGGTTGTGCCTTGGCCTCCAGGTCATGACAATCGAATTCGCAAGACATGTTTGTGGCCTCAAAAATGCCAATTCGACAGAGTTTGTTCCCGAGACCCCAGAACCAGTTGTCGATACAATGGCAAGCCAGAAATTCATCACTGACAAAGGTGGGACCATGAGGCTCGGTTCCCAGCCCTGCGTAATCGAGGAAGGAACACTTGCTTACTCCATCTATAACACCAATAGAATACAGGAAAGACACAGGCACCGCCTCGAAATCAATAATGAATACAAAACCGTGCTTCAGGAAAAGGGGATGGTGTTCTCCGGCATCAATCCGACCCTCAATCTTGTTGAAATTGGCGAAATAACAAATCATCCATTCATGATAGGTGTCCAATATCATCCAGAGTTCAAAAGCAGGTTTGAGACGCCACACCCCTTGTTCCTGGCATTTATAAAGGCAGCTTCTGGATTCAGGAACAAAAAGCCGGAGCAAAAACTCATTTAGAAATCAGGTTTTTTAATGGAACAATCATACATCTTCATCAAGGGTGCTAGGGTGCACAACCTTAAAAACATTGACCTCACCCTCCCCAAAAACAGCCTAATTGTTGTCACAGGTCTTTCTGGTTCTGGAAAGTCCAGTCTTGCATTTGATACGCTCTACGCTGAAGGACAGCGCAGATACGTCGAGTCACTCTCCGCCTATGCAAGACAATTTATAGGGATGATGGAAAAACCCGATGTGGACTATATTGAAGGACTTTCGCCAGCGATTTCTATCGACCAGAAAACAGGATCAAGAAACCCACGTTCAACAGTTGGCACAATGACAGAAATTTACGACTACCTAAGGCTTTTTATGGCCAGGGTAGGTACACCACATTGTCCCAAATGCGGAAAACCAATCCAGAAGCAAACTGTCCAGCAGATGGTAGATACGCTCATGAGCGATTATCCTGGATTCAGGGCCACCATACTTGCACCAATAGCAAGACACCGCAAGGGTGAATACAAAGAGCAGATCGAGAAGATGCGCAAATCAGGATACACAAAGATGCGCATCGATGGGTTAACCGTTGACCTTGACCAGTCAATAAAAATGGACAAAAACGAGCGCCACACCCTGGAAGTGGTCATAGACCGTGTCCTGATTGAGGAAGAATCAAAAACAAGACTTGCCGACTCACTTGAAACCTCGCTGAAACTTGGGGAGGGTGTTCTCAGAGTGCTTGTTCAGAAGTCAAAAGATGACGAACCTATGGAGCTCACCTTTTCTGAAAACTTTGCCTGCCCGGATTGTGGCGTCGCAATTGAAGAGATCGAACCAAGGCTTTTTTCGTTCAACTCTCCATTTGGTGCCTGCCCAGTCTGCGATGGCTTGGGGAGAAGACTCGAAATCTCAGAAGATCTGCTGATTCCAAACCCAAACTATTCAATAGTCGAGGGTGCGATAAAAGCGCCGGGTTTTGCATCAACCGACAGCTACTCGGTGGCCATAATCAAACAAGTTGCAGAGGCTCTTGGGGCAGACCCATTCAAGCCATGGAAAGATCTCCCTGAAAAAATCAAAAAGGAAATTCTTTATGGGGGGGCAACAAAAAAGAAAATAAAGGTCCAGCTCACAAGTGAGCGTGGAACATTCAGCTACAATATCAACTTTGAGGGAATCATCCCCTCAATACAGCGCAGACACAAACAGACACAAAGTGATGGCATGCGCCAGGCCTATGAAGAGCTTATGATTGAGGTCCCCTGCCCGGTATGTGGAGGAAAAAGACTCAAACCAGAAGCATTATCAGTAAAGGTCAGCGGGAAGAATATTGCAGAAATTGCCTCATGGCCAATAGACAAAGCATTCAATTTTTTTGAAATGCTGAAACTTTCAGAAAAAAACATGGCCATTTCCAAACAGGTAGTCAAAGAAATAAAATCCAGGCTCAACTTTCTTCTTGATGTCGGGTTGGCTTATTTGAGTCTCGACAGGGGGTCGGCAACACTCTCTGGAGGCGAGGCCCAAAGGTTGAGGCTGGCAACACAAATAGGTTCCAGTCTTAGTGGTGTTCTTTATGTTCTTGACGAACCGTCAATTGGACTCCATTCAAAAGACAATAGCAAACTGCTTTCTGCCCTCAAAAGATTGAGAGATCTTGGTAATACATTAATTGTTGTAGAGCATGACGAGGAAACAATAAGGGAAGCCGACTTTATCGTTGATATTGGTCCTGGCGCCGGAGTAAACGGCGGTCACGTTGTTGGAACTGGAAGCGTATCAGAAATCTGCAAAGTTCCCATATCAGAAACTGGTATGTATCTGTCCGGCAAAAAAAAGGTGGAAATTCCAGATGAAAGAAGGTCTGGTGACGGAAGATCCATAAAGATCGTCAACCCCACAGAACACAACCTTAAAGGGAACGACATAACAATACCACTTGGGACCCTGACCGTTGTAACAGGCGTTTCCGGATCAGGGAAAAGTACACTTGTAAATGACATCCTGTATGCCAGTCTCGCAAAAGAATTCTATGCTTCAAGGGAAATGCCAGGCAAGTGCGAAAAAATAGAAGGAATCCGCAATCTCGATAAGGTCATCATTGTTGACCAGTCACCGATAGGTAGAACGCCAAGATCAAACCCAGCTACATATACAGGGCTCTTCACCTACCTCAGAGAACTCTTTGCAAAATTACCCGAATCCAAAGCGAGGGGGTATGAGGCAGGAAGGTTCTCGTTCAATGTGAAGGGCGGAAGGTGCGAGGCCTGTGAAGGCGACGGAATGATCAAAATAGAGATGCAATTTCTTCCTGACGTTTATGTGCCATGTGAAGTTTGCAAGGGCAAAAGGTTCAACAGGGAGACACTGGAAATCAAGTATAAGGGCAAAAACATCGCAGAAGTACTCGACCTCTCGGTTGATGAAGCATACGAGATGTTTGAAAGTATACCATCAATAAAAAACAAGCTCCATGTACTGAGAGATGTTGGTCTTGGCTACATCAAACTTGGCCAATCGGCAACAACACTCTCCGGAGGAGAAGCCCAGAGGGTCAAACTCTCAAGCGAATTGTCCAAGAGGGGGACAGGCAGGACACTTTATATCCTCGATGAACCAACCACCGGCCTTCACATGGCGGATACTCACATGCTCATAGAGGTCCTCAACAGATTGGTCGACAAGGGCAACACAGTGCTTATAATTGAGCACAATCTTGATGTTATTAAATCTGCTGATTACATCATTGATCTTGGCCCTGATGGTGGAGATGCTGGCGGAAAGCTCATTGCATTCGGTGCACCTGAAGAAGTTGCCGCAATCGAAGGTTCATATACCGGTGAATATCTGAAAAAAGTTCTTCCAAAAACAAGCATCGGGAAAACAAGAAGAAAAGAGCATACAACGCCAGTTCAACTGCCAGTCAGACCATTTGAAGAAGCAAAGACGCAAAAAAAGGCTGGCGGGAGAAAATTAAAGATAGTCGATGACGATACTAGCGAAGAAGCAATCCAGACATTTATTTCTGAGTTGGAAGCTCAGGAAGAAAAACATCAAGAGTAACTTTGCCGTCTGCTTGTGAGTAAATCATTTCACCCTTGAGGGCCATTGCAATCCCCAAAAGTGGTACAACCGGCCTCTCATTGATGAGTCTTGATGGGCACGGTAGCAGTATTTCATTTATCTCACCAGCGCCCTCCTGCACATAAACCTTTGACTCACCAAGTCTATGTGTTATCTTGATGTCTCCCCTTTGCAATACATAATAGGTTGGTTCATAGGTGTATTCGTATACATCAAGGGTTGCGTCCAGCGCAAGCTTGAAAATTTCCAGGGGAACCATGATGGAGTTGTTTTCAATAAATGGTTCTGGCCTCACCCTTATTTTCGATTGTCCAAGATGACCAACAGAAGAACCAATGCGCATCTGGAATATGACATGCGTCCTGCCAAGGCTTCTAGTATATTTTAGTGGAATAGTAAAGCATTGTCCTGTTTCAGGGCAAGTTGCATATATTTCTGCAGTGTTCTCGCCAACTGAAGCAAGATCATTGATAATTGTTGCAGTAAAATATGTGCTTGTATTGCCATATATCCTGCCATTTGGCCTGCCAATAACAACCCAAGGGACTTCGGATTTTGCAATATACGAGACCGGAAGCTCTCCCTTGTTGAAAAGTGTTATTGAAGCAAGTGGAACACCCATGTTCAATCTACCCTCAAGGGTTGCCTCGGTAGTACCAAGCGAAAGAAAACCTGGTTTTGGAGGCACAGCTTCCTTATCGCCAATTTTTTTAGCCATGACGTCAACTTTTATCGAGCCATTTTTCCAGGCAACAACAATTTCACCCTGCGACTGTCCAAGCGTTAACGAATGCATGTCAAGCTCAATGGCTATATCAATCTGATCAAATGGCATAATCTCAAAACCATTGTGCGAAACTGATATCCATGGGTTACTCGATGATGTGAAAATCTGCTGAATCTCACCTGAATTATTCCTCACTGTTAATTGGGACGTGGTATAGGGATGACTTGAAGAAACACTTCCCAAATCAAGTTTCTTTGAGGAAAGCGAGATTTCAAAACCTGCTGTTTTGAGGGCAACAATTTTGTTTGATTTTGTGGCAGCGAATATTTGGTCCAGGAAAGGTATCGGTTGGCCTATTGTTTCAGATGGCAATTCAAGTTGCCAGAGTTTTTCGCCACTTTTTGGATCATGAAAACTCATCATTTTGCCAAAACAGAAGATATCATATGCTCTTGATGATTGAGGTTGAACAGTCACAGGCCAACGTTTTTCCCAAAGCTGGGTGCCATCTGAAAGCCTAAAAGAGTAAATGACGTTTGATCCTGAACAAATTATGACATGATCAATTGAAATGGTAGCTGGCCAGATTACCGGGCCCGTAACATTGGTCTTCCAAACTATATTGCCAGTAGCATTGTCCATTGTGTAAACGTTTCCAGACCTGCAAACAGCAACAACATGGTTCATCCTTGTTGAAATATGGGTCACTTCATCATTAAGATTCTTTGTCCATATGGTAAGGAGAGTTGATTGCGAGATTGCCTGGATACCTTTCCTGTTTGGTGTCACTACAAAAACTTCTTTTTGGGACAAAACTGGCGGCTCCAGGGAATAATCGCATTGAACATAGCTCCCAACAACTCTGCCTTTATAAAGGTCAATGGCCATAGCAGACGATGTTCTGGCAACGTGATTGAGACCTTTAAGAAAAACGTAGTTTTCACCAATAACCGGTGTTGTAAGCTCGTCAAAACCAAGATTGATAAGAAACTTCTGTTCCCCCCTCTCAAGATCAAAGGCCTGTATGTAACCAAGCTTGCTGGTCACAAGGCCCATGGTCGATGTTACGCAAGGGGTGTATTTTACATAATCAACTGTTTGTCTTTTCCATAGTTGGTTTCCTGTATCGGCATCCAGACAAACTATGCTATATTGGCCAGAAACAACAAGAACGTGTTTACCATTAGTTGCGCATGGTAGCTCTTCTGTTTCATAATCCACATGCTTCTTCCATCTCATCGTCATTGGCTCACGCCCAATAAAGTTCACCCTGCCTGAATTACCCGGATCAGTAGGTGGTTCAGCGATTGCCGGGGAGGCAAAAAGAACAGAGAAAACGATAAGGAGAAGGAGCGATTTTTTCATTATTTCGGTTGCACCTCAACCCTGTATTCTTTAATTGGATAACCCTGCTGGTCGATTATTTCAGAATTTCTCGGGAAAATCTCTTTTGACAGACCTTTTGACATCATAGCCCTGACCCAGAAATTGAATGGTTTAGGTTCCTGCGGAGACACCTTGATCATTACCTTTCTTGTCACGCCACTGCCCCAAGAATTCCACCTAACAATGGCAACAGGATGGATTGCTCTTATTTGCTGGCCATCTCTGTGATCTATGAAAGACCCAGGATAATAGACATAGGCAAACGATGGATACTGGGCCCCAGTATCAGGATCAATTTCAATTACTGCGCCTTCCGGGCAGGATATTGCTACTTCCGAAAGATCAGCATCAGCGCCATCATTCCTCACATATACACTCAAGACAAAACTCTCACCAGTCTTTGGAACCTGCGGCCAGTGCTCTATCTGATAAACAAAGGGTAATGGGCCTTTGTCATCAAGATAAAGCGTTGGTGCATTTGTGGTCACACCAGCAAAAATTGTGACCCTTGCTTCAGCACTCCTGTATGACTGATGAGTGGCCATGACCACCTGTTCACCTTCACCAAGCCCATCGATCCTGTATTTTCCATAAGCATCTGTCTTCACCAGATGTCCAGCGCAAGACACTTCTGCATCGACAATTGGCCCGTTGGTTATCTTGTTAAGCACAAAACCCTCCAGAACACCAGAAGATTTCGTGACAACAAACTTCCCTATGTATTCTGATTCGAGTCCATCAAGATCTGTGAGTGTAACAGACCATGTGTGCTCGCCAACCGGAAGCGGGCCAATGGTAGGCGTTATATAGTCGATAACCATCATTCCACCCATTGATACATCAACATGCTTGGCAAAATCGACATAAGCACAGAGATTTTTGATTCCCCTATCGTCCTGAGCTCTCACCTGGAGCTGAAAACTCTGGTAGTTTGAATATGGTGACTGCGGATGTGTAATGACTTGCAGGAAACTCGGTGGTTGCTCTCTCCCCCATATCCTGTACCAGATTTCTTTTGTCTCCTCATAATACGGCCAGGTCATCCTGAATTTCAGTCTGTGCCAGCCAGGAGCATCAGTTGGAAGGGGCATCTTTTCCAGAATTATTGTTTCCGATGTTATTTGGAGCATCTGCTCATAATCACGATATGGAAGGTCATCTATCATCCATACGCCAACCACTTTGATGGTGCCTTTTCCACCAACCTTGATCCCAAGTTCTGCAACAAGCGGCGAGTTCTGGGTAACAGTCGTCCCATCGCCAGGGTAGATTATGCCGGGCCATACCCATGCTTCTCCAACAACCCTAAAAGTTACAGCATTAGAAAGCAGTTCTGTCGGAGAAACGAGTTTAAACTGGACAGTATGCGGACCCGCAGACTGGGCGGGTATAGTCATTTCATAAATAAATTCACCAGGACCAATAACAATCTTTTCAAGTTTATCATACACTTTACCATCGAGGAGAAGGTAACCAAGCAAGTTGAAAGAACCTGCCTGGGTAACATTTATCTTAATTTTGATTTTTGTAGTTCCATCGATTGAAACAGTTGCATCCTGAATGACAGGATCAAGTACAACTGCTATTGGTGCTTTTAAAGAAACTGTGTATTTAATAATTCCTGATTTGTATGCTGTCGGCAAATCAACTATCAGCTCAACGGTGTGATCGCCAGAAACATTCGTTGGAAGCACCTGAGATACTTTTGCAACTGCCTGCCATGCAACCTGCATTTTTTGGCTGAAAGGATGACTGACTCCATCAACAATCCACTTACCAGAAATCTCGTATGTTCCTTGACCTTTTAGCGGTATTTCTGCTTTTGCCTCAAAAAAATCACCCTGATTTATAATTTGACCATTTATTGGAGAGATGATTTTTACTCCAGAAATATCTTGTTTCGGTGGATTGACGATATAGGTGGTCGAGGAAGTTTTTGACTCATTCGGAGATATAAGTTCAAAATAGATCTCGTGGCTGCCACTAAGAGATGTCGGCAGGAAGGTTTCAAAAATTATTGGCTCTGGTGATGGTGCAATAAGGGTCTTGAAATAGGTCGGCCCCTCCTGACCATCTACAATGAAACGTCCCCAGATGGCAGTTTTGCCCTCTCCGGTGAGAACAAATCTCACCCTGCCCACTAAATTTCCCAAGGCATCAATGGTGGGGTTCCCCACAGGTGCTTCCAGGGTAACTGTGCAATGTGGTGGTTCCACAGAAGACGCTGAAAATACCGGAAAGCTCAAAAAGAGTATAACCGCAAGTGCAAAGGCAATACGCTTCATCTAGACCTCCGAAAAACAATTTTATAGCAAGCCACCACTCAATGCAAATATTCAATGATGTTTCTAGCATAAATAAAACCAAGTGACAAGCACAAAAACAATCTGTCGGTTTTAATCCTGTTATCAGAAACAACCTTTGGAAATATAAACTATAATCCAGATGGGAGTTGCAATGAAAAAAAAGGTAATCATAAAGAAATTGGGGGTTGAGCTGGATTTTACACCCCCTGAACCACCGAAAAGGCACGGGTTTGCGGAGAACTTAAAACATCTAAAAAGGGTCCTTCCTTATGCCAGACCATTGCTCAAGCATTTTATCTTACTTTCGCTTTTTTCCGTAATCTCGGCTGCATTTGGATTGATTCTGCCATTTGCGCCAAAGATAATCCTGGACAATGGAGTGGCAAAGGGTGATTTAGGCCTGATAGTCAATGTTTTGATGTTCACTTTCTGGGCAAACCTTTTTTCAATGCTTGTCGGATGGTTCAATAGTATTTATTCAGAGTACCTCTCAAGCTACATAGCGTTCAAAACTCAGGTGGATTTTTATAGAAAACTCTCAAAACTTGATGAGGAATACTTTGACTCCCAAAGAAGCGGAGACCTCATAAGCAGATCAAGCGGGCTTGCAAATGGAATTAGCTACATCTCAAGCTCGCTCAACACTGTATTCACGCTTGTTGTAAGAATCCTGGCCATTCCAGCGGCAGTTGCAGTGATGGACTGGAGGGTCGCTGCATTCGGATTCCCAACGCTCATCTTCACTACAACAGCATGGTATTTTATCCAGAGACTGCTCCGGTCATACCAAAAGGTCAGAATGGATGCATCAGGAAAGCTCAGTTCAACACAATACGACCTCGTATCATCGCTCTCGGATTTGAGAATGTCAGGCCAGACGCGAAGGGCCATGATGTCATACATCAGGGAATACGTTTCGGTATGGCGCATGGGTGTGGTCTCATCACTGGTCTCTTCAGGATCAGGGCTGGTTCAAAGTCTAATACTCGCTGTAGTTTCGCTTCTGATAAATATTTTCGGGTGGGGGCAAGTCACATCAGGTGCATGGACACTGGGCAAAGTGTCTGCCATTACAATAGCATTTGGATATATCACATCACCACTCCAGACGATGTTTTCTCTCTGGGAAGGGCTTGTTGGAACATCAATATCGATACAGCGCTTTTTTGAGGTCTATGATGCCAAGGAACTGCCAAAAACCGGCAAGGAAAAAATCCCGGATGGACCATACACAATTGAGTGTAAACAAATTGTTTTCTCTTATGCCGAAAGCAAGGAAATATTGAAAGAGCTGGACATCCAGGCAAAACCTGGCGAGATAGTCGCAATAACCGGCGACTCTGGAGCAGGAAAAACAACGCTGCTAAAAATTGTTGCAGGGCTCCTGAACCCAAAATCAGGGCATGTGGAAATAAACGGCACTGCATTGGAGGAGCTGGATGGACAAGCCTGGAGGGGAAAGATAGGTTTTCTAAGCCAGCACCCATATTTTGGCCCTGGCAACCTGGTCGAAAATGTCACTTTTGGGCGAGAAACAAAAAATGACCCGGTGGAAGTGATAAAGCTCTGCAGGCTTTCGGGGGTAGCTGAACGGCTTGGTGACGGCCCGTTGGGGGAACGTGCAAGAAATATATCCGCTGGCGAGAAACAGAGAGTTGCCTTGGCAAGAGTCATGCTGATGGACAGGGAGATACTCCTGCTGGATGAACCTCTGGCACAGGTAGACATCCCAACGGCCAAGGAGATATTTGCAGACATATCCCCAGTGCTGAGGAAAGGAACCACAATCATTATAACGCACAATCCAGTACTGATAAAAATGGCAGACAAGGTGTACTTCATCTATGATGGCAAAGCATTTGAAGGAGGGCCCAATGTTTGAGCAGAGATCAAAGATGCTTGATTTTTTCTTCAAGTTCTCGCTTGCCCTTTTGATCACGATAACACTAGCAATTGCTCTGTGGATGGTGGCCCTTGGAGGGACCAAGTGGCTTTCATATTGGGTGTCGCAAATTCTTAAATAACAAAACCAAAACCGCAGTCAAAACTTTGCTTGAAGTTTTGGGTCCAAAGTAATAACTTTGTTGTTACAAAGAAAATTCCGAGGTGGCAATGAAAACACTTTTGACCGGTTTGACAAAAAGAAATGACTGTGACTACCTTGAAATAAGGATTGAAGACACTGACCACACTGGTATTTCCTATCAAGGCCATGACCTTGACCAGGTCCAGAGGACAAAGGCCTTTGGTGGTGCAATCAGGGCACTTTACAAGGGTGGTTGGGGTTTTGCTTCCTTCAATTCAATTGATGAATTGGAATCCAAGGTTGAAGCAGCTGTGCAGATGGCGCGTACTATTGGCAACACTATTAATGAAAAAAGCATGCTTGCGCCTACAAAATCAATCGTTGATACGGTAAAGCTAGACGTAAAGAATGATGTAAGAAATGTACCGCTTGGAAAAAAAGTTGATCTGCTAAAGGGTTATACAGAATTGATGCTTTCTGTTTCACCATTAGTCAAAACCACAAGGGTCTACTACAAGGACGCATACTCAAAATTATATTTTGCAAACTCAGAGGGCGCTTATATCGAACAGGAAAAGATGGATCTGGGTGCCAACTTCATCGCAATGTCTGCAAAAGACGGGGTATCACAAAATTACTTTACTGGCGTTGGCTCCAGTGATGACTTCAACGTTGTTCTTGATCTTGACCAGAAAGTGCTTGAAGTCTCTGAGACAGCAGTCAAGTTGCTTGACTGTGAGCAAGTCAACAGTGGTTCCTACACTGTAATTCTTGACCCAATTCTCTCCGGTACATTTATCCATGAGGCCTTTGGACACCTCTCCGAGGGTGATAATGTTTACGAAAACCCCTCACTTGCAGAAGTTATGACTATGGGCAGGCAATTCGGAAAACCAATCTTGAATGTCTACGATACAGGTCTGGACAAGGGAACAAGGGGATACCTCAAATACGATGATGAGGGAACACCGACAGAGAAGACTTACCTTATCAAGGAAGGCAAGCTTGTTGGAAGACTCCATAGCAGAGAAACGGCCGGAAAAATGGGTGAGAAAGCCACTGGTTCAGCAAGGGCAATAAACTATAAGTTCGCCCCAATTCCAAGGATGCGCAACACCTGCATCGAGATTGGCAATTCCTCTATGGATGAGATGCTCAACGGGATAAAAGACGGACTGCTCTGCCAGGGCGTCTTTGGCGGCCAGACCAACGGGGAGATGTTCACCTTCTCTTCAATGGTCACATACAAAATACAAAATGGAAAGATTGGGCAGATGTGCCAGGGAAGCGTTCTTCAAGGCAACGTCTTCGAGACACTTAGAGCAATCGACATGGTAGGCAAGGATTTCGTACAACCTGACAGTGCCGGTGGCTGTGGAAAGGGTGGCCAGATGCCTCTTCCAACCTCGCATGGTTCGCCATCAATCCGCATCCAGAAGATTGTTGTTTCGGGAAAGTAGGTGCAAGCATGATAGAAAAAATAATTGAGCAGGCAAAGAAACACTTTCAGAGCGTCGAGGTCATCCACTACAACAGAACAACAACACCGGTAAGTTTTGAATCCGGGAGGCTCAAAGAGATTTCAGAAACCCAAAGGGAAGGTTATGCAATGCGTGCCGTGAAGGATGGCAAGCTGGCTTTCTCGACCACAACAAAGCCAGGTGATGTTGAAGGCTTAATAAATCAGGCGCTTGAAACAATAAAATACTCTCCGGTGATGGACTTTGAGTTTGCTTCAAATGCTAGTTTTGCATCCCCGATCATAACAAGCAAAGAGACCAAAGAGCTTACAATTCAGCAAATGGTGGACATGGGCAAAGAAACAATCGGCGCAATATCTGGCCTTCACCCAAAAGCCAGAGCACACGCTGGTGTAACAAAAAGTCATTTCAAGACTGAAATGGCAACAAGCAATGGATTCAAAGGCTCTTACGAGAAGGACACCTTTTCCTGGGGATGCTACATAGACCTGACTGATGGCGACAATATGCTCGGTTGTGGTGAGGGTTTTATAGGCATCAAGGATGAAGCCAAAAAGAAAGAACTGGTTGAAAAAGCAATCCGGAATTTTAAATATGGGCAGAAAAATGTAAAAACTAATTCCGGCAAATATCCAGTGTTGTTTACACCAAACGCATTTCTCCATGCCATAAATATTCTTTTGGCATCCGTTGGTGGCAAAAGTGTTGAAAGAAAAGTCAGTCCATGGACGGACAAGCTTGGGACAAAAGTAGCTTCTAATATGTTCACGCTCATTGATGACGGTAGGATGGACCTTAGGAACCATTCTTGCCCTTATGATGATGAAGGCACCCCAACCCAGCGCACCTCACTCATTGAAAATGGTGTATTAAAAAACTTCCTTCTGGACAAAAGAACTGCAAAAAAGTTGTCAATGGCATCAACTGGCAACGCATTCAAGAAAGGCGGCATTTTCAACCCTCCACCAGAAATTGACAACGCTCCGGTCATCACTCAATCCACAATAGTCATGCAACCAGGTAGCAAGCCCTCCAATGAAATCCTGAAAGGGATCAAAAAGGGCTTCTATTTTGATGGGCTCATCGGGACCATGATGGGCAACCCACTGACAGGCCAGCTTGCTGGAAATGTTGACCTCGGGTTCCTGGTAGAAAACGGCGAGATCGTTGGCAGAATAAAAGATGCCATGGTATCAGTCAATCTCTTTGAAGCATTAAACAATAACATAGCTGCAATAAGCTCGGATGTGGAAATTTCAGGGTTTAATGGCGAAATGGTACTGCCATATATTCTACTTGACAACTGCACTGTAGCCATTGGATAATAGAACCTGACCAGGTCGGCTAAGATGCCGATCTGGTCTTTTCTTTTTTAAGTGTTTTGATAAATTGTCTTGTTAAAACCACGTAAGACACGGGAGGTAACGTGATTCAGATAACGAGCACAATTTACGGGAACATCAACGGTGCCCAATTTTTAGGAAACCACAGTGGCACAGCAAATCCAAGTAGCGGCACATCGTCCTCAACAATACAGTACACCGCATTTCCTTTGGATTTCACTCCTCTTGCCTGTAGATCATGGACATGCAAGCACCATCTTTCGATTTGTATGGAAACTGATGGCGCAATCAATCTTCTAAACTTTACTGGAGGCAATTACGACACCGATGAAACCGTCTTTTACCCGGGTGGTGGACAAATCATAACAACAAGTCAGGTTAGACTTGTAAATCCCAACCTCGAAACATGCCAGCAAACCTTCAGTGGTAATGTCCAGATCACAAAAGAAATTTTATCATTGGAACCTTTTACAGAGACTTTGATGCCAGATGGGCCAGGAAAAATCATCAAACAAGGCTCAAGAAGAATCGTTTTTTCAGACAACTCATCGATTGTTCTAACATGGTCCGGGGTTATTCTTTTTGTTGATCAATCATTGGTGTTTCCTTTTGCACAAGCAATCGATTATACTTATTCAAGTGCTTCTTTCGATAGGCAGAGTCTTCTGCTTACAAAAGAGCTCGTTGCTGTAGCGAGGAGATTATGACGGGTGAAAATAAGGTAATCATCAAAATGGTAGACCCAGAAAAATTGGGTCAGGAAGAAAGAAAAAAGCTTGTTGATGAAATAATTTCCCTAAATAGACAATACCAGAAAATCATGCGTTTGCATTTAGATGTTTCGAAAAACCATGTGGAAACTGGTGAAATAGACAAATACTATTATGATATGGCACTTGATGACTTAAACAATTTGTTTATCGTAGCAAAAACCGGAGAGAACAGCCCAATCATAGGCTATGCCTACAGCGAGATCTGCCACAAACATGACGACCTGATCTCGCCACCCTTTATAATTGTGAATGAGATTGCCATAGATGATCATTACCACAAAAATGAGTTGAAACAGGCATTAATAGCCAAGATTGAAGAAACCGCAAAAATTAAAAAGATCAAACAAATAGTCATTGATGTGCACGAATTCAATAAAGAATCTTTAGAAATTTATGAAACATCTGGTTTTAAAACTCTCGTCAGGAAGATGATCAAAACAATTTAAAGAAATTTCTTTCCTGAAATTCATAAATTTTCCCAAAATCTACACTAACTATTAAAAAATAATCAAAATGACATTAATGTTTAGCAATATATTTACCAATAGTTTAAATTTTAGCAATACTACAAAAACGAGAATATTCCTCTCAGAAACTGCAAAAATAAGATAATTTGACCCATTGACTATTAGCACTAATCCCATAAAATGATAGCGGCTGTTTATTCTGTAGAGGTGAAAAATGAAGCATAGATATATAGCTATTGTTTTGTCTGCTCTAATGTTGCTGTCATCTTTTGTAGCAACACCTTTAATTAAAAATGTTGCAAGCGCCACTTTATGGGTAAATGTAAAAGATCAGACATATAACCCAGGACCACCAAAAACAAATGCAAATGTTAGTGTAAACACCGGGACTTCTACAGAAGCCTCTCTTGCGATTGATTCACTTGGAAGACCACATATTGCCTGGACAGACAACACGGGGACAGATCCAGTTGCGACAGATATATTCTACGCCTGGTGGAACGGAACAAATTGGGTCAATGCTCAAGGTGCAACTTACAATGGCTCAAATGCCAACGTCTCAAAAACAAGACTCGCCTCAATTAACCCATCGCTCCAGCTCGATTCAAATGATATGCCACACATCGTTTGGGTGGATGTAACATGGGGAAGCAATTATGAACCTGCCTACGTACATTGGGACCCGGTTGATCGCCAATGGGAGCAGGACAACAATTCCTCGTATGGCGCCACTGGAAACTGCAGGATAAGCCCTCCAGGACAAATCAACTATTACGACCCATGCCTCAAGCTTGATTCCAACAATCTTCCACATGTTTCAATGACAATGGATGACAAGGGTGATAGAGAAATAATTTATGCCAGACTGACTACTGCTGGAACAACAGATTGGGTAAGCCATAGGGGTGTTTCATGGTCGGGTGGTGGTGGCATGACCGCTGTCATCGTAAGCCAGACCCCAGGCAAAGATTCCGAATTCTCGTCTCTTGCCTTGGATTCAAACAACAGGCCGCACATTGCATGGCAAGACATGAACTGGGGCGTAACATGGCAAATTGCTTATGTCCGCTCCAATGGCACAGACTGGCTCAATGTCTCAGGGGGCGTCTGGACATCAAGTAGTCCCAGAGTTTCCAGTAGCACTTCGACTTCCGTCAGGCCATCGCTCGAAGTGGACACAAACAACAGGCCGCACATTGCTTGGTCAAACAGGACGGCCAGCGGCAATTTTGATATTTTCTATGTTAGATGGAGTGGATCATCCTGGATCACTATAAATAATGCTGTATACAATGGCACCAATGCAAACGTCACCAATAATACTGGTGATTCAAACACTCCGTCCCTTGAGCTTGACTCAAACAATAACCCACACATTGCATGGTCAGACAACACTTGGAACAGCAATTTTGAAATTTGCTACTTCTACTGGAACGGATCAAACTGGCTTTGTGGAAACAAGCAAACATACAGCTCCACTGATGGAACAAATGTTGTTGTCAGTGCCAATAGAAGGGATTCACTTGAGCCAGATCTGATCGTCGATAGTGTCGACATGCCACACATCTCATGGGAAGATTTCACATACAATGAAGCGAGTGATTACGACCCAACAAACCCGCCCAAAAACTGGGAAATAATGTATGTGAGGCTTTTCTTCAACATGACCGGTACTTTTGATCTGACAAAAGAAGTTGATGTAGACGGAGATCTTGATTTCACCGATGACGCTGCTCCAGTAAGGGGTGGTGACACACTCACCTATAGATTAAATTGGTCTTTTGACAATCCAGATGGTGACCCACTCAGGGGTGCGTACATTACAGATGCAATACCAAATGGAACAACATACATCGGTGGTTCTGCCAATCCAGCAATTGCATCTTACTCAACTGATGGCGGTTTCACATGGATCGCTGGTGATGCGCCAAATGGCTCGCCAAGTGGGACAATACTACGCTGGGCAATAGCAAACGACGAAGAAGATGACCTAGTATTCACTTTCCAGGTATTGGTTGATGCAACCGTTACTTCAAATATTTGTAACAGAGCAACTTTCAGGCACCGTTTTGATAGAAACATCCCGCTCGTGTCAAATGAAGTTTGCAATACATCAGGAGCAATAGGTTTTATAAAATCGTCTTCACACTTACAGTAAATTCAGCATTCAATGCCTCAACAAACGTCATCGTAACAGATACTTTCCCAGTCGAATTCATGTATATTTCCTCATCCGAACCAGTCACCGTCAATGGTAATGTAATACAGTGGGGCGTTGGCGACATGGCAACCGGTGAGATAAGAACATTGACCATCTCTTTCAGAGTCCTCCCGGACTACAACTTTGGTGGTGAACCGCTTACAGTGACAAACTTTGCCATTTGCACAGCCAGGGGCATTGAACCAGTCAATTCCCAGGCCACCGTCACAATCCATACTCGTGGCGCTACACTGACAAAAACAGTTAATCAGCGCTACTTCAAGAAGAATGAAATAGTCCAGTTTACCCTTGTTGTAACAAATGGCGGCACAGATCCGCTCACTGAAGTCACGCTTGTTGATGAATTGCCAAATGTTCTTGCCTATATCACGGTTGAACCGCCGCTTGGAGAAGTCAGGAATGGTATCTGGACTCTCTACATTGGTACTATCATGCCAGGTGAGTCACTAACTTATGTTCTGAGCTTCAATATTGACGAGCACCAGATATTCGGTGAAGAGACCCTGGAATTTGTAAACAACGCAATACTCTTCACAAATGAGCTCGACCCAATAACAGCCAAGGCCCCATTCGGGATCTACAGACCAAAGACCCAGATTACAAAAACTTCAAAAGCAATGGTGTTGAGGCCAACGGACCTCATAGTCTTTACAGTGACTGTTGCAAATGTTGGCGGTGATGTCGCCAGCGAAGTGTTCATGACAGACCTGTTCCCAAGGGAATTTGAATTTGTCTCATCAAGACCTGCAAACCAGGGTGGTGCAACTTCTGTAAAATACGACATTGGCGACCTCCAGCCAGGGGAATCGAAGAGGTTTGTATTGACATTCAGAATCAAGAACCCGGACATGCTTCCAAGGACCAGCAACATGGTGCTTGTTAACACCGGAAAAGTATCAGCCCTCGGCCTCCCAGATAAATATGCCTACGCAACCATCATCATCGTTCCGGACAATGCCAGAAGAGAGCTCAGTGTTGTTGCTACCTGGAAGGGGATAAACACAAAGACCTCGGAAGGCAAAGCCGGCCAGGAAATGGAACTCACGATAGTCTGCAAAGATGGTGCTTCACCATATGAAGTCACTGTCGACTTCGGAGATAATTCCAAGAAAGAAATCTTCACCGCAATAAATGAAGAGCCGCACACACTAACGCACACCTACACCTCAGCTGGCGATTACAAAGTGATTATCTCTGTTGACGATGCATTCGGCCTTAATAAAAAGGTCGAAAGAATCGTCCACATGAAATAAATTAGGTAACAACTAATTAAAAAGGCCCTCCATAATGGAGGGCCTTTTTAATATCAAGGCAAAACCCAGATTATTTCGAATGCTTGTAATACCTCATCTCGGCATACCTGTTTACAAAGCCTATCCTCTCATAAAGGCGCTG
>JAGOOO010000045.1 GCA_017992475.1 Caldisericia bacterium | reverse complement strand
TCTCCTTGTTTGTGCGCAACTTCTTTTCGATTGCATACCTCCTGTCGCCTGGTGCGACTTAAAAAACTATCTGCGTACCGCTTGCGTCATGACCTGAGGATCGTCCGTCAGGTGGACAGCGCATGCCATCACTTGATTGGAAATTCTAAGTCCCGCAAAAAATGAAGTCAAGTAAAAAAAATGATTTTTGACTTTCAATTTTAGGGCATTTCCCTATCATATTCACCCGTCAGGAAACCAAGGAGATGAAACATGAGTATATTTGACGAAGAATCCTTAAAGCTTCACCATTTGCACAAAGGCAAAATAAGGGTTGATGTAAAAGACGATCTCAGGTCAAAGCACGCACTGTCGGTGTGGTACACCCCAGGGGTTGCCGAACCATGCAGGCAGATATATAGAAACCCTGAAACCGTTTATGACTATACAATAAAGGGCAATACCATAGCTGTAGTGACCGATGGTAGTCGCGTCTTGGGATTGGGAAACATAGGCCCTGAGGCATCGATACCAGTCATGGAAGGGAAATGTGCCCTTTTTGTTGAATATGGTGCAATTGACGCATTTCCTCTACCATTGAAAGCAAGAACAAATGAGGAATTTGTTGCGGCCGTAAAAGCAATGGAACCCATATTTGGCGGAATTAACCTTGAGGACATACAGATACCTCACTGTTTCGAGATAGAAGAGATACTAATTAAAGAATTGGATATTCCGGTTTTCCATGATGACCAGCACGGCACGGCTGTTGTTGCGCTTGCCGGCATATACAACGCACTCAAGCTGCTTGGCAGAAAAATAGAAAACCAGAGAGTCATCATTTCAGGTGCGGGTGCTGCTGGTTCAGCTGTTGCCAAATTGCTTGTTGCCGCAGGAATTGGTGATGTCATACTATTTGATCGCGAGGGTGTTATTTGCAGGGGAAGGACCGACTACATGATGCCTTATAAATACAAACTTGCCGAGATAACGAACAAAGAGAATTTTAAGGGAACACTCCACGAGGGGCTTGTTGGCGCTGATATATTTATCGGGCTTGCCTGCCCTGGCCTCGTTACTGGCGAGGACATTAAAAGAATGGCTAAAGATCCGATCGTTTTTGCCCTCTCAAACCCTGATCCCGACATTTCTCCAGAAGAGGCAAAATCAGCCGGAGCAAAGATAATTTGCACAGGAAGGTCAGACCTTGGTAACCAGGTAAATAATCTGCTTGCTTTCCCTGGCATAATGAGGGGTGCTCTTGATTCCAGGGCACGCGTCATCAACGAGGCAATGAAGGTCGCAGCCTCGATGACAATCGCAAGCCTGCTTCCGGAAAACGAGCTGAGGGAAGACAGGATAATAATAGAACCCTTTGCAAAAGGAGTCGCCCAGGCAGTCGCAAAAGCGGTCGCAAAAGCCGCGTTTGATACAAGTGTAGCAAGGACAAACCTTATCCTTCAGGAAGTCTGCGATTTGATAGAAGGGCGTCTCGAAGGCAAATGAGTTGCTACAAACTTGAGGCATCAAGCGGCAGGGCAAGGGCGGGCGTTTTAAAGACTGCACATGGTGAAGTAAAGACACCAGTTTTCATGCCCGTTGGAACGCAAGCTACAGTAAAAGCATTGACACCAGAGCAGGTCAAGGAGATCGGTTTTGGCTTGATTCTTTGCAATACCTATCACCTCATGCTCCAGCCAGGCGAAGACCTTGTTCGTGAGGCCGGTGGCCTTCACAAGTTCATGAACTGGGACGGTTCAATACTTACCGATTCGGGTGGTTTTCAGGTCATGAGCCAGGCGAGTTTAAGAGAAATAACCAGAGAAGGTGTTCATTTCAAATCTTATCTTGATGGTTCGGCCCATTTCCTCACCCCTGAGAGTGCAATAGGAATCCAGGAAAAGCTAGGTTCAGACATAGCAATGGTGCTGGACATCTGCACGCCATACCCGATTGCACAGCAGAAAGCCCGACACTACACGGAAATTACTCACGAGTGGGCAAAGCGTTCGCTTGAGGCAAGATCAAAACCTGACCAGCTCGTTTTTGGAATAATCCAGGGCGGTTTTGAACTTACTGACAGGGCCTGGTCGTGTGACGTAACAACTTCCATGGATTTCGACGGTTTTGCAGTTGGCTCGCTGTCTGTTGGTGAGCCGCTTGAGCTTGCAGGGGAGATTCTGGATGTTGTGGTCCCCAGGATGCCCAAGGACAGACCGAGGTACCTCATGGGTGTTGGTGACCCTGCTGGAATCATTCAGGGAATAACCTCCGGAATTGACATGTTTGATTGTGTCCTGCCAACCAGGCTTGGAAGGAACAGCGCAGTCATGACAAAAGAAGGAACACTCTCCATTTCAAAATCAAGATTCGCAAAAGATTTCCGGCCAATCGAAGACGATTGCGACTGCTATACTTGCAGGAACTATACAAGGGCCTATCTGAGGCACCTTTTTAAAGCAAAAGAAATGCTTGCCGCCACTCTCGCATCAATACACAACCTCCATTTCCTCAAATGTGTTGTGGATGGAGCAAGAAACGCTATAATTGATGGAACCTTTGACCAGTATGCGTCAAAGTGGCTAAATTGGAGAGAAGATGATTCAACTGGACAGGATTGAAAATGATCCTTACATTGTGGAGCTCCTGAAGGCCTCGGACAGGCAGATAGCTGCCCTTGGCTATACGGAGCATGGGATTAGGCATGCCACCGTCACTTGTGAGGCGGCCAGGAAGATATGCTCCGGACTGGGTTTGTCCCAGTGGGAGACCGATGTCGCCTGTGCTGCCTCTTTTCTTCATGACATCGGAAACCTTACCGGGAGGGAAAACCACGGCCCACTGGGTGCAACACTGGTTTCCCCTTTTCTGGTGCAGCATGGTCTTTTGCCCGAGGAGCTTGCAAGGGTTATCACAGCCATTTCGTGCCATGACGATGACGAGAAACCCGTCATTTCCACTGTCACAACGGCCGTGACCATCATTGCAGACAAGAGCGATGTAAACAGGTCAAGAGTCAGGCCAACCGCCGACATCAAGACCGATATACATGATAGGGTCAACTATGCAGTGCTCGAGAGCAATGTTTCTGCCTCAAAAGGCAAAGTTTTGCTCTCACTTCGCCTTGACCCCCAGATCGCCTGCACTGCCGACTATCTTGAGATTTTTGCCTCAAGAATGCAGGCGATGCGCAAGTCTGCCCAGTTTCTCGGGTGCGAGTATGAGCTTGAAATCAACAATGTAAAAATATTCTAGGAGGAACAATGATTAGTGTTAACTGTTCAGGAAAATCTGCCCAGATAGAAAAGGGCTCAAATATATTCCAGGCGCTGAAAGCGCTGGAAATACCGACAAAAAATCTTGTTGCTGCAAAAATTGGCGACAAGCTGGCTGACCTTTCCACCATGCTTGAGGAAAACACGAATTTTGAGGTGATAGCAATCGATTCACCTGAAGGAAGAGACATCCTGCTCCATTCTTCGGCTCACCTCATGGCTGCAGCAGTCAACAGGCTTTTCCCTGGGACCAAATTTGCCATTGGCCCGTCAATCAAGGACGGATTTTATTACGACCTTGATCTCCCAAAGCCATTGGTTGAGGAGGACCTGCCAAAAATAGAGGCCGAGATGAAGAAGATCTCGGACGAGAACATCAAATTTGTGCGCAAAACAATGACAAAAGAGGATGCACTTGCATTTTTTGGGGCAAGAGGTGACACCTACAAGGTGGAGCTGATCCAGGACATACCTGATCCAACCGTTTCCATATACGAGCTTGGCGATTTTATCGATCTATGCAGGGGCCCACATCTTCCATCATCCGGCTACATCAAGCACTTCAAGCTCATGAGCATCGCTGGTGCCTACTGGAGGGGTGACGAAAAGAGGCAGATGCTCACAAGAATCTATGGCACCTCTTATTCGACAAAAGATGGCCTGGAAGAGCACATCAAGCGCCTCGAAGAAATAGCAAAAAGAGACCACAGGATACTTGGCAAACAGCTTGAGCTGTTCATCATCGACGAGCATGTCGGTGGTGGCCTAGTAATCTGGCAGCCGAATGGCGCTGTAGTCAGGGAAATAATCGAAAATTTCTGGAGGACGGAGCACAGGAAGAGGGGCTACGAGATCGTTTATAGCCCTCACGTTGGAAAAGCCGACCTCTGGAGAACATCGGGCCATTTGGGTTTTTATGCAGACAACATGTATCCTGCAATGGAGCTTGAAACTGTAGAGTACTACGCAAGGCCAATGAATTGCCCTTTCCACATGGTCAATTATGCGTCAAAGGTCAGATCATACAGGGACCTGCCATACAGGACTGCAGAATTGGGTACTGTCTATCGTTTTGAACGTTCAGGGACCCTTCACGGCCTTTTGAGGGTCAGAGGTTTTACGCAGGATGATGCCCATATTTTCTGCACTCCGGAACAGCTCAAGCAGGAAGTTGTTGGTGTGGTCAAGTTCGCCATCCATTTGCTCGAAACATTTGGCTTCAAAAAATATGAAGTATTCCTCTCCACAAGGCCGAAAGAGGGGTATGTTGGCGAAATAGAAAAATGGGACATTGCCGAAAGCACCCTGA
>JAGOOO010000016.1 GCA_017992475.1 Caldisericia bacterium | reverse complement strand
AGACCATTTGACAACCGATTCAACTGTATTACAGTTTGGTTATCCTATTAAAAAGAAGGGGAATATGGCAGACTTTTTACATGCTAGAGAATATCTCGAAGCCGGTGATACAATTGAGGTCACTGTTGATTGCCAGTGTAATGTGATTGTTATGGATGATTACAATTTTTCCAATTACAAACGTCAATCCAGTTTCAATCATTTTGGAGGATGGGCAATTTCTTCACCAATTAGAATAAAGGTGGATCGTGACACATACTGGAATACTATTATTGATTTAGGAGGAGGGGCAGGAACAATTCGACACAGTATCAGATATATCAAGCACCCCTAAATTACCATTCACTTGTTCTAAAGATTCTTCAAGAACTTCTTTAATTTTTAGGTAAGTCCCATCTTTGATATAATTCCGGTTTGTCATCCCGTATTGATCTTCTTTTCTTCTCATCCAAATACATTTATTATTTTCGTAAATTCTTACTTCTAACATTTACATCCCCCCCCATTTGGTTTCTAATATGCATAATGCCGAAAAAGAATTTGGAAAAGAAATTAATGACGCAATGAGTGAGCAATTAATAATGCTTCCTTTTTTATTTTCTGAAGCTATTCAGGATTTCTTTTATTTTGCATTAGAAAATGAGTTGCTTATCAGGGGAGCAATTTCTGAAGGTTCCTTGTTCACAGATGAGGATGAAAAGGTGTACATGGGGCCAGCTGCAATAGATGCAGCAGAAATTTATGAAATGGCGGAATGGATTGGAATAATATGCACAACTTCAACTTCATTCTCAATTCTGGAAAAACAAAAATACCTAGAAAATAGAATCAAACAAAAACTCGAAGATGTTGATTCGTATTATTTTTTTGATGATATAAACAATTATATTCCTTATACTGTTTCTCTGAAACAGAAGGATAATAGTTCTAAAAATATTGAGACTGATCTAATGGTCTTAGATTGGCCTGCATACTTTTTTAAGAAAAATCAAAGTGATGTTATAGGAATATGTAAAATTTTTCATGGCAATCACATCCCAATAAAAGATAAGACAAAATATGACAACACAATTAATTTTTTTAAAAAACGTACAGATATCTTTAAACAAGAAAAAGAAAGAAATGAAGCTTTAGATTTCAAAAGAGACACCGATAATTTATTTTTTCAATTAGAAACAAGGAATTTGCCAGGGAAGATAAATGGTCCTATTCAATCTAACAACGCTAAATTCTAGTCTATCGACTTCCGACCCCAACATCGGCCTGTTCTATTCCCTCGTGGGAACATGGAAAGAGGACGCAACGCTGTGCGGGAGCGAAACAGCCCTGAAATCTGGAACACCTGAGGATGACGCTTCGGCCATCAGCTCTGCGCGCGCCTTGCCGGTTGACCGTTCAAAGGCCGTGCTTGCCGTCTGCGACAGCAGGGGCAGGGTCAAATGCTGGACAAACCTCAAACTTTCCGGCTACTGGGGCGAGTTTGTTGCGCTCTGCTCGAAGGCCACACCAAAGGAGCACCTGGATTATCTGGGTTCGGTTGGCGTGAAGGTGATTGTCGAGGGCGAGGACAAGGTCGATCTTGTGAAGGCGCTTGCCGCGCTGGAGCGGGACTTTGGCGCAAAGACCGTGCGCGTCGACAGCGGCGGGACGCTCAACGGCGTGCTTTTGGGGCTTGGCCTTGTTGACGAGGTGAGTTTGCTGGTCCAGCCGATTATTGCCGGTGGCGACGGCCCATCGTTTGCGAAACTGCCAGGGTCGACCAATATTCCTCTGGAGCTTATTTCTTGCCAGACACTCGAGGGCGGGTATGTCTGGCTGAGGTATAGGGTTTTGAGGTAAGTTTTTGGTGGTTTTAAAACCACCTCACCCCTACCCCTCTCCTGGAAGGAGAGGGAGAAAAGAGCAACCTTTCCTGAAAAAAGGAGAGGGAAAAATAGTAGCAACTCCTCCTGCTAGGGGAGTTTTGGAAGGGAAACTGGATGGAGAAAAAAGATGGCAAAAATCCTTCTCCAGGCGGGAGAAGGACAAAGGATGAGGGGGTTTTATCCTGGCCAGATTATGAAAAAAGGCAGCAGCTTCTTGAGCATGCTGCTAGAATGAGAAAATCCCAGACAGATGCAGAAGGTTTGCTTTGGGGGATCCTCAGGGGAAGAAGATTTTTGGGGCTCAAATTCAGGAGACAGCATACAATAAACGGTTTCATTGTGGATTTTTATTGCAATGAGAGGCGTCTGGCCATTGAGCTTGATGGCGGCGGCCACAATGATTCGGCGAAGGAAAGAAGTGATTTTCTGAGGACGGAAAGTTTGAGGAGGAGTGGAATTAGTGTGATAAGATTTTGGAACAATGATGTTTTTAACAATATTGAGGCTGTTTTGGAGAGGCTTTTTGAGGAATTGAAGGACTAAAACCACCTCACCCCTACCCCTCTCCTGGAAGGAGAGGGAAAAAACAGTAGTAACTCCCCTTGTCAGGAGAGGGGAAAATATTAACAAGGCCCTTTCTCTCAAAAGGAGAAAGGGAAAAAAATCAAAAATCTTTTCTCCTGAAAGATTGTTAGACAAGTCATGACTTTTCTCAAAAGAGGGCGGGTTTTAATAGAAAAGTGAAGGGTTTTGCGTAAAATTGCTCACATGTGGACAGATGAATTTCCAGGTGCAATGACGGTTTGTGACAAAGAGGGCAAAATCCTCTATATGAACCAGAAGGCCATGAAAACCTTTGAAGGTGACGGTGGGGTCTCGCTTGTTGGCCAAAATGTTCTAGATTGCCATCCTGAGCCATCTCGGTCAAAACTTGCCAAAATGATAGCTGAAGGCACAAAAAATGTTTACACAATCGAAAAGAATGGCATAAAAAAGATGATCTACCAGTCGCCGTGGTATGAAAACGGTGTTTATATGGGTTTTGTAGAGCTTTCGCTGGAGATTCCTTTTGAGATGCCGCATTTTGTGAGGGACAAGAAGTGACCGAATTTGAAAATGAAATATACCCGATGCCATGCTTTGCGACACTTTCTGTGACCAGAGTCGCTTCTTCTGTCGAGTTCTATTGCGACAAGCTGGGATTCAAAAAAATATTTTTCATGGAGGGGCCAAGCGGTGAGACTGCTCTGGCGCACCTTCGCTGGGCAATGTACGCCGATTTGCTGGTTGTGCCTGGCAAGCAGGAGGCTGATGGACAGAAGGGTTTTGGCATCTCACTGACTTTTGCATGCGGCAGGACCTCTGTTGATGAATTGGCCAAGAGATTGACAAAGGCTGGTCTTGAATTTTCAGGGCCAACCATCACCCCATGGAATGCAAAAGAATTGAGGATAAAGGACCCAGACGGTTTCTTGCTGGTTTTTACAGAGCAGGCCGATGCCGGCAAAGATTTTGATGAAGTGATCGGGGACATAAAAAAGGCCCAAGGATAAATCTTAAATTACATCGAAGGTGGATTTTTTTACTATCCCGCTCCTGATGTTCATTTTTATGATCTCGGCTGTCCTTTTCAATTTTGTGCTGAGGTTTGGTTTTTTCAACTCATCACACATTTGAACGGCAATCTCAAGGTATCTTGATGTTTCAGCCTGGTGCTGTTTCAGGTTTTCCTGGTCGTAGTTGGTCATTATTGCATGGTAGATTGAGTAGGCCAGCGCGACATTGAACGACTGGCACCTTACCCCTGATGAAAGCGAGCCAAGGAAGGCCTGATCAAGCGCATCTTTTGCTGTTTTGGCCATCTCGCCCTGCCATTGTGGAGTTATTGAGATTATGCTGCTTTTTTTGGTTTTCTGGAGGTTTTCAAGAAGCAGGTTGCAAGCGGCCTGCGCTGTCAGCAATCCAAGTTCGCAAGAATAGAACGGTGTTTGCGCGACTTGCCTCATCTTTTCCGAGGTAGATTTTATCAGTGTTAGAGCCTTCTTGTGCTCGTTTTGGTGTTCGAGAAATTTTATGTTCAAAATGGTGAGCGCCATTCTCTGCTCAAAATCCAGACAGTGAGCTGAATTTAGGGCCTCATCCATCAAATCCTGGCATTTTTTTAGCTGTTCTTCTTCAAAAGCAATCTGCGCCTCGAGCACGATTGATGGCCTTATTGGAAGTTCTGGCACCCTTTTTTCAATGTCCTTTGCTCTTTGCAGATAGAACTTTGCGCCGTCTTTGTCATTGTCTTCTATCTGGAACTGGGCCATTTTTACCAGGAACCGGCATGCTTGCATTTTTTGCCCGGTCAGAATTGAGATTTCGATTGCCCTTTCCATGAGTCTTCTGACAGAATCCAGGTCACACTGGTTGTGTTTTATGAGTGCATCTATGCAAAGGGTTGTTGCCAAGAGCGGTTGCGAGTCCATTTTAAAAGAGATCTCCCTTGCCATCAGGTTGTCTTCTGAGGCTTGGGACATGCTTCCCCCAACAATCGCCAGGAGGGCTTTGAGATGGAAGAATCTTGCTTTCATTCTCACCCATGATGTGTCGCCGATTTCGACAGAGATTTTTTCGAGAACATCCAGAGAATCAGAAAAATCGCCTTGGAAATATTTTGCATATGCAAGGTTTAATAATGCTTTAATTCTAAGACTGGCATTCGGCGATTTGATCGCCGAATCACTAGATTTTATAGCATGCAAGGCCATTTGGCTGAAATCATAATCTTTCATGTTGACGGATTCTTGCAGGTGAAGTTTTATGAGTTTTTCGTCTTCATCATTCCTTCCGACCAGCCTGTATGCTTCCTGCGTTCTTTGTTGTGCTTCGAAGAATTTTGCCTGGCTTGCTTCCAAATCAGCAAGTGCCAGGAGAATTTCAGACTCAGAATCCGTGTCAACCCCGGCTTTTTTGAGTGCGCTCAGCATTCCGGCCAGGGTTTTCTCTGCTTCATCAAATTTACCCTGGAGCTTCATTATTTTTGCAAGTCTGAGCGAGGATGCTGTTTCAAGGGAAGAATCAGAGGCCCTGATTGAAACTTCGAGTGCTTTTTTTGCGTATTCAAGCGCTTGTCTGATTGCAAATTGCGATTCTGCCATAGTGGATGCCGAAAGGAGGACGGGGATTGATTTGGCTGGATTTGAGCCACCCAGTAGATGTTCGATCAACTCATCAGCGCTTTCATTTTTATCGGTTTTTTGTTTTGCCTGTATGTATTTGGCGCATTTGTCATGGATCAAAATGAGCAGTTTGGGATTTGTTTCTTCCAGAAGCCTTGTCCTGATCTGGTTTTCAATAAATTTATATTTGTAGCTTCCAGCAATTTTAAATGTCGAGAGCATCATTGAACTGATGGCTTCATCCAGCATTTCTTCAATGTCGCCCTCTTCAAAGGAGGTTACTGAGAGCAACATTTGTTCATCAAATGTTTCACCTATTACCGCAGCTTCGCAGAGTATCGCTTTTAATTTCGAATCAAGATAGCCGATTCTCCATGAGGCCAATTCATTGCTATTTGTGGGAAGCTCATCCGGGGATATTTTTTTTGTTTCGCCAGAGCTTGTGATATAGCCCCTGCATGCCATGCCGGAGAGCATCTGGAGCAGGTATGTGGCATTGCCTTTCGAGGCACCAACGAGTAAATCCGTAGTTTCTTTCGAAATGTTTTCCAAGCCAATGACTATATCGATAAGCTCTGCTGTTTCGGAAGGAGAAAATGGATTTAGCCGAATTATTTGTGTGTATCCGGAAAATGAAATTTCTCCAATCAAATTTTGGGAGGTTGTTTTGGCGCTGGAAGAGTTGGCTATGACCACAGTCATGTTTGAATTTTGTATTTCTTTTGCCGACTGGTTTATGATTTCCAGGCTGTTTTGATCGCACCACTGGGCATCATCAATTTCAACAACAAGTCTTCCTTTTTGGCTACATTCATTAAAAAGCCACGTTATTGCTTTTGGAATCGATAAGTTGAACGAGACAGGGTCTTTTTCCAGATCCGGGCTGTTTCCTACCATTAGCCTGTCTGCAATATTTGGGCACAAGGTTGCAAAAATATTTTTATACGGTGATTTTCCAAAAGACCCAAATCCAAGCTCAAGGGCTGCTTCACATACCAATTGACCCAATATTCCAAAAGGTTTTTTGTGGTTGATTTTTTCGCAGGTGGCATAAAGGACTGGCATATCTTGTGACCTTGCAAGACTTGCTATCTCCTGCATTATCCTGGTCTTGCCAACGCCATGGCCGCCATCGATGATTAGTGTTTTAAGGCCAACCTCTTCAGAGAGTACGGCTGATTTTATCGAATCAAGTTCTTTGCTTCTTCCTACAAGGAGACCGCGATTGATTATCGAGCCTGAGTTGCTAATGACATTTTTGCCCAGACTCTGGTCTTTTTGTCCCTGCTCGAGCACCTTTAGTACATCTTTCATGCAAGATGGTCGTGATTTGGGGTTTTTCCTCAAAAGTCTCCTGACGAGATTTTCGAGCGAGATGGGGATTTTGGGGTTGTATATTGAAACTGGAGTTGGCTGGAGGTTCTGTATCTGCCAGATGAGGCTTGATATCTTTGTATCATTGAAAGGTGGCCTTCCTGTGCAAAGGTAGTATCCTATTGAGCCAAAGCTGTAGAGGTTTGAACCTATGGTTCGCTCTTCGTAGCGCAATATCTCTGGAACCATCCATGCAACTTCGTTTGTTACGTCTGTGGTTTTCATCTGTTTGAGACTGGTCTGGTCAGAAGAAAGTTTTATAAAGTCAAAAATCTTTATGTTGTAATCTTCATCAACTATGTAGATATTGTCTGGTTTGAGATCCGTGAGAATAATGTCATTTGAATGGAGACAATCAATTGCATTGGCAATATTTATCAGAACCTTTATCAATTTGTCTCGATTCAATCTTACCTGAGAAAGTTTCTCGCCCTCTATGAGCTCATAAGCTATGTACTTGCCGCCATCACATTCGCCCCACTCGATGATTTTTACAATACCTGGGCTGTCGGCCTGTTTTATTGTTGCAAGCTCGTTTTCAAATTGCACCCATCTCGGCGCTTTTTTTGATGAAAGCAAAATTGTTCTTATCAATACATCTTTGCCACTTTCCATGTCAAGCGCGAGATAGATATCATCTTGCATGGGAAGCTTCGACTTCAGCTTAAACCTTTCCCCTAAGACCCTCTCGTTCATAATTGCCATTTATTTTATATATTATTGTCCTTTGCGCAATTATGTCTCTTGAATTTATTAGGAACGCATATTAGGCTAGAAGTGGTGAATATCGTTTGGGCTGGCCTTTCTAATACCGGTAAAGTAAAAGAAAACAACGAGGACCATTATGCCATTGTCCCCCCTCAGTATCCTGAGCTTCCTTATATTTTTGCCCTATCCGATGGTGTAGGTGGAAGAAAGGGCGGTGACCTTGCCTCGGTGAGAGCGATTCAGGTCATAAGCGACTATTTTGTTCGTCATTTGCCAAAATCTTATAATTCCCCCGAAGTAACGCAAAAAGCTTTTGAGATTGCAAATAGCGACCTCAGGTTAACAGGCTCATCAAATGCCAATCTGAGTGGAATGGGAACAACGGTTGTTTTTGCTGCCCTTTTTGATGATACCCTCCAAATAACATGGATAGGGGATTCGAGGGCCTACGTTATTAGGAAAAATAATCTTGAGCAGGTTACAATTGACCACACTCTGCCGAATGAGCTGTTCAAGAGGGGCTCAATAACTGAAAAACAGCTTAAAAATCACCCTTGCAAACATCATTTGTTGCGTGCACTGGGAATTGATGAAACAGTAAAACCAGAAATGGTGCAAATCCCGGCTCAAAATCTTGAATGGCTGTTGTTGTGCACTGACGGACTTTATGAACATGTTTCTGATATAGAAATCCAGGGAGCCATCCAGAAACTAAATGACCCAGCTTTGATCACCAAAAAGCTCATTCAGATGGCCCTTTCAAGAGGTGGAACCGATAATGTGACTGTAGTAGTGGTAAAGATGGCTGGTACACAAGCAAAAGAAGACAAAACCAGCAAAAACAGGTTTGGTATCTTCTAGGAATCTTTTGGAACGACCCTGACTTCCCCACCACAATATGGGCATTTCGTTATTGGTTGTGAGAGTGGTTGTTCCCTCCCGCAATAAATGCACTTTCTTATCATCTTCTTTGGTTTTACGGAATCAAAAATGTAATATTGGCCGTCGTTTGCCATTTCTGCCCTGCAGTTGCCGGCAGAACAGAGTCTGTCAAGTGATTCAAGCGCCTGGCCTTTGTTTACATAAAGGTTTGAGACGACCATTTCAGCCGTGAGCTTTCCGTCATATTTTGATGCAAGCCTCAACACATCAGCATCAATGAACGCAGGTGTATTCTGATCAACATTTCTTTTTAGAACAGATGAAACAACAAATGCTGCTATTGCTGCGGCGGCCATAATAAGTGCTGTCATGACACGCGACGGGTTGGCAGATGATGCGATAAAAAAGAGGATCGAAAGGGCGGCAAGGGTAATGCCTGCAATTATCAAAACAACAAAAAGAGTTCTTTTTACAAAGAGCATCTTATCCTTTCCATGAAGCCGTTGCTTCTTTTATTGAACCTGCGACATCTTCAAACATCCCCTTGATGTTTGATTCGGTGAGGTTGTTTTTGATGATTCCGTCCACTGATTCGGCCAAATCTTTGGGGTTCTCACAGAGTTTTTTTTCATCCTTGACCTTCAATGCTACATCTTTCCAGGCAGAATGGAACTTGGTAGCGCTATCTGGGACAGTGATCTCCAGTTTTTTCAACGCCTGGTGCATGTTTTGCTCGTCCAGCAACCCCTTGAATGTGTTTCTGATGTTTGACAGGCCCTCTGATATTCCATTTAGAGAACCCAGTATCGAGGACATTTTTTTAAGACCCTCAACGAGCAGATTGGCTTTTTCCTTGTTTTTGGTGATTGCTATAAAATTTTCATCCAGCTCTTTTGGAAGACCTGGTTTTCCGGAGAACGATTCAATTGCTGGCCCAAGCGCTGCCATGAGCACCAGCGAGTCAAAATTTCCCTGTATCTCGCTTTTTTCCATAAGCAGACTGGCCACTTCTTTTTGAATTGCCATCCATCTCTGGGTTATCTCGTTGCATGCAAGCTCTTTGTCTGTGAGGTCTTTTTTCCATGTTTTCCTGACATTTTCTATCTCCGCAGTGAGTTGTTTCAGTCTGTCGAGTGATTTTTTGTACTCCTTTTCGAGCATCCTTACTTTTGGACCAGCGAACCATCCGCTTATCCCGTCATATTTTGTCAGCTGTCTGGAAAGCAGGAGCGTTTCTTTTTTGGCCTCCTCTATTTTTGGCTTGAGTGCCTCTTCTTGTTCGTTTAATTCGGGGTTTTCTTTTGAAAGCCCTACCAGTTTCTGGGTGTTTTTTTCCTCAATCTCACTGGCTTCCTTGTTCAGTTTTGCCAGCCCAGATTCGATTTTTTCCAGTTTCTCCTTAAAAAGTTTCTCCTGGGCAGCTTTTTCCTTTTCGATGGTGTTTTTGAGGTCGCCAGGTAATGAATCCATCTTGCCTTTTATGAAAGCGGCTGACTTCTCCAGCCTGCTTTTTGAGTCCTGGTGCAGTTTTACCAGCTCCGCATTGAAAGACTGCTGTGCCTCTTCAAGCTCCGTGTAAAGCTGTTTTATGTCGCCAGTCCATGAATCGACAAGTTTTATTGTGTCTGAAAGGTCAAGCTTCATCAGCTACGCCTCCTACCGGCCTTGATTTGCCGACGTATTTTCTTTTTGCTTTCCAGATCAGCTCTGGAATGATTTTTCTTCCCCTTCCAAGCTCGTCAAAACATCCCCTGTTGTCCCAGTAAAGAGGGCATGCCCCGCAACAGATGTTTTTCTTGTCGCAATCATTGCATACCGGTGGGATAAACTCCTTTTTCCTGAAATAGAGGGACTGCCTGTTGAACCAGATGTCCCTGAAATCCTCCTTGAGGAGGTTTCCAACCCCGTTTTCAAAAGAAGAACAGGGCAGAATTGAACCATCTGGTGCCACTGAAAGCAGGCCATCGGATGCCGCACAGCTTGTTCCACCAATACCTTCGGCGACAGTGTTTATGATGCAGTATGGCATTGGGGAATACCAAACCAGCTTTATCCCTGCTTTTTTGCACTCTGATTTTATCTTTGGGAGCACCCTGGCAATCTCGGTGTATCCGACCTCGTCAGGATGGTCCTGCGCATGGCCGGTCCTTATCACCATGTTCATCGACTGGTACTCGAGCCCAAGCTCCTCTTTTGCGAATTTTGGCAGCTGGTCAATATAGCTGATGTTGTCCTTGCATATCGTTGTGTTTATGTGGGTGTGTATTCCCAGCGACTTGAGTTTTTTGAATCCATCAACGGTTTTTTTGAATGCCATTGGGTGGCCGACCACCCGGTCATGGATTTCTGGTATGGATGATTCGAGGGAAACCTGTGCCGAATCAAGCCCGGCTTCTTTCAATCTGTATGGCAGGTCTGTGACCCCACACATTATACCGTTGGTTATCAGGTTTACCCTCAAGCCAATGCTTTTTGCATAAGAAACTATCTCGACGATGTCTTTTCGCAGGGTTGGTTCTCCGCCGGTTAGCGAGACCGTTGGCACCTTGGCGTCATTTTTGATTGTCAGGAGGACCTTTTTTACCTGTTCAGTCGTCATTCCTGGCAATGCTTTTCCCCGCTCGGGCGAGGATGCGTAGCAAAAAACGCATTTGTTCTGGCAACGATAGGTCAGTGCAATCTCCGAGAGAACAGGCAGTTCCCTCTTGTGGGAGCCAAAGCTGGTTGTTTTGACCTGCACAGGCATACATTCTGGGCTTTTCAGCAACTCAAGGATTGTTTCCAGGAGTCTCCTGGCGTCCTTTGCAACGTCCTCTTCCTTGACGCCATAATTGTTGGCGACATCTTTTACTGCAAGGTAGGACTGCCCCTGGGGCAGGGAATACATCTTCCCCAAAAGCTCGACACCGGTCCTGTTGAGGTAATGGACCTTGTTGGGTTTTATGATCAGGACCCCGTCCTCGTCCCTTACAAATACATAATCTCTTGTGCTGTCAACTACCTGGTTGACAAATTGCCCATAATTTTCCATTAGAAGCTGGATACGCAGGCACTGTGGCATGCCGAGTGGCAGGCACTATGGCAAACGCAGGCACTGTGGCACGCCGAATGGCACGCGGAATGGACGCAAGCGGAATGACAGGCGTCATGTACACAGGCACTGTGGCACGCCGAGTGGCAAGCGGAATGACATGCGTCATAGGCTTTGTTTGCGACATTTGGTATGCCCAACCCCAGTGCGTTCTCCACAGCTTCTGTAGTTTTTGAAACTGCGCCTTCAACGGATGAAGCAAGGCTTGATGCAAAGTTTTCAACAGAGGAAGCCGCTTTGTCTGCCCATCCGACAAAAATGGGCTGATACTGGTTCGGGAGCTGCCTCACATTGTCATGGTACCTGTCAGAGAGAATGAGCCATGGAATCATCCTGCGGGTGTAGAGCTCGTCAACAGGAGCGGCGCCCCTTCTGTAGAGGTTCCATGAGTTTTCTATCTCGTCCTGGTATTTTTTCCTTGTGGCCTTGGGGTCGGCGTCCCATATTTTGCCGGAAAGCGATTTGGCCACAGCATCAATGATAGTGGAGACCTTGTCTCTTGGGATTGTTCCCTCTGGGGTCACGCATTCAAGCAGAACCTTTTCATAGGGTTCCGTTGCCAGTTTTGGGTTGGTCAGCTCAAGTTGGATTGGCGTCTTGCCAACTATTGTGACAGCGTTCTTTGTTGCAAGCTGGAGCACTATCAACCCTATCACCTTGTCCTGTTGGCCAAGATACATCGCGGCCTCGATGGCGTTAAGGTCGGCGACCTTTCCCTCAACAGAGAAGGTTTCGAGTTCTATTTCTGGCGACTCGTATTTTGTGGCTTCCCTTATCTGTCTGAGTCTGGCTTTTCTTTTGCCAACTTTTGCCAGCCAGAACAAAAACAGAATTCCAAGGACGAGGAACGCAAAGAATATTATCGTGCCTGACCTGTCGTGCCAGAACCTTGCAAACAGGAACCCCCTCTTGAAAGTCCCTGCAGGGAAACTGACATATAAATTTTCAAGCCCCTCTGGCTTGATGGATGAAATCTCGGAGTAGACCTTGTTTCCTTCAGCCTTGAAGCTGTCAGAATTTGCATTGCCCGGGTAATACACCTCGGCTGGTCCTAGGCCTTCGGGATAAGTCAGTTCTATGTAAAGCTTCTTTATTGCAGCATTGCTGTTTCCAAACAGCAGACCAAGATCGAAGTATTGAAAATCCTCATTCGTGTCAGTGTATGTGCCATCTATCGCGGCGCCGTATATTTTGAAACCGTATCTGAACGTTTTTTTCTCGCCGTTTTTTGCGCCCCAGTAATAAGTCAGTTTCTGCCAGTCGAAAATATCGTGGTATGTCCTGAGGATGTATGTGCCAGGGGTGCCTGATTTTGAAAGGATAAAGTCAGTTTCGTTCTCTTTTACAAAAGGGGCCTCCATCCACTGGTACTTGTCCAGTGTTATCGATATTTCGTTGCTCCAATCGCCCTTGTCGCCCCTGAAGAGCATGTCTGACTGGATTTCGTATGTGGCGGTCCCTTTTTGGTCGATGTCTATTTTTACTTTTGCCGATTCTATTATCTGGCTGGTCACATTTTCAGCGTTATACGTGGCCTCTGGGGTTGCCATTATTACCGAATTGTTTTTGCCAATGATTTTTGCCTGGTAATAGGCCATCTCGCCGGGTTCCAGCGAGTCGTTATCGAGAAGAAAATATGTGTTGCTGTTGCTGGTTTTGATCAGTTCATTCTGGAATACCCTTGTTTTGTTGCCGATTTTTCTGACAAGTTGCAGTTTCCCGCTGCCGAGCCATCTTGGATCAACATTCATGATGTTGATCGTTCTAGTATCATCATCGATTCCGGCAACAATGTTTATGAAAAAGTTTTTTTCTTCCTTTTCCGGAGGATTTGTTTGTGAAGTAAAATATTTTTCTGGAAAGAAAAGTTCTAAATAAGCTTTTTCCTCAGCAACGGCATTATCTTTCTCTGCATGGACTGAGAGATAGTTTTTGCCTGTTCTTTCGTCCGGAGTGGGGAAGAAGATGAATCTGTCAAAATTTGACTTGTTCGATTCATTTGTTTGCAATCCTGTTGCGTTTACTATGGCGTCTGTGACCTGTTCAGGTTTGTTGATATTGCTTGAGAGCTCAACTGGAAGAACAACCTGGACAATGATCTTTTCGATTGGCACGCTCCACTGGATTGGTGCCCAGCCAAAATCCCTTGTCCCTTGCCTTGAGTTGCCGGTAATATCGCGATCAATAGCATATTCCCAATGGAAGGTGTATGTTTTTCCAGGAACAGTTTCAGAACCAAATTCTGCCTTGTAAAAATTATCTCCCAGGGAAATAAGCGAAGCAGAAATCTTTTGGCTCCCTTCGAGGAGATACTGGTCTTTTATCCTGTGCCCGCTGTCGAAAGGCCCAAACTTGTTGATAGCATCCCTGCTCTCGGTCTCCAGGAACGTGAGGTCCTGCTTGACTGTTGCGGTGCCGTCAGACTGAAGGACAAGATAGCTCTTGAATTCTTTTAGGTCAGGGGGCCCAGCTGCCTTTGATGATAGCAACGGGAATTGTAATAAAAAAAGAAAGAACAAGGCGAGCGAAATGGCCCGCCTTGTTTTGTCACTTCTTGCCACGAGTTGCAATCTCATTTTCAAGCCAAGGTGCTATCTTGTCTCCACCATAAAGGTTTCCAAGTTCTCCTGCATCCTTCATTTCAACCTTGAATAACCAATTATTGTAAGGGTCCTTGTTGATTGCGGATGGGTCATCTACAGCATCTTCATTGACTGCGATTACTGTTCCAGAAACAGGGCTATATATTTTTCCAAGCCATTTCCCGGTTTCAAGTGAGCCAACCTGATCATTCTGGGAAACTTCATCATCTTCCATCGGGAGTTCTATAAAAGATATTTCTCCAGCTAGCTTTGTCCCAAATTCATCTATCCCAACAATTGCAACATTGCCGTCTTTTTTAACCCAGAAATGCTCCTTGTGGTAATAAAGGTCATCTGGCAGATTGTAGTCGCCAATTTTTGGCATACGATACCTCCTTTGAATTCACTTAAATACTGATGAATTTTACAACGCTGTTTTCACCACGTCAACATGGAAAGGAACCTTGACAGAAAGAGGCCCTGGGCTAGAATGCGAAGCGTGAACAATATTGAATTGTACATAGAAATTGACGACTGTTGGGTCGGTCAGTGCGGTCCGGAATTTTATATTGGTCTACTTCCCTCAACCATGGATAAGATCGGAAACGTGACCTTTGTAGACAGGATTCCCATTGGCAAGATATTGTCAAAAGGTGCAATAATCGGAATATTGGAAACATCAAAACTTGGTGACTGGCCTTTGAAGTCGCCTGTTAATGCTCTTGTACTTGCTTTTAACGATAAATTGAACAAAAATCCATCACTTTGTACCGCAAGTGATATGGATGAAAACTGGGTTGTAAAGTGTAAAATCCAGGGCATATCAACGATCTCTGATCTTGGCGAAGCCAAGACGCGATAAACACAGGAGGAAAATATGAAAGTTTATTACACGAAAACAGATGAATACGTTAAAGTAGACGGCGACACAGCCATTGTTGGTATCACCGAATATGCCCAGCATCATTTGGGTGACATAATCTTTGTCGACAAGATTGCTGTTGGAAAACAGGTCAAAAAAGAGGGCATCCTGACCGCTATCGAGTCGGTAAAAGCCGCAACAGACGTTTTTTCGCCAGTCTCAGGTGAAATTGTTGCATTCAACGAAAATGTTTCGAAAACACCGGCAATCATCAACCAATCAGCTGAGGGAGATGGCTGGATCGCAAAGATTAAACTCGCCAACCCAGGCGAGGTCAATTCACTTCTTTCACCGGAAGACTACTCAAAAATCCACGCAGAGTGAGGCCTTAAATGCGCTATATGCCATTGTCCCCGGACGATGTCCGGGAAATGCTTGCTGCCATTGGCGTTAAAACAATAGATGATCTCTTTGCACCAGTACCAAAAGATGTCAGATTGCAGGGCGTTCTGGATATACCAGAAGCCATGTCCGAAGTCGAACTCCGGAGACATGTTCGTGGTCTGGCCGATGAGAACTATGACGCCACAAAGTCACTGTGTTTTGCTGGCGGTACAGGATATTACCACTACGTCCCGTCTGCTGTAAACATGCTTTCCGGTCTTCCTGAGCTTCTGACTGCCTATACTCCCTACCAGCCAGAGCTCTCACAGGGCATATTGATGGCTATTTTTGAATTCCAGACATTAATGACCGAGCTTACTGGCCTTCCAATCTCAAATGCGTCGCTCTATGATGGCTCAACTGCCGTCTGTGAAGCGGCAAGGATGGCCGTGAACCAGTCTGGGAAAAATGTTGTATCGATAAGCTCTCTCGTGCACCCCTCGTATATCGACACACTCAAATCCTTCGCGTCGTTCCTTGGTTATGAAATAAGGATTATTCCAGCTACGGGCGACAGGATTGACACTTCCAAGATTGCCGATTACGCAAAGGATTCAGCTTGCATAATAATTCAGAGCCCGAATGTTTCGGGAACAATCGAGGATGTTGAGCTGATTGCAAAAAACACAAAGTCTTCAGGTTCGTATACTGTCCAGGTTGTTGCAGAAACAATTTCATTTGGACTCCTAAAGCGTCCGGGTGACCTCGGTGTTGACATCTGCTGTGGTGACGCGCAATCCTTTGGAAATCCGCTTGCATTTGGCGGGCCATATCTTGGCTTCATGACATGTACCGAAGAGTTTGTGAGGAGACTCCCAGGAAGAATTGTTGGTGAAACCACGGACAGACATGGCAACACAGTTCTCACCCTCACACTCAGGCCGAGGGAGCAGGACATAAGAAGAGAAAAAGCGACCTCAAATATTTGCACCAACAACAGCAACTCGATGCTTCGTGCATTGATCTACCTTCTTCTAATGGGTAAAAAAGGACTTTCCGAAGTGGCCAGACAGAACTATGACAAGGCCCATTATTTTGCAGAAAAGGTAAAATCTGCAGGACTCAAAATTTTCAACCAGAACCCGTTTTTCAACGAAGTCACAATCCTCCTTCCATCAAAGAAGGACAATTTTGCAACCAATATGCTCCAGAAGGGTTTTATTGTTTCCCCAACAGAAATACCAGGAGCAGGCAAGGCCATAACGGTGGCTGTTACCGAGATGCTTACAAAGGAAGAGATCGAGGCATTTGTTGAGGCGCTCAAGGAGGTGGCTGCATGATCAGCTACATTTTTAACAACTCCAAGGCAGGAAAGGTGGGATACAGCCTTCCGCCATCCGATGTACCAAAAGCTGAGCTACCAAAGGGCCTTACAAATGAGAAGGAACTTGGCCTTCCAGAGGTAACTGAAGTTGAAGTGGTACGCCATGTAACAGCAATGGCCAAGGAAACCTACGGTGTTGACACAGGTTTTTATCCGCTTGGCTCGTGCACCATGAAGTACAACCCAAGGATAAATGAGGAATTGGCCGCACTCGAGGGCTTCGTCAACCTCCATCCGGACACGCCAATAGAAGGTTGCCAGGGCGCCCTGGAGATGATGTACAATCTTGACAAGTATTTCTGCGCCATAACTGGAATGGATGCCTTTACTCTTGCCCCAGCAGCAGGTGCCCACGGCGAGATGACTGGAATGAGCATCATTCACCAGTACCACAAATCCAGGGGCGATGCCAAACGCAATAAGGTTCTCATCCCTGATTCAGCACACGGCACAAATCCGGCCTCGGCTGTGGCCTCCGGTTTTGAAACAGTGACCATTCCATCAAATTCTGCCGGTGGCGTTGATATGGATGCTCTGGACAAGAACATGACCGATGAAATTGCCGGTCTCATGCTCACCAATCCAAACACAGCAGGCGTTTTTGACCCCAATACTTGCGAGATAGCAAGGATTGTTCACAGCAGGGGTGGATTGCTTTATTATGATGGTGCGAACCTCAATGCCCTTATGGGAATCAGTCGTCCTGGTGATTTTGGGTTTGATGTCGTTCATCTCAATCTTCACAAAACATTCTCCACACCGCACGGTGGTGGTGGGCCTGGATCAGCTCCGGTTGGAGTAAAGGACTTCTTGAAGCCATATCTTCCGGTTCCCCATGTCGCAAAGAATGGTGATACATATTATTTTGATTACAACATGCCAAAATCGATGGGCAGGATCAGGGCCACCTGGGGCAATTTCCTTGTGCTCCTGAAAGCCTATTGCTACATCAGGACCATGGGTCCAAAGGGACTCAAGCAGGCAAGTGAACACGCTGTGCTTTCTGCCAACTACATAAGGGTCAAAATCAATGACCTTTATCCAGAGGGATTCCCAGGGCTTTGCATGCACGAGTGTGTAATGTCCGGCTCACCACTCAAAAAATTCAATGTCCTGACCAAAGATGTCTCAAAAAGGCTCATGGACTATGGTTTCCACCCGCCGACAAACTATTTCCCGCTCATCATTCCAGAGGCAATCATGATCGAGCCGACCGAATCAGAATCCAAGGAAATGGTAGATTCCTTTATTACGGCAATGAGGGCCATCTACAAAGAGGCCGAAGAGGGCAAGATCGATTTCTCCCTGGCACCACTCACAAAGGAAGTATCCAGAGTCGACGAAACAAAAGCCGCAAGAACACCAATCCTTCGCTGGACAAAGAAGGCTTGATAGACTACACCTCATACCTCAGGCAGATAATCGCCGATGTGGCGGTTGTCTGCCCTGAGTTTTCCCACATAAAAACAGAGTCGCTGATAGTGACATTTAGTAGAGCCAAGTCGTCCGGAAAGGGCGGCTTGCTTGCATTTTTGGCCCCTTTAAGGTTTGAGGGAGGAGTTACTGTCACATCAATCAGGGGAAAGCTCTACCAGATACCAACAGTTGTGGTTGATGGTCAGACAAAGCTTTATTATATAGGTTTTGTTGTGCCGAGATTCCTTGACCTGCCACTTGAAGAAAAAGTCAAAACAATAATTCATGAACTTTACCATGTGTCAGAAGCTTTTGATGGCGACATCAGAAGGTTTCCAGGACGCAACTTTGCCCATTCCAGCAGAAGATCCAATTTTGATTCCATTTCAGAGAAAATTGCCAAAGACTGGCTTTCAAAGACATCAATTGACACGGGCGTTCTTTCCCAGACCTCTGAGGAGCTGAAAAGGAACTTTGGGAAAGTTGCGGGTGTAAGGGTCAGCAAGCCAAAAATTGTGCGGCTGTCTTGACTGGCGGAAATCTGCAGCTAGGATTTAGGCGATGAAAAGGACCATATCACTTTTATTCTTGTCCATCATTTTTGTGGCCGGGTGCACAGGCATCGGTTCTTACAAGAAAATGCCCATCTGGGACATTTATTCGGATTTTTCTTTTGTTGAAGAACAAAAATTTTTTTCTGATATTGAAAAGAACCGACCGGCTGAGTTCAGGCTCCTTGAGCTCGTGAAACATGAAAGATTTGTTGCCTATGACAATTATATTATGGCCATGCAATCGGCATTGCCGAATGATGAAGGGAAAGCGGTAATTTACCAGCCGACCTGCTACTTGTTGCCTGGTGTTGATGGATTGGTGGACACCAAACCACTTGAAGAATGGTACAGAAAAGAAACAGGTGTTCCGATGCCAAAAGGACCTCCACACACAATCGCGGTGTCTTTTATTGACCAGCTTTCAAATGGTTTGGTGGCACAGGCCTATCAAGATATTGACCAGGGAACACCTTTTTACAATGAGATAGGCGGATACAAAGATTTGGGCGGCTATCTAAAGAAAATCCTTGATGGAAAGCGTTATGCAAGGGTCGCAGTGAAGAAGGTTGCGATAGAGAATGGTGCCAGGTTCGCAGTTGTTGATCTGGACATACTGTCGTTCCAGGAACCCAGGGGGCAAAATCTTGGGTGGGAGTTCAAAAGAACGGCATTGAAGTATAAAATGTATCTCAGAGAGGATGGAACATGGATTATAAGAGAATCAGTGCATTGATTTTGGTAACAGTATTGCTCGCTTCATGTGGGCAAGCAAAACCAGTTGATAGATATAAAGATCCGCAAACCGGGAAGTCTTATCCGGACACTGTGTCACTTCTGGAAGACAAGAAAAAAGACAACCCCCACGAGTATGATGTTGTTTATGAGCTTTCCAAGGAGGAACCAAAGGCCTTTGAGATATATGCCAGTGCAATAGATGCCGGTGTTGTGCAAACCCCAAAAGAGACCCTTTATTTTGATGACAAAGGGAATGAAATCGCAAAGGATGTTTTTATAAAATCTTTGGGGCTTCCAGATGGTTTTGAAAATGTTGTTCAGAACTATTACGATTTCCTCTCCAGACAAGAATTTGCCAAGTGCTTTGGTATGATTGATCCCAAAGGTCCATTGATGGTAAGATTTGAAAACAAGCTTGATATTTATAGCGCGCAGCAATTGTCATCAAGGCTTGACCTAAGGGTTGTTTCTTCTGATATTAACGATTACCGCATGCAGTCCTTGGGTGATGGGAGCAAAATGGTTGAAGTATATTTTAGGGTGCTTGGTTTTTTCAAGCCTGTCATACCATACGATCCAAATCCACCGAGAAATGGCCAAGAAACGATGTCAAATCCTGGTGAAAAGCCAACACCGCCGCCCCAACCAACCGGTGACTCTGGCGCCATGGATCTGAATTGGGAATACAGGTATTCCGGGGTTTCAAGAATTACCCTGTCTTATTCATCCGGAAAATGGATGATATATGATCAGCAATAGTCTTGATGTTGTTTACAAACCAAGCTGGCTTTCCATGGTTGCTGCCATGGAGAGCCAGCTTTCATTTATGGGCAAGGAAGCCGATTATGACTGGATAGCGGGCATAACGGGTTTTGCCTTTAGGAATGCCGTGGAAGACCAGCTACTTCCTGGGGCCTTCAACTTCAATTTTATATGGTTTGATACATTCCTTTCCGCATATGACAGACTTGGCGTGTGCGTGGAAATAATATCCTGCCACGAACACCAGCTGACTTTTGACGCCCACCAGGAACTCTTGTGGGAGAAAATATGTCAGTCGGTTGAAAACAATCTCCCGCCTATGGTTTGGGAGAATTTTGAGTTTGGAGTCGTGACTGGTTTTGACAGGGAACTTGCAAACTGGGAATGTGCCGGTGTACAGGGAAAACTCATCCACCCAAGGGCAAAGCTTGGTCTAGGAGATGTTCCGTTCCTTTTCGGGGTAATACCCGTAAAAAATGTCCAGTTTGATAAAACCCAGGCCACAACAATGGCATTGAGGGTGGCTGTTTCAGTTGGTTTCCTGTCCAAGCCGCCGTATCCAACCGGATACAATGCCGTTATTGGTGTAGAGGCTTACAGAAAATGGCAGCAGGAGCTGGAGAAGGACTTTAATCTTTATGGCTGTTCCCACCTTATACAAACCTTGAAAGATGCCAGAGGATCGGCCTCGTTGTTTCTTGCCAAGGCATCAGAGCTCTATGATGGTATTACATCAACATTGCTCATGAGAGCCTCCGAAAGATTTGCCCAAGTCCAGCACAAACTTGGTGAGATGTCACTGCTGTTCCCTTACCCTGGTGAATTCAAAGCTGGAGAGATCGAGAGATCAAAAGGGAAAGAGATGCTTGATGATTGCTATATAATGGAGACAGAGGGTTTGAAGCTGATAGCCACGGCCCTTGAAAGGGTGGATATTAAGTGATTGATCTGCACATTCATACAGAGCTTTCACCAGATGCAAAGGGGACGTTTGATCAATATATCAGTTTTGCCATTGAACATGGCCTTAAAATTGTCGGTTTCACCGAGCATTGGGATTTTGACCGGTTTGATCCGACATGCAATTTTGATGTCCATAAAAAGAGCCAGGAAATTTGCAGGGGGTATTGCGGGCCAATCGAGGTGCTCTACGGGGCAGAAATTGGCTATCACAGGATATATGAGGATTACGTCACAAAATGCCTCGATGAAGTGAAGCTCGATTTTATCCTCGGCTCTGTCCACGAAGTCGAAGGCTTGATGATATCTGAAGTTGCAGAAACTGGGGAATTTTTTAGCAAATTTGGCAAAAAGGGTTTTCAGGTTTATTTTGAGGCCGTAGCAAATTTTGCCCAGGACGGGATTTTTGATGTCCTTGGCCACCTGGATGTCATAAAACGTTTTAGTGTCCTTTATGATTTCCCATTCAAAGAGGAACAGCACAAGATGCAGATACTCGAGATACTGGACATTCTTGTCGCAAGAAACAAGGCCCTTGAAATAAATACATCCGGATTGAGGCAACCACCCGGTGCCTCGTACCCCAGCCTCAAAGTTGCAAGGTGGTTCTTTGAAAGGGGCGGGAAATATATAACTGTAGGTTCGGACTCCCATGAACCGGCAATGACCGGCAAGGGTTGTGATGAGACCATACAAAACCTAATTAATATGGGAATAATCGACATAACGATCTTCAAAGAGCGCTACCCCGTTGTCCTTAATGTTATTGGTGAACCGGGCCAGGGGTTTGTCCGTAAATTGAGGTGAAGGAGGCAAGATGAAAAAAATCTTAACGAGCCTGATAGTGATAGCCACAATCGTTAGTGTTGCGCCGTTTATGGCTTTTGCAAGAACTGATGAGATACACATTTCAACCGGCCAGCTTGTCGTCGGAATGTCATCTGAAATTACAATTGTTGTCAGGGAAACCGGAACCAGAGCACTCGTGCAGGGTGCTGAAGTTGTAATGGATGGTTGCGGCATAAACACCAGAAGGACCACAAACGCCAAGGGAGAAGCCGTTTTCAATGTCGTGCCCACCGAAACTGGAAAGGTCAAAATAACTGCGACGATACAGGGCATGAGGCCGACTGGCACCGAGATACCCGTCGTTCCGGACAAAAGCCCGCCACCCCTTGATCTTGACCCACTGGTCCCCGTAACAAACCAGCCTTCGTTGACTGTTGTTGGAAGAACAAGATCGGGTACAGAGGTCTATGTAGGCAGAGTCAAAGCTGTTGTTGATGAAAAGGGCAACTTCAAGGCAACAGTCCAACTCTCTGAAGGCGACAACCACATTGTTGTGAAATCTTCGACCCAGTATGCCTCAACCACAAAGGAGTTCCTGGTAACACTCGACACAAGGGCGCCATCGGTGATCATCGAGAACGATTTTGGGAAAGAGGACTACGTTGATGTAAAAACAATCACTGTGAAGGGCAGGGTCGATCCCGGTTCAAAAGTCACCATCAATGGCGTTGAAGCAACAGTTGTAAATGATTTTTTCATCTGCCAGATACCGGTGAGCCCTGGCAAAAACACGCTCACAATCGTTGCCACAGACCAGGTGGGCAACAAAACGACAATTGAAAAAGAAATCCTCGTCTACACCATGAAGAACATCAAGATAACAATAGGCAGCACCATAGGTTATGTTGATGGCAAGGAAACCACCCTTGATGCTCCTCCTGTACTTGTTGGAGGCAGGACAATGGTCCCCCTTCGCTTCATCGGTGAGGTTTTTGGAGCAGAAGTCAGCTTTGACTCGACTACGAAACAGATATTCATCCACTACGAACAGAAAAGCATTGTTCTGACAATTGGGTCAAATCAGGCCACAATTGACGGGAAGGTCGTCACTCTTGATGTGCCAGCCCAGATTGTGGGTGGCAGGACAATGGTCCCGGTGAGATTTATTGCCGATGCTTTTGAGGCAAACACCAGCTATGACTCGGCGACTAAGACCGTCACAATCACCAAAAAGATACTGCCATAAAGATTCCTGATCAGCTATAATTAAAAAGCCCCAGCTTCATGCTGGGGCTTTTTAATTGGGTGATTGCAAATCTTACTGATGCCTGTATTTCAATAAAATAGGAAAGGTTTGGGATGTGTCTCATTTGGCTTAGTCCACCAGATTCCTATGGAACTATAAGCATTTTT
>JAGOOO010000044.1 GCA_017992475.1 Caldisericia bacterium | reverse complement strand
GATGTGACCTGGAAGGGCCTGAACACAAAAACAAACGTTGTCAATCTTGGAACTGCTCTTTCATTGGAGATAAAGCTAACTGGAGGATCACCACCTTATACCATCGATGTCGAGTGGGGTGATGGCGAAAGATCGCATGGAATGCTTGAACAAAAAGACGCCGCAGTTTTCGACCACCCCTACAAGTCCAAGGGAGAGTACGAAATTGTAATAACATGCTCTGATTCCTTTGGCAGATCGGCCCGCTCCAGCAGAAGAATCCGTGTTGAATAACTTGAGGTGCGTCATCTGTTGTCCTCGTCCAGAAACCGGAGCTTTTCCCTCTGGTTAAGCCAGTGTCTGGTTCAAATAAAAACATACAATACATAAAAGACATGGTAAGACCATAAAAGAGGGACATATGAAAAGAAATGGGGATTACAGGACAATTGACGTCCTGGCTGGAAAAGTGTCCGATGAAGAGTTAAGATCGGACACTTTTCAAACCTGGTTCTGGAACCATTACCACAAGGGATACAAAGGATTGATCTATTCCAGGCCATATCAGGATTTATTGAAAATATTTACAACACTGGTTGATGTTGTGCCAGAAGCAAAACTGCTCGATGTAGGGTGTTCTTATGCCGCATTGCCAGCATTTTTGTGGATGTCCACTAAACACTCCGGCAATGGCAGCCTGAACGAAATCCACGGCACTGACATTGTTAAACCAGCCTGGATGGATGACCCGGAGGCAAAAGAAAGCTGGATCAAATTCATAAGGCCATGGCTCGCAAAAAAGAAAAACAGGAAAAAAATGCTGTGGTTCCATGCCTTGTCGAAAGAAAAGCAAACAGAAGCAATAAAAGAGGAACTGGATTCAATGCCCCTGAAATATTCCAGTCTTGACCTTAAGCAGATTCCATACAACCTGCCGGAAAACCACTATGACATTCTAGTCTCGAACATGGTCCTCACCTACATACCATATTGTGGGGGTGCCCGTTCAAGCGATGCTCTGAAGATGGTTTTTAGGAACCTCCACAAGGTTCTCAAGCCGGGCGGGCAGTTTGTGTGGTCAACTCCAAAAAAAGGTGTCAATTTCACTCGTGATTTTTCAGGGTCGTTATTTGATATGCTCTACAATTTTGTTTTGCCAGACGGAAATATTGGTTTGATAAACGGAATTAATGTGTTGTCGCATGCCCTGATGATCCAGAAGCTGGGGAAAGCTGGAGTATACACATTCTGTGACCCTGATGAATACAATGAAATACTTGTTGATTCAGGGTTTAAGCCATTGTCCTGGGAGTTGTCTTTTGCTGGTCAGGTGTGGGTAAACAAGAGCATCAAGAAATGATGGGAGAAAATGATGTCCAAAGCGTTGTTTCTCATTCACGCAAGGCAATCTTTGTATGATGATTTCTGCATGTTCGGTTTTTATGTTTCGGATGTAGAGGAAAAAAACCTGGAAGCTTTCTGCCCGTGCATGCCACCGGCCCTTTTTCCGATAAAATCGGGGGGGGGGTAGCTTGATGGCAAAATCAGTCTTCCTCCTTCATCCAAGGCAGTCATTCAGGGAAGACCTGGCCTGGGTCGGCCCGGAAATTGCCGGCATGAGCGAAAAATCTCTTGAAAAGCTCTGCACTGGTTTGCCACCCCAGGTCACGCCAGTTTCTGAAAAGGACAGCAGTGACATTGTCGGGTGGCTTGGCGTTCTCCCGCTAAAAGGCTCTCAAATCATCAGTGACAGTCTCTCGGAACAGAGAGAAATGAAAATAAGGGCACTGGAAAAGATCAACATGGCCGTAGAAATGGCCCTTGACGAGGCAAAAGGCGAACACCTTGTTGTCGGGCTTGGGGCACTCACTGCTCCGGTGACAAACCAGGGCCAGGACCTTTTGAAGACCTTTGGTGGACGTTCGTTGTCCGTTACAACTGGTAATGCATTCACGGCCTTCATAACAATCAAATCTGTCCTCGACATTGCCGTGAAAAGAAACGTCAGTTTGGAAAAAGAAACCATTGCCGTGCTTGGCGCAACGGGTTCTGTAGGTGGTGCTGTTTCGGAGCATTTTGGTGTCTGCGGCTACAACATGATTTTGATGGCAAGGAACGAAGGAAGGCTGGTTTCCCTGAAGGAAAGAATCACCAGGAATGGCGGCAGGGAAGACAGGATTTCCACAAGCACAGACATAAATGACCTGAGAAAAGCAAAAATAATTGTCGTGACTACAAGTTCCAGCCAGGTGCTTGTGAAACCTGAGCATTGTGCTTCAGGGGCAATAATTTATGATGACACCCAGCCAAGAAACACCAGCGAGGAAATATTGGTTTCAAGGCCAGACGTGCTTGTGCTGGACGGTGGGGTTGTTGAAACTCCCGGAATTGATTATGGAAAAACCAGGATTGGTCTTCCTCCCGGGAGGTCTTATGCCTGCCTTTCCGAGACCCTCATGCTTGCAAAAGAAGGCTGCACTGACAATTTCACAGGCAATGTGACCCTGGAGCAGGTTGAAAGAATTGGAAAAATCGCAACAAAATACAAAGACGAGTTTTATCTTGCTCCATTCACTAGTTTTGGCAGAGAGATCAAGCTGGTTTAGAAACGCTTTAATTTATAAGGGAGGGGTGGACCTCACCCCTCCAGATCAGCTCCAATATGTCTGATTGCTGAAACCTTTGTGCAAAGCACCTTCTTTGTGCCTGACCCATCCACAACAAGGCAGTTGTACCAAACGCTTGGGTGGATTGCTATGTTCTCGCTGATGTCAAATGTAAAATAATTGTCCCTGGTGCCTGTCATTTCCAGCCCGAGCCCATTTTTCAGGGCAATCGAGAGTATGCTCGCATCCAGATGGACATTCTCGCTTCTCGGGCCGCCAGGGTAATCCATCTCCGCCTCGATGTAGTGATGTTCTTCTTCGCCTTCCCAGTGCCATTCGACACGGAAAGAGCATCCGCTAAACAGATAGTTGTCCATGTGGCAGCCTCCTTTTTATAAAATTGTGGAAGTTTCTACCACTTGTGTTGGGGTATATCAATTAAATTGTGTGACGCTGGATCTGGCTAGCTCAATCTCTCGTCCTTTTTTGCAAGGATGTCTTTGACCCTGAGGAGCCTGGATTTTGAGGCCCTTTCGGCTTCGTCCAGCTTTGACTGGACCTGCCTGACCTCGTCTTGCAGGGTTGGCACCAGGACGTTCTCCAGTGCGTTCACCCTTCTGCGCACTGTTTGTATCTCCAGCGCAAGCTCCCTCAGCGCCGACTGGAGCTGTGCCACCTCCACGAGATTTGGAAGGAGCTTCGAGTATGAGTCGAGCGCAAGGAGTGCCTGCGTTGTTGCCGACTGTGGTGGTATTGCTGTGTCCGGCTCGTATTCCTCGATCTCCAGTTTTGGCAGGAGGAGAGATACGACCCTGAACTCGGATTTCTTCAGCGTGAGCTTGCCATACCTCGAAAGCCCGATCTGGGCAAGCTCCGGGTTGGCAGAGGCCGAGAGCGCATATCTTGCCTGCGCGAGTAGAAGCTCAGAGAACAGGCCCTTCTTTTTCCCAAGGTAGGAATTGGCCATGTGCATGAACTGGGCAAGCAGGGCCTCCAGCTTGTCCTTGAGCATCTTCAGGCCCTTCTGGGCCTGCACAAGCTGGCGTTTCCTCTTGAAAAGCTCCATTCTGTTGGCAGGAATGTTTTGCGCCATTTTTCTATGCCTTGCCGTATTTTTCCAGGAATTCCTTGTGGACCCTCTTCAGTTCCGCTTTTGGCAGAATGGAGAGCAGTTCCCAGCCAAGCTCTAGCGTCGCGGTGATGTTCCTGTTCTCAAACTCGCCCTGGCTTACGAATCTCTTTTCAAACTCTTCTGCAAAGCGGACATAGGTCACATCTATCGGAGACAGGGCCGATTCACCAAGGATGACCGCAAGCTCCCTTGCTTCCCTGCCCCTTGCGTATGAAGCAAAGAGCTGGGATGAAAGATCGGCATGATCCTCTCTAGTTTTGCCGTCGCCAATTCCCTTGTCCCTCAGCCTTGAGAGTGAAGGCAGGACGTCGATTGGAGGATAGACACCGGCACGCTCGAGGCTCCTCGAGAGCATTATCTGGCCCTCGGTGATGTAGCCGGTCAGGTCCGGGATCGGGTGGGTCTTGTCGTCGTCCGGCATGGTGAGGATTGGCATCTGGGTTATAGAGCCCTTTTTGTCCCTTATCCTGCCGGCCCTCTCGTACAGAGACGCCAGGTCGGTGTACATATAGCCCGGATAACCCCTTCTGCCTGGGATTTCCCTTCTGGCTGCGCCTATTTCCCTGAGCGCCTCGCAGTAGTTTGTCATGTCCGTCATGATGACAAGGACGTGGTAGCCAAGCTCAAAAGCCAGGTATTCAGCGCACGAGAGCGCCATCCTCGGGATGGCTATCCTCTCGATGACAGGATCGGAGGCCAAATTGATGAACAGCACCGATCTGGCATCGGCGCCTGTTGCCTTTAGCCCCTCAATGAAAAAGTTGGCCTCTTCGAATGTCACGCCAAGTGCGGCAAAGACTACCGAAAATTCCTCACCCGTCGAGATGGTGGCCTGCCTGGCTATCTGTGCGGCTATCCTCGCATGCGGGAGGCCGGCACCGGAGAAGATCGGGAGCTTCTGGCCCCTGACCAGCGTGTTGAGCCCATCGATTGCAGAAATGCCGGTGGATATGAACTCGTTTGGGTAGGCCCTTGAAACTGGGTTGAGCGGGGAGCCGTTTATCGAAACCTTCTTCTTTGGTATTGGAACAGGGCCGCCGTCTTTTGGCCTTC
>JAGOOO010000043.1 GCA_017992475.1 Caldisericia bacterium | reverse complement strand
ATTAAAAAGGCCCTCCATAATGGAGGGCCTTTTTAATATCAAGGCAAAACCCAGATTATTTCGAATGCTTGTAATACCTCATCTCGGCATACCTGTTTACAAAGCCTATCCTCTCATAAAGGCGCTGGGCACCCTTGTTGGCATACTCGACATGCAGATAAATATCGCCCCTGGACTCCTTTACGGCCGTTTCTATGAGTTTTCTACCAATCCCGTGGCTACGATTGTTCTGGTCCACCCCGACAAAAAGAAGGCACTTGTCAGGGATGTAGCCCTGCATTCTCGTTTCGAGCATCACCACAACACCAAGCACCTTTTTGTTCTGGACAGCAAGGACAATAAAACCGCCCTTCCTTGGATCACCACCTATGGCATCATCTATACCCCTTAGCGTGTCCTCAAAAGTATCTTCGTAAGGGTGGAGGGCATCCATAATAAAACGCGCAAGGCCATCGGCTGTTGTAAAGAATTCTAGCGAACCCAGCGAATCGACTCTATAGATATCTACTTTCCCACAATCGCCATCAAATGTGCCAACAAGCATGGGTCCATCATCCCCACTTTTGGCCAACCCATCTGTTTCAAGCGCTGATGCAAGCTTGGAAACCATTGGGCCAAAAATTTTCTTGTCCCAAGACCCAAGTGACTCAAGAGCATCTTCAAGCCCCAAGGGCGGGAGATCATCAAGTTTTTCTTCTCCCTTTTTGGTTATCGAAATGACGACAGATCGCCTGTCACGCTTTGACTGGTTTTTCTTCACCATCTTTTTCGCTTCAAGCCTGCTTACCACACCAGTCAAGGTAGAAATGCTTATTGAAACAAAATTGGAGAGTTCGCTTGCAGTCATGGGGCCCTTGCGTAGAAGTTCCTGCATGACAGAGAGTTGCGGCAAAGTAAACCCTGATTTGCTTATCGCAAGCTTTGATCTTTTTGCAATTGCATGATTGATCTTTCTGATTGAGCCCAAGATGTCAGTTTCGGTATAAGTTTTTTCCATAAATTGTCCTTTAATTTTTTTGATTGGTAACATTATACATAAAATGCTGTTTATTACAAAATTTAAATGAGCCAGATTTAATTATGTAAATAGCATGATTTTACACATTTTGATTTCAGTTGAAATCATCTCACTGCAGCTTGAAGAACGATCTTGCGCAAGATATAATTGGCGTGGAGGTACAACATGGACAAAACCGAAGTTTCACAGATTAAAACATCAGGTATCATACTTGGAATTACATTTCTTTTCATACCAATAGTGGCACTCATCTATTCACTCGCCACGTTCAAGAAAAACGAGAAAATCCTTATTGCCCAGTGGGGCAAGGTTTCTGCTGAAAACAAGGAGAAACTCAGAACAATGAGCTCTGCACTCCTTGCAACATGGCATGCTGCATTTGCCCAGCTTGGGCTTTCATTGATTGTAGCAGCGTTTCTAGGCTATATGTATGGGTTCGATGCATTGAACAAAACCGCCTCTGTAAACACATTTATGTTCTTCTTCATGGTTGCTGCAGTAATCGTTCAGGTCTGGGCCGGAGTAAATGGATTTATTCTCTCCAGGAACACCTATTCCCAAGAAGCCAAATAACGAACTTGCTCTTCAGTCAACTGGTCGACCTTTACTCCAACTGATTCCAATTTGAGCCTGGCAACGTCCATATCCACCTTTTGTGGAACAGGGACCACTTCCTTTGCCAGGCTTTTCCCATTTTCCAGACCATAAAGCAGGGAAAGTGACTGTAAAGAAAACGAGAGGTCCATGATCTCCGCAGGGTGGCCATCGGCACACACCAGATTGACAAGTCTTCCCTCGCCAAGCACATAGATTTTTTTTCCAGAAGACAGCATATATTCCTGGATATTGTTTCTGGCTTCTCTGTGAGAAACCGCATAGTTTCTGAGCTGGGCCATCGACACTTCCACATCAAAATGTCCGGCATTACAAAGGATTGCCCCATCTTTCAACAGATCAAAATGTCTACCATCAATTATGTTGATGTCACCTGTTGCGGTCACAAAGATGTCGCCAATTCTGGCTGCATCTTTCATCTCCATGACCTCACAGCCGTCAAAATAGGCCTCCATTGCCCTGATAGGGTTAACTTCAGTCGCTACAACCCTGGCGCCAAGACCTTTTGCTCTCATTGCAAGTCCCCTGCCCACCCAGCCATAGCCGCCTATTACCACTGTTTTCCCACACACTGTCAGGTTGGTTGTCCTCATTATTCCATCCCAGGATGACTGACCTGTTCCATACCTGTTGTCAAAAAGATATTTGCTCTGGGCATCATTCACGGCAATCACAGGACATGGCAGCTTGCCCTCACGGGCGAGCGCCCTCATCCTGGTCAAACCAGAGGTTGTTTCTTCTGTTGCACAAAGGACTTTCATATTTGGGTGCTTTCTGACCATTGTCACAACAAGATCAGCACCATCATCAAGCACAAGATCAGGATTAATTGCCAGGGTACTCTCAATGTTTTCTTCATGCTCGGTCTCGCTTTCACCTCTTCTTGCAAAAACATTTACTCCAAGGGAGGCCAGGCCAGCAGCAACATCGTCTTGTGCAGTGAGGGGATTTGATGAACAAATTGCAACCTCGGCACCTGATAATTTGAGTACCTTTGCAAGATAAGCTGTTTTGGCCTCAAGATGTATGGACATGGAGATTTTTACCCCACTAAACTTGCCTTTTAGATATTCCGAAAGATTCGTGAGGACAGGCATTCTTTTTGAAACCCAATCTATCTTCAAAAGGCCTGCATCTTTTAGTTTTTCATCATAGATTCTGCTCATTAAACTCCTCCTTATGCAAACAACAAAATAGCAGATTTCTTTTCCATTTAAAAGTTTGCATTGAAAAGGGTAAAAGCCCTGCTAGAATGCTTTGCATGAACAAGAGAACAATCGCCCTTGTTGTCGCTGGCGTTCTTGCCCTTGCATCAATAATACTCGACCAGCTTGGCCTTATAGAGGGCCTGAAAAATGGCTTTTTTATATACATTCTAATCTCAATCCTCATCATAGCCATTGGAATTGCAAGCAAAAACAAGGGCATTCTAATGGCATCAATCGTTTTTGGGGTGGCACTTTCTGTTGGGAAAACTATTTCCATGGGATACGTACCACTTGAAAATTTGAGCGTTAAATATTTCAGTTTTATCAATATTGTGCTCCCAGGAATAATCCTTGGCATAGCAATATGGCAAAAGAAATGCACTCTTGTGTACTGTTTTTCAATTCTCTTTGCGTCATTCTTTATTTCATCACTTGTCAAATCGGGCCTTGTTTCTCCAATCTGGTCGTGGATTTCACTTGGCCTCTCTTTTATTGGAACCCTGTGGATCACTCTATGGTCGTCCAATTTTGAAGTGGTCGATACAAAAAGCAAATATTTGGCAGTGATCGGGCCTGTTTTTGCCGTTTTCCTTGCTACAGCCCTCCCAATTGAAGGGCCCTTTACAACAATTGCCCTCATTTTGTCAATTCTTGCCTCATCACTATCATGTTTCTTTCTTGTTCAATCCAAAGGTGGGATTTTGGCCGTTTCAGCAATGCTACTGGCAATCTCATGGCCAATCATGCCTTCAAACTACTGGTTCGGCTGGCTCCCATTCATATTTGAAGTATCGGCATTCCTTTGTATCGGGATATATCTTGCCCAGACAAGGTCCCAAAAAGAGTTTATAGAATGATTTTGCGCGGTAGTTGTAATATTTTTGCACACTAATTTATAGCTGCCATTAAACATATTCTTAAACCCACCAAAATACCTGATTCGGAATTAAATCCTGCAGGCGCTTTCTTTTAGATATATCTAAAACATTATCATCTTCCGTTCTTAGCGTTGACAAGAATAGCAGCACTTTTAGAATCCAAAAAGAGGATAAAAACAACATGAATATTTGCCCAAAATGTAAAACAATATGTGATGAAACCGATGAAATTTGTCCAAATTGCGGTGAAGATTTTTCTGATTATGACGAAGAGGAACTCGAATCAGGGTTCGAACCAGAAATTCTCTACATGGCCGACAACCTGGCAGAGGCTCAGGCCATAGTGGAGTTTTTGAGGGAGAATGACATTGCTGCAACCTACATTGATCAATCTTCGCCAACAAGGTTCATGACCGCAATGAGACCTTCTTCAGCCAACTCAGTTCCAATTTTAGTTTCAGACGAATCAATTGAGGAGGCGCAAGAGATGCTGGAGGAATATATGGCGGCAGTTCCAGATCTTGCCAGTGAATTTCAGGATGACGAAGAAGACGATTTTGACGATGAAGATTTTGACGATGAAGACGATGATGAGGAAGAGGAGTACAAAGGCTCTCAAATTTGCTGATTTAATAATAGCCATCAGATAACAAAAAAGCTGGTTTTTTCAAAACCAGCTTTTTTATATTCAAAGGAATTATAAAAGCTATTCGTATTTGTGCCCAAAAACAAAAAAGACCAGCTTAAAAGCTGGTCTTTTTTGTGGAAAAACTAGGTTTGAGTTACTCTCTTCCAGTCCCTGGCGAAACAATGTTGATTGTGACCGGACGCTTACGATATCTGACATCAAGATTTGGATTGACTGTGCGTTCTGTCCTGCCTGCTTTGTCGGTTGCCCTTGTCAAAAGCTGGTAGGTTGAGCCCTGAATTGATGTGTTGAGCTCATAGGACCACTCATTTGTCTTGGTGTTCAGATTTGCCTTGAACCATGTTGAACCGCCGTCAAGCGAGATCTCGATGTTATTGACTGGGGCCTGGCCCTTGCACTCGCCCATTAGGTTAAATGGAAGTCTGATTGTGTCATTCTCAAGAACATTGCTGCACCAGCTCTTTGGCGTCGGATCCGATGCCAAATCGGTATCAGCTGACCCACCGGTAGTTGCACCTGCGGGTGGTGGTGGAGGCGCAC
>JAGOOO010000001.1 GCA_017992475.1 Caldisericia bacterium | reverse complement strand
TAAGAGCATGTCTTATTGCAAACCCAAAACCTGCCACAGCTATGTTTGGAGAATAAAGCGTGAGCAAGAGAAATGGTATGGACAAGTACTGGCAGAACACAACAGTTTTCAAGCTGCCAAACTTCCTCGCTATTTTTGGGGATATCATGACGCCAAAAAACATTGGCAATTTGGCTATGGAACTTATTGTTCCCCACTGGTCCGCGGTGGCATGATACACCTTTTTGAAGAAAAGGGAGAAGAGTGGAACAGTGAATCCTGCTCCAAATCCAATGAGCATTTGTCCCAGAAGCAGCTTCCAGATGAAACCAAAACTCTCCAGGTTGCCGAAGAGCCTTTTGAAAAAATGGCTGTTTGTTCTTGTGTCTAGGTGGTCCGCACTTATCGGGACATGCTTTAGTCTCAAGTAACAGTTCATGGCTATCCCAGAGAGAAGGGATGTGCAAAAAAGCGCTGCCCTGTAAGCCCATGGCGATTCGGCGGGCAGGGAGAACATTTGCGTTGCAAGATAAGTTAATTTTCCACCAAAGAAATTCCCGGAAATTACGGCAACCAGGGATGTCATGGTCACAAGAGAAAAAACATTTACCCTTTTGCCTTCTTCAGTCGATTCAATGAGAAGCGGTCTTTCTGAAAGCCCCTGCATTGTTGAGACCAGCGAGCTAACTACCGAAGCGCCCAGGATTATTGGAGAAATTGGCAATAGGACCTGCAATAGAAACAATGGCCATGAAATCAGCTGGTTAATTACAATTGCGTTTCTTCTGCCTACTTTATTGACGAGAAAGCTCATTGGTATGGAAGCAATTGCTGCCGTTAATGTTCCGAGAGAGGTGAGCGTAGCAATAAAAATTTCATTGTATCCGAGAGACAATAGGTAATAGTTGAAGTTGACTTCATTTATTCCGGCACCAAGACCCGCAAAGAAAGTAGCCATTAAAATAAGCCTTGTGTTTATTGGATATGTCTTAAAAAAAGTAAAAATTTGGTTTTGGCGATATTGTCCATTGAACTTAAATTGCGTTGGATTTATCTGCATTTTGTGGCTTCGCAAATGTTAACAAAGTAAAGAAACAAAGTCAAGAATGAGCTTATGTTTTGAAAACCTTAACAGGCTTAAGGTTGTACTTGTGGAAAGGTAAAATAGTCTGTAATAAAGCTTTTTAAGGAGGCATTTATGATGAAGAGAACTTCTACGTTCCTGGCAATCCTGGCAATAATTCTCTCGTTGTTTGTCAATATCCCGTCACCCTCTTATGCAAGGACTGAAAAAATATCGAATTTCAACATCTGGTACTTCAAGCCATCACAGGTTTCAACATCGGCAACATATAAGGTTCTTATTGATATTAATGAAACGGTTGGAATACATGGCTGGCTTAAGGTGACTTTCCCACCAGAGTGGACTATGCCGGATGTTCCGCCAAAAGGTGGCTATTCCGAATATTGGGACCATGAGCTTGAGAGAATATTGACTTCCATTTATATTGGAACCTCTCCATGCACAAAATGCCAGGGTCTTCCGGAAATAAAGACCAACAAGCGCAAGAATCCTGAATTTATTGAGAAGTTTGGGCTTGACAATGAAAACTCGATCCTCTTCAGAACCCACATACAGCTTGACCCAAATGGCCCATATGATCCAGTTCCAATAACAATTGCCGATAGAGCTGGTTTTACAAATGCCCCTGAACCAGGCTATTACAAGGTTGGCATATCAACAGAGGCTGAACCTGATGTTATTTTCTCAAATGCCCTAAAAGTCGTGCGTTCACAAGTTTCACCTGCCAATGTCATACTTACGAATCCAGCAATTGGAGAAGCTTCTGGATATAATATTTCATTCAATGTTGGTGAAGGTGGTTCGATTGACGCCAGAGAATCCCGTGTTACTGTTGTTTTCCCAAAGACGACAAAGCTTCCTGCCACAATTGACCCATCACTTGTAAAGGTCAACGGGATGCCTCTTAGCGTTGATGTAAACATTCACCAGTTATCAAGCACCATGTCTTTCATTACCCCTATCTCAATAGAAAATAGCGGCAAGGTTGATGTTCAGATCTCTGAAAAAGCTGGAATAATCAACCCTCCAACAAGAGGGAGCTATCAGGTAAAGATCTATACCAATTTTGAACCAACGATTGTTGATTCAAATCCTTATGAAATAAAAAGAGCAGGTCAAAGGCCAGTCGTTGATCCTCCTTATGCTTCCCAGATTGCAGATTACAAGTTCTCCGTGGAGATTGGAAACAAACTGCAAGAAAATGACATTATCGAAGTTTCTTTCCCAAAAGGAACAACAGTTAATCAATTCATCCAGGCTGATTCAGTATTGGTTGATGGAACACCGTGCAAGCTAAAACCAAGAGTTGTCATTGATGAACTTAAGGTTCAGCTCTATGCACCAAAAGTAATCCAGCCGGGCGGAGTAATGATTGAATTCACGAAAGCCTCGAAGATAAGAAATCCTGAACAACCAGGTTCTTATGCGATCAAGTTTACGTCACAAGGTTCTGATGGTGTCCTCACAACAGACGAATACTCAATCATCATCAAACGCATCACCATTGACAATGTTTTAGTGAAACCAATCAATGCAAAAGCCATAGCTACCTGGGTCATTGAGGGGAGCCTTGCCTTTACTGGTGACCTTGATACTGGATCATCGTTTACACTTACTTTCCCAAATACAACCATTATGCCGAAGGACATCCCTCCGGACAGTATAACTATCAATGGTGTGCAGGTGCAGTCTGCAACTGGCTCTGGTAATGTGCTCACAATCCAAATACCATCAAAGATCCAGAGTGGTGGAGTCTTCAAAATTGTTATCAGTCCAACTTCTGGAATTGTGTCCCCGGAAGTTAGCTCGACAGACTACAAAATCACTATGGTAACTAGTAAGGATCAACAGGGCGGGGAGTCGGTGTCTTTCTTTATCGCTCCTCCAATCCCTGAAACAACACTTTTAATAAAGCCGCCACAGCCAGACGGCAAAAATGGCTGGTTTGTCCATCCGCCGTCAATTGATTTTGTTTGCACTTCCAAAACCGCAACAATAAAGGTCTGGTGGAACTGGAAGAAAGACCAGTACATCAAGTGGGAGCCTGGAAATTGGTCACCGCTTGCCGATGCACAGCGCATCGACACCTTGTATTGGTATGCTGAGGACACCTATGGGACAGAAGAGCTCAAATCTTACGATTTCAAGATTGATACAATTGCCCCGACGTTCAACATAACCTATCCAGTTGGCGACACTGTCCTCACAAGGGACAATACCTACAAGATTGCAGGCATTGGCGATTCAACTGAACTTGCAATGTATGAGGACACTGAAAAGCTCCGCTTTGTTGTTCCAAACATACTTATCAATGGCAAGCAGGTCCCAATTGTCCAGCCTGACCCAAAAGGTGACACAACGAAGGTTCCGAATGCCGGCTACTTTGAAAGTATTGTTAATCTCAATGAGGGCAAAAATGTCTTCACGGTCGTCGCGGAAGATGATGCGGGTAACAGCCAGACAAAACAGGTCACCATCATTAAGGATACAATTGCACCACAGGCCAGCATAATCAAGCCAGGCCCGGCAGAATCCTCAAACTGCAATACGATTGAAATCCAGGGCAAAACAGAGCCAGAAGCACTTGTTTCTGTTGGCTCCCAGATAATACAGGTTGAGCCTGATGGCATGTTCTACTATGATTATCAGCCAAAGAAGTTTGGTGCCAACGAAGTATCATTTGAAGTTGTTGACCAGGCTGGCAACAAGACAACGCTCAAGTATACAATCTGGTGGGGCACTGAAGCCAGACTCTGGGTCACTGGTGATGGCAAACAGCCAAATATCAACGGAGCAGAACCAAATCCACCACTTCCCACAACCCCGTATGTTTCAAAAGGTAATACGCTTGTCCCATTAAGATATCTTGCAGAAAAGATGATGGGTGGCACAGTAGATTACAAAGCGGGATTGGTAACGATCACATTGCCAAATGGAACCATTATTACTCATACTATTGGCAAAAATACCTTCACCAAGACGGAAAAAGGGAAAAAACCTATTATAGTTACAATGCCAATAGCATCGGAGAATAACAAGGGTTCAGTTTTCCTTCCAATGAGAAAGTTCATTGAGGATGGACTTGGGCAGAAAGTCGAATGGAACAATGCACTCAAGCAGATAACAGTAATTATTCCACCTGATTCAACAAAGTGCAAGAAATAGCGACAATCTAGAAGAGTATCACGACAGCACCGGCAGTCTTGTCGGTGTGGCTTACTGAAACGAGCGCCGGGACCCTCTCACCAGAAATGGTGACAAAGGGGGTCCCGGTTTTTTCATGTCCCATCTCTATATTTTTTAGCACCTGGCCATTGATTCCAGTCCCAAGCGCTTTTAGGTAGGCCTCCTTGACCGCAAAGCATGCGCAAAGGTGGACCGTCGGGTCCGAATATTTGTTCGCATAGGCAATTTCTTCCGGAGAAAAAAGCCTTTCAATCAGGGTCGGCCTTTTTTGGGCCATGGCCCTGAATCTGTCACAATCTACTAGGTCAAAACCTATTCCTTTAATGGTGGACATCTGATTCCCCTATATTATAATTGGTTTTGAAAGGAAGTGTAAATGCTTTGTCAGATTTGCAAACAAAAGGAAGCGACTGGGCACTATGTTCAGGTGATAGGCTCAACGAAAGTCCTTGAATTATATATATGCGACGATTGCGCAAAAAAAATGCTGGAGTCAAGGAGGGCCCAGGCCACTTTTGGCCAAAAGGGTGTTTCTGACTGGCTCTCAAGCGTGGTTGCACAGGCAAGGGAGCAGAAGGATATTGATCTGGCTTGCCCCAATTGTGGCAAAAAATACCTTGCCTTTGTAAAAGACAATTATATTGGTTGCCCGGCTTGCTACATTGCCTTCAAGGAGAGGCTTGGTGCGATTATAAATGAATTCTCGCTCTCCAGGGAAAGTACCGAATCGCTCAAAAGTGACCTTGAAAGGGCCATCCAAGAAGAGCGTTTTGAAGACGCTGCAAAAATAAGGGATTATCTAAAATCCCAGTCCCAAAAATCCAAAAATATTCAGCCAAGCGACTGATCGGTCAGAAAGACTGGATCTTTTTGACAAGTGGTCGGCCCGATATGATGACTGCACGGGAAACAATGAATTCCCCTTTATTGGTTTCAGGGACACACTTCTTTCTGTTCTAAACCATTCAAATATTGGCGAGGAATGTTCTGTGTTGGAACTCGGCATTGGTACGGGAGCACTTGCCGTGTTGTATGCGGATATTGCAAGAAACGTTTTTGGGATTGATTTCTCGCCAAAAATGGCTGAAATATGCAGAGCTAATGTTCCAGGAGCCAGGATATTCCAAGCCGATGTCACAAAACCATTTGATTTTCTGGATGGGCAGAAATTTGACAGAGTAGTTTCAAATTATCTATTTCATGAATTTTGTGACGAAACAAAGCTCCAGATAATCGAAAAATGTTTTAATTATCACATAAAAGAAGCGGGATTCATGGTTATTGGTGACATCTCATTTGAAAACCGCATCAAACTTGACGAATGCAAAAACAGATACCTTGATCTTTGGGACGATGACGAATTTTACTGGGATGCAAATATTCTTGTAAAAAGAATTTCTGATTTGGGCTATCTGGTGTTCTATTCTCAAATTTCCGAATGCGCTGGGATATATGTCATAAAAAGAAAGCGCGCCCAAGGGGATTCGAACCCCTAACCTGCGGCTCCGGAGGCCACCGCTCTGTCCAGTTGAGCTATGGGCGCGTGCCGGATTATGTTAAAATCCGGCACGCTTGTTGTCAACCGGTTTTACCAGATTGGGATACAGGAAAGTTTCACATCAAATGTAGAATTTTCAGTGGGGCATGTGCATCCCTGACAAAGAAGTATGTATGGGCCTTCGGTTGGATTGTTTATGAGGATTCTCTCCTGGCAGGTTGGCCCGTTTGAGACACTGATTTGCTCGTCCTCCGTCGGTTTGCCATCGCCGTTTTTGTCCAGATAAAGGAACACGTCAAGATCAAGCCCTGGTGACTGGCTGTCTGTTTTTATCATCAGGTACCTTTCGCCCTTTGGAATCTTGAATGACTGGAGCTTCCACGAAGAGCCTTCAAGCTGGTTTGGCGGGTCCTGGAACACAGGCTGGTTTTTGAATTCGTTTGTTGGGAGAAGCTCAATCTCGAACGTCTTTGTTACCTCCTGGGTCGTGTCCTTGAAAAGCGCCACGGTTTTGAGGTTTATTGTTTTCTTGCCTGGGCTTGGTGCACCACCCAGCCCAGTTTCGATTGTTGCGCCTTCTTTGTCTAGTTTGTTCCAGTTTTTGCTGTCCCATGACCAGTAGAAGCCAACAACTGGCGTTGTGTTTTCAATTTTTGCTTCAAGCTTAAACGGGCTGCCGCTGTTTACTTTTATCCCTTTCTCTGACGTTTTGATGTCCAGCTTGAATTCTTTTGCCGAGAAGGTGAAGCGGATTTTGATTTTTTTCCAGGTTTTATCTGAATCGTTTACCAGCTTCAGGGGTTTTTGCGGGTCGAGAAATGCTGTGTTGCCCATGGTGTAGTTTTTGCCATTTGTGGAAACCTTTATCGGGGTCGCTTCGACTTTGACCTTTGAGAAGAATGTGCCCATGTAGCTGTATTTTTCAAAAGTGTAGCTTCCAGGGGTGTATCCTCCGCCGCTTATGAAATTCGGAGGTCTCAGTTCGTCCGAATTTTCCAGCATTTCCAATTTTACGCTGGTTTCTTTTGATGAGAATACTTCTGGAGCTTGGTTTTGTTTTCCAATGCGTCCTGGAACAGAGAGTTTCACATTATAAGAGGAGCCTTCGTTGACCACAAAGCGTGAAAGACCTGTGAAACCATATTTTGTTATACAGTCAATGATGTAATAGGGCTCGTAGCCAAGATCAAATGTGCATTTTCCCTCGGCGTTTGTGTACCTCCAGAACGATATCATGTTTCTTGCCTGCCAGCCCGACCTTGCAACAATCATTGCACCTTCGACCGGTTGATTGTCGGCATCGGTAACTGTAAATACGACCTTTGCTGTATCGGTGTAACCGGAGCCCTTCTGGGTGTATTTCTTGTCTTTCTGGTTGTGCACCGTGGTTGTGACGTCAAAGTAGGAATCATCGCCATGCCAGCCCATTACTGTTGATGTGGTTTTTGCCTTGTGGTCGAACCCTTCTGAAGAACCCCATGGTTCGTCCATGAAATTGGTGTCGCCAGCGCTTGGCTCAAAATGTGTCCAGCCTTGCGGGAGCCAGACCTCGTTCCACTGGTGGTCTTCACCCCTGTCGGCAACGACATAGCATGGGATGAGTGCTGTCCTGGCAATTGCGCAGAACACGATCGATTGCTCACCGCATGAGCCATAGCGTTTCCTGAATATGTGCCATGGATAAAGGTCCTGCGTTAGATAGCCGAAAGTGTTTTTGGAGTCTTTTTTGCCTGGATTAACGAGAATGTGAAGATTTGTTATTGCTTCTTCAAGTGTTTTTCCTTTTGATGCGGTGTTTATCATGGAATCGCCGTATGACTTTGTATCTGTGGCCATGCCTTCTCTCCAGAAAACGCCATTCCCTTCGAATATGTTTTCCTGGTGCTGCCACCATGCCTCTTTTGTGATCCCGTAGTCATCGGGCCCTTTTTCCCACCATGACGCATTGACGGCAATTGGCATTTCGTAGTACACGCGCGGGTGGACAACAAACCAGTAATAGTCGTCCTTAGAAAGCTCAATCCTTCCTTCAGATGTCTGGTAGGCACAAGTTGTCCAGTCACCCTTTTCAACGATTTCGACGTATCCAAGCTTCTTGTCCGCCTCGTAGATTGAGACTGCATTTCTCAGGAACACACTCTGCTGTCCCATTCTGGCAACAAGCCTCAAAACTTCCGGGTTTGTGTTTGCAATGGAGAACGCAACTTCATCTAGATATTTTTCGGGGCATTCCTGCAGCAGTTTCTTGTATGTCTCAATGGCCTGTTTGTCATCGTCCCAGAGCAGTATTGAAGACTCCCTGTAGTATTTTGTGAAATAATCTGCTCTTGTCATGAAGGGTGGCGTTGGGATGAATGACCAGGACCTGAACTCCTGAAGCTCCCCGGCGTTGTATTTGTAAACGATCACCCTTCCATCGACATTTGCGATTGCCAGCTCGACCTTGCCATCCTGGTCAACATCGGCAATGCAGGGATTCGAGTAATCGCCAACATCGATGCCATCGGTAAGGGAAGTTTTCTTGAAATCAGGGCCCTTGAGGAAGCAAAGCAGGCCTTTTTCATTGCCGAGGACAATGTCTGCCTTGCCATCGGTATCAAGGTCGCCGATCGAGGGTGAAACATACTCTCCACATTCAGCATTTGGCTGGTTGCCAAGCGGATTGAAACTTGGACCGATCAATATTTTGATGGATGATTTCTCTGTGGTGACAATATCTGGTTTTTTGTCGCCATTCAGGTCGCCCACAGCAATTGGCCCGGCAGATGTAACAGAGAGCTTTGTTTTTTTGACAAAATCTGGCCCATCTGAGACGTATACGCCTGTGCTGTCCCTCCAGACCAGGTCTACCTTTCCATCGCCGTTCATATCAGCAAGGCAGGGGCTGAGGTCTCTTCCAAAGACAAATTTTGTGCCAAACTCTTTTTTCTGGAAAGTAAAGTCTGTCCCGTCCCTTTCCATTGAAAAGAGGACACCATCATTGTTGCCTGCTATGAGGAGGTTGTCTGAGATGGCAAGCCTTACTTCATCATCAAATGATGGCATTATTGTGTCTGTTGAGGATGAATATCCTGAAGGTATGTCGTTCATTGATTCAACAAGGCGGATGACCCCAAACTGATCAACATAGATCATGCCCTTTGAGCAAAGTGTTGCAAAAGTATTGGGGAGCATCGTTGTAAAGTTTCTCTGGTCTAGTTTTTTGGTTTCTGTCCCGTCATAGTAGATCATGCCCTTGGTGTCGCTGTCTTTTGCAAAGACCACCTTATCTGGTGCTGATGGTGTTGTCATTGGGGCAAGCCATTCCCTGTCGCCTGTTGTTTGCTCTGATTGTGCAGGCACAGAAAAACTTGGGCCTTTAAAATAGTACCAGCCACCGTTTTTGGGACATACTACAAGGTCGGAATTTCCGTCACCATCAATATCCGCAATCGAAAGCCTGGCACTATTATCGATTGAATCTGGTAGGATGGGCATTTTTTCAAAATCACCCACTCTTACGATTTCTGGTTTTCTGCCAGATGATGAGACGACAAGTACCTCGATTTTATCGGGCAGGAGTGTTGCTGCCTGCATAAATGTGGACGGGGAGAGCCTTGTTGATGTTTTTGAAAGTTTCTCGAAAGCAAGTGTCAAGTCCCCCCTGATCCATTCCGGGCACCTTAGCTCAAGCTCAGCCCATTTGCTGTTCACCCCATCAACAATGGGAAGCCCATCTTTTATGTCGATTGAGACTTCAGATTGCGGTGGTATCTCGATCTCGACATCTTTCTGGTACCAGCTCTCCTGCGCGCTGGTGCTCCTGGGCAGAGGTTGCAGAATAAATAAAACACCTACGATAATAACAATTGCTTTTTTCATTTTTGCTCCTTTGTAAAAGCCAGGCCTGTAAGCGATATTGCAAAACAAAAAACTGATACTGCGATCATTGTGGCTGGCCAACTCTGTGTTGCATCCCTCATTGTTCCAACAAGGGGTGTTGATGCTATAAGACCTATCGTTCCAAAAAGGTTTATTATTGAGAGTGCATAAGCCATGTTGTGCTGGGGCTCAAATTTCCCTGGTGAAGAAAAAACCACTGGTGGAATGAATGATGCTGACAGCCCAAGCAAGATTGAGCCAACAAACCAGAATGGTTTTCCTGCTGGCAAAATAAGGATTGATAGTGCCATAATCAATCCTGCAACAATTAGTGCATCTCTTCTTTTTATTTTCTTATCCAGCATTGAGCCTACCCATGGACTTATGAAAAAAGATGGAACCATCAAAAATAGCGGACCAAGTGAGGCGATTGATCTTCCAAGTCCCTCAAAAACCCCGATTTCAGTAGAGGTGTTTATAAAAGCACCTGCTGTGGCACCAGAAAAAAGCGCCCAAACTGCTGCCATCAACAGAGTCCTTGCTGAAGGGAACAAGGAGTTTTTTTGTATGGACGATTCTGTTTCTGGGAACTTTGTGTTCCACAATCTGATGGCAAAAATGATAGCGATGAGACTAAACAACAATGGAACAATATAGACAAGCGTGTGTCCAAATCTGGAAGCAATCAGGCCGCCAGTTTGTGCGACAAGTATTGTTCCAATTGGTGCAGCAAGAGTTTGAATGGACGAAAACCGGTTTCTTTGTTCTGGCTGGAAAGCAACCAGCGGAAGCTGTGATCCAATTATATATGCTGGCGCTGTTGCCAGTCCGCCCAAAAACCTGAGGGAGAGCATGAATGGATAGCTCGCCATGAACAGGAGCAATGCTGAAATGGATGCGAGCAGAATACCTGCCGGCAATGACCATCTGATGGGATTTTTTGTATTCAGGAATCTCCCAATGGGCAGCATTACAAACACACTCATAAAAGCGGGAGCATTTGCAAGCAGTATAGTTTGTGTAAAATTGAGGAAGTTAAGCTCTTTTATGATCCCCATAACTGTAGAGGGCGCAACCTGAAAACCCATTGCGGCAATGACAATCGAAAAAGAAAGTCCTAAAAACTGCAAGTTTGGTTTTTGCATTGATCCTCGAAGTGATTGTAACAAAGTACCAATCTTTGTCTATAAATGTTTTTTGCCCAGGGTCAAGTTGACAAAACCGACTCCTATATTAAACTTGACTTGAATAATTCGACTTTGGAGGGCCTATGGCACTTGTCGGAGATATAAAAAGCTTCAAACTGAACTCATTACTCCAGCTCATCACCATGGAGGGCAAGTCTGGTGCCCTTAAGATTGATGATGGTGAAAGGCAGGCCAAATGCTATTTCCAAGCTGGCAGGCTTTACCATTGCTCCATTGCCAAACTGACTGGCAGTGCAGCATTTTTTGAGCTTTTAATATGGGATGAAGGCGAATTTATGTTCGATGAACGTGGGAGGATAGACCTCAGGACGATCTATGAACCGATTGATTCCCTTCTCATTCAGGGTTCAAGACTCCTTGAGGAATGGAAAGTAATAAAATCGCAAGGCTTCTTTGAAGACGAAGTTTTTGAGGTGCAGGACAATATACAGGAGGCTTCATCAGATTTCACCATGAAGCCTGATGACTGGAAAACCCTCAGACTCGTTGATGGAAAACTCAATGCTAGGCAGATTGCAGAAAAATCTGGCCTTGGTTACCTCTCGACATACAGGATACTGTTTGCATTGAAATCGGCAGGGATAATCACTTCGCTGAAATACAAACTTATTGATTTGACACTGATCCCACAGCCGCATAGGGGGCAATCGCTTTTTGTACCAAAAAACAGGATAGCTTCGCCAAAAGTTGGCGTAGAGACTGCCATGCAGGACCTTGTGTACCAACAAATCGATGGCCACAATACACTTGAAAGAATTACCGCGAGGCTTCATCTTGATCAGAAGCGCATTTCTATCGTCATAACACAACTCTACAGACAGGGGCTGATATCGCTGGTTGATGCCAAGGGAAACAATATTCCGCTGGAAAAGGCATCAATCGGTGATTCAAAATGAACCAGCTCTCGTATACCCTCCTGACAGCGATATGTTCTGCGGCGACCTCAATTTTTGCCGTCTTTCTTACCCAGGATTGCCTCAGAAAATATCTCTATAGAAGGAATGATTTTGCCATTTTTGCATGGTTTCTTGCTTTTTGTGATTTGCTGTTTGGTTCTGTTATGTTCCTGTTTTGGGCAATCACAAAGAACCATACTTATATGGTTGTAGGTTTTGTGGCTTTTGCCAGCTTTAGTGTTGGTATTATCCATGCGATGGCATTTGACAACTCTAGCCCTTCTTTCTCAAAAAGAGCCACGTCAGTTGTTATTTCTGCAATACCATTTTTGTCTGGAATGATCTTCCTTGCCGCCTCATCGACTAATACTGTGGTTGACAACAGTTTGATAAACAATGTTTTTCTAATTCTAAACTCATTTGCCTCGGCGGGGATCTTCCTCTCATTTTTCCTTGGTTTTATAAATTCAAGGGTCAAACTATACGAGGCTTATAGCTCAGTTTCTTTTTCTTTTATTGTTTTAGGTTCCCTCATGCTTCTTTTTGGCGTCGGGAACCCTGCGGTGGCCGGATCATTGTTTCTCTACCTGATCGGCATCGCCACATTCTCATATACATGGGTGAACTATGACTAGAGAACTGGAGTTGTTGAAATATGGTTGTGCCGAGATTATCCCCGAAGACGGTCTCGAACAGAAGCTAAAACTTGGCAGGCCGCTCATAATCAAGCTTGGAGCTGATCCAACTGCGCCACATCTTCACCTTGGACATGCTGTAGTACTAAAAAAACTTCGTCAGTTCCAGGATATGGGACACAAGGTTATTTTTGTTATTGGTGATTACACAGCAATGATTGGTGATCCATCCGGTCGCAAAGAAACCAGGAAACCACTTTCTGAAGAGCAAATAAAGGACAGCGCAAGGACATATATTGATCAAGTGATCAGGGTTCTCGAACCACAAAGTGGAATGGTCAGGTTCAACTCCGAATGGCTTAGCAAACTTGAAGGAAGGGACATAGTAAAGCTCCTTGCAAAATTTACTGTTGCCAGAGTCTTGGAACGTGATGATTTTACAAAAAGAATGAAGGCCGAGGCGCCGATATATCTTCACGAGCTGCTTTATGTGGTCTTTCAGGCGTTTGATTCAGTGGCAATCAAGGCAGATGTGGAAATTGGCGGCACAGACCAAAAGTTCAACTTCCTTGCCGCAAGGGAACTCCAGAAAGAAATGGGCATGGAGCCCCAGGTCATGATGACCATGCCAATACTGCCTGGTACCGATGGCGTCATAAAGATGAGTAAATCCATCGGGAACACTGTCGATCTGCTTGACGAACCCACGAACATGTTCGGTAAGCTGATGAGCATTCCAGACAGCCTCATTGTTAATTATCTTCAGTACGCCGCATTTGCCGATCCATCCACAATAGAACAAGCAACAAAAGATTTTGAAGGTGGCGTTGTCAATCCCAGAGACATAAAACTGATGATGGCCGAAAAAGTTGTGGACATCTGGCATGGTGAAGGTGCTGGAAAATCCTGCAGGGAAGAATTCTTGAGGGTTTTCTCGGAGCACTCCCTGCCTTCCGACATCCCGGATATAGCACTTGAGCATGAGGACTACCCGATACAGATTGCAAAGCTTTTGACAAAACTTGAGCTCGTCCCCTCAACCTCTGAAGCCAGAAGGTTGGTGCAGTCAAACGCAGTGAAGATTGACGAAGAGTTGATAGATGACCCTACAAAAGAAATACATGAACCCAAAAAACCCGTTCTGATAAAAGTTGGCAAGAGAAGATATGTGAGGCTGGTCAGGAGGGATTGATGAAAAAATTTTTGGCGGCTTGCCTATTTGTGGTCCTTCTTGCCACTATTCCTTCCGCCTTTGCCAAACCCAGCCTTGTTATTGACTCGGTTGATACATCCTCATGGCCCGCTGTTGATGTCAAATGCACAGTTTTCAATCTGGACCAGCAACAACCAGCATTCAGCCTCCAGTATGACAACCAGGTGTACTCATCTTCAGAAACCAGGGCGTTTGAATCAGAAGGGCCAAGAATAAATGTCATGTTTTGTGTTGATATTTCGGGCTCTCTTGATTACAACTTCCCGGCCATGCAAATTCAGCTGTCAAAAATAGCTGGCCTGTTCACAAAGAATGATACATTCTCACTCGTGGCCTTTGCAGAAAAAATTGAGCCACTCATAAAATTCTCCAGCAATCCAGCCGAAGCGGCTTTGCAGATGGGCAAGTTGAGGGCCCAAGGGCAGATAAGCAGGATCAATGATGCAATAATTGAATGCAACGACCTGTTGCATTCGAGGCCTGACTCAGAGAAAGGAATAATATTCCTCATATCTGACGGGAATGATATCGAAAGCATCAACAAGCCAACAAAACCGGATTTTCCTGTTGTGACCGTTGCGCCTGCTGGCGGGATTGACATTGTTTATCTGAGAAATCTTGCCCAGCAGACAAATGGTCTCTTTCTTCCAGATTTTGACACTGTAAAAATTGTTCCTTTTATTGGGCAAATCAGGGGTGACCTCGGAAATTCGTACCTTGTGACTTTTAGGAGCTTGCCAGAAGCAAAACCGGGCTCGATGGTTGAGCTAACGCTAAAGTGTATTGTTGGCCCAGATGTTCTGGAACAGAAAAAACAGATTGAAATAAAGGGTTCTGTCAATCTTCTCTGGGTTTGGATCTTGCTTGGCATTCTGCTTGTTTTTGCATTGGTTTTTGTTTTGATGTGGGCGCTAAGACACAAAGTCAAACCTGGGGAGAAGGTCGTCAAGAAGCGCAAGGAAGGTGAAGTCCATTACATAGCGTGGATAAACCTCTATGGGTCAGACACTGAGCATTATAGGATCAGAACAAGCTCCGTTGTGCTTGGAACGAAAAAAGATGCCGACTTCATGATTGATGATGAGACTGTCTCACCTGAACATGCCAGAATAAGTGAAACTGGAGATGGTTTTGTTATTGTCGACCTGAAATCGGATTCCGGGACTTTTGTAAATGACAAAAAAATCAGTGGCCCGGTGCTGCTGAAAAACGGTGACATCATTGTCCTTGGGAACACAAAAATTGAATTCACTCAAAGCGATTTTGCTTATGTATGCAAGAAAAAGGTGATCTGATAATGCCGCAATACAATATTTCCTATGAAAAAGATGCGCCCGCCGAACAGATAAAGGCAAGAAGGGGAAAAGAGCTTGTATGTAAGGGCTGGGTCCAGGAAGCCGCATTGAGAATGCTCCAGAACAACCTGGAGCAGACCACAAAATGGAGAGAGCTCATTGTCTATGGCGGGACCGGAAGGGCAGCAAGAGGCTGGCAGGCCTACGACGCAATCGTAAAGGCCCTCATGCGCCTTGAGAATGATGAAACATTGCTTGTCCAGTCCGGAAAGCCGGTTGGCATATTCAAAACACACGAGGATGCACCAAGAGTCCTCATCTCCAATTCGATGATTGTTCCATTTTGGAGCACACAGGAAAAATTTGACGAGCTTGAAAGAAAAGGTCTGATGATGTATGGCCAGATGACTGCAGGCTCATGGATTTACATAGGTACCCAGGGAATATTGCAGGGCACATACAATACCCTTGCCGCTGTTGCCGAGAAACACTTTGGTGGGACACTCAAGGGTACAATAACGGTGACTGGTGGATGCGGGCAGATGGGTGGTGCCCAGCCACTTGCTGTGACCATGAACGAGGGTGTCTGCCTCATTGTTGACGTTGACGAGGGAATGATAGACCAGCGCATCAATGAAGGTTATCTTGACTGTAAAACCAACAGTCTTGATGAAGCTGTTGCAATGGCCAAAAAGGCAAAGGAAGAAGGAAGGGCTGTTTCCATTGGCCTTGTTGCAAACTGTGCCGATGTCCTGCCAGAGTTTGTCAAGAGAAATTTCGTCCCAGAAGTGCTTACAGACCAAACTTCTGCGCATGACATGCTTGGAGGATATGTTCCGAATGGCATGCCTTACAGCGAAGCATTAAAACTAAGGGCCTCTGATCCGAAGAAGTATCTTGAGTTTTCCTATCAGACTGCCAGAAAGCATGTTGAAGCAATGACCGATCTCATGAGAATGGGATCAATAACTTTCGATTATGGAAACAACATAAGACAGCAGGCTGTAAAATCCGGTCTTGCCTATGAGAAGGCTTTTTCTTTTAAGGGTTTTGTCCCAGCTTACATCAGGCCGTTATTTTGTGAAGGCAAGGGCCCGTTCAGATGGGCCGCGCTTTCAGGTGACCCTGAAGACATCTACAGGACGGATGAACTCGTTCTCAACATGTACAAGGATGACAAATCACTTGTCAGATGGATAAAGATGGTCAGGGAAAAGCTCAATTTCAAAAACATTCCCGGCCTACCTTCAAGAATATGCTGGCTTGGATATGGCGAGAGAAACAGGTTTGGTGTTGCAGTCAACGAGATGGTAAAAAAAGGTATCATCTCGGCCCCGATAGTTTTTGGGAGGGACCATCTGGATTGTGGCTCAGTCGCGTCTCCAAACAGGGAAACTGAGGGAATGAAAGATGACAGCGATGCAGTCGCCGACTGGGCAATCCTTAATGCTTTGACAAGCACATCCTGCGGTGCCTCATGGGTCTCCGTTCATGGTGGCGGAGGGGTTGGTATAGGGTTCTCTGTCCATGCCGGGCAGGTGACTGTTGCTGATGGAACTGATGCCGCGGCAAAGAGATTGGACAGGGTTTTGACTGCTGATCCTGGGATGGGTGTCATCAGGCATGTTGATGCCGGGTACGAAGAAGCAATCGAGGTTGCAAAGAAAAAAGGCGTCAGGATACCCATGTGGGAGATTTAATAAGAAACTAACTAATAAAAAAGCCCCTTCGGGGGGCTTTTTTATTTTATTTATTTGTGCGCCCTTTTACCTCACCGAGTTTTTTCTCGATCCATGAAAACCACTCTGAAAGGCCATCACCTTTTTTTATCGACATTGTAATAAATTCGAGTGAAGGGTTAACAGACAGGGCGTCTTTTTTCAGGGATTCAAGGTCAAAATCGCAGTATGGGGCAAGGTCCATCTTGTTTATCAGCACAAGGTCTGACTCCCTGAAAGCCACCGGGTATTTTGCTGGTTTATCACAACCCTCAGGTACTGAAAACAACAAAACTTTGTGATGTTCCCCCAGATCGTAAGCGGCGGGACAGACAAGGTTACCGACGTTCTCGATGAAGATTATGTCTGGTGGTGGTGTTTCAAGGAGGAGATCGTCTATTGCTTGCTCAATTTCAGCCGGAGAAAGATGACAAGACGCCCCGGTTCCGGATGTGTTGATGAGTATCACTGGCACATGGAGTTTTTCCAGCCTCCTTGCGTCCCTGTCTGTCTCAGGATCACCCTCTATGACTGCCAGATTGTATGTTTCCTTGAGCGCATCCAGTGTTCTTTCAAGTAGCGAGGTTTTTCCTGAACCCGGAGAACTTATAAAATTGAGGCAGAGGGTGCCATTTTTATAGAGCTTTTCTTTTATCCTTGAAGCTATTTCTTCGTGCCTGAAGTCAACTTTTCTTGATAATTCAAGGTCCATTGTCGCCCTCCAGTGTAATTGTTTCTATTACAAGATCCTTGCCCTCAATGGTTTCACAATCGCCACCCCCGCACTTGGGGCAATAGAATGAAAGCTCCTCTACGGTGAATTTCTCGCCGCATGACTTGCAAACCATCACTGGTTTGACGATATCGATTTTTACCTCGAGGCCCTCTACTGGAGTTCCTTCAGAAAGGCATTTCATCAGGAATTCGAGTGATTCTGGCACAATGCCGGATATCTGGCCAATTTTCAAAAAGACAGATTTTGCTCTTCTGCCTCTCTGGTCGGCTTCGCCTATTATTATCTCGAGGACGTTTCTTGCTATACCAAGTTCATGCACAATTTCATTATATAGAAACATTCTTCTCTAATCCAGACATGAAAAAATCACAAACTGAAAACACTCTTTTAACATTATCTTTTTAGGGTTCCTTGTTAGCATTGTCCAAACTGCATAAAATCTCTCTCTATTATGGACCCAAGCCACGACCTCACTGAGGGCAGCATTTTCAAAAACTTAGTAAAACTATCATGGCCAGGTGCTCTCGGGAGACTCTTCGAAAACCTTTATGATGTAGTAGACATGTTCTGGATAGGCACGCTTGGTGGAGTGCTGGCCACACAGGCCCAGGCAGGGATACTCTTTTTTAATGTCGCCAATTCATTTATGCAAATGTTGAATTCGATTTTTGGGCCTGGATCTATAACGGTCATTTCGAGGTTTTGGGGAGCCAAGGATTATGAAAAGGCTGCATGGGCTTCTGAACAAACAATCCTTTATAAATTTTTAGCTGGTCTGGCTGGTACGATCATAAGTTTGTTTACTCTTCCCTATCTTGTGAGATTTGCTGGTGCACAAACTGATCTTGTTGTCGGTTGTGCTTGTAGCACTTTTGACTTGGCCTTGTTATACGGATGGTTTATTGTAGCTGCGTTGCCACTAATCTTCGTTTACTACACGATAAATACAATTTTTAGGTGTTGTTCTGATGCTGAATCAAGCATGTTTGTTATTGCCACGTCTTCGCTTGTCAACATTGTAATTGATCCCCTTTTTATTCATGGTTTTGGTCCGATACCCAAAATGGGAATTGTTGGTGCCGCATTGGCGACAGTTCTTGCGTATGTCTATGCTGTGACAATCGGAATATATATGCTTTGCAATGGCTTAAAATTCAAAATATCAAGATTTACATTCCTCGCGTTGCCATACAAGAAAGGTGATTACTACAAATATTTCATCAGAATACTGGAAGTTCCATTTTGAAAAAGGTGGAATAAAAATTGTTTTTGGGAGATTGTTTAAACCGGACTTCCAGATATTGATAAATTATCTAAGGATTGGTTTTACGCCTACTGTTACGCAATTTGTTGGTTCAAGCTCGCAGATAATTTTCATGAATCTTATTTCAAATTTCGGCCAGAGTGTAGTTACCGCTTTTGGAATAGGTGGAAAAGTTGCAGGGCTGGTAAATCTTCCATTGCTTGGTCTCCAGCAGGCGACCTCGGCCTTGGTTGGTCAGAACCTGGGCGCAAAAAAGCCGGAAAGGTCGGAAAAGACTGGCTGGTATTCTGTACTAATAGGAGTTTGCCTTGGTTTTGTAATGGTTGTTGTCGGGTATTTTTTTGCCCCACAGATTTTTTGGGTATTTAACAAAGACCCAGCAGTAATTGCGGTTGGAAAAAGTGTTTTTGCGCTTTCTATGATTGGGAATATGATAAATGCCGCACAATGGATGCTCTGGGCTGTATTTGAAGGGTCAGGATACACAATGTGGCCGTCAATATTTGGCCAAGTGAACAACTGGCTGTTTAATATTCTCCTTGTCTATCTGGCAGTAAAAGTTTTCGATCAGGGTTATGTGTGGATATTCTATATTGGCATATTTTCCGCAATTATGTCCACAATCACTAACACCTTCCTGGTTCGAAAAGGCAGCTGGAAAAGAGCGAGGGTCTAAGAAACATTGGAGCTATTGCATTATTGAACTCCAGTATCTAAAATTAGTAATTAAATGCCATCCTGCAATCGCCATTTAAGTAACAGGCCGGCCTTGTGCTGGCTTATTTTCTTTTTGATGGCAATTTTAATTTCTCCTCATGATTTCTGGACAATACCGAACTCTAATGCTGGTATCACGAAGAGGATGATATATTCAAATTTCCAACCCAGAAAGCTGACAAACTACGAGCATACGCAGAATGCTCCGCTGATTCATGGTGGTTATATGAGCTGGCTCGATACCAGACTGCATGATCGCGAGGGCAAGATAATGCCTCGTATCTACATGATGGATCTGGTCCGTGGTGAAGAAAAAGCAACACCAAATTACGCAAAAAAATCTGGGGCTAGGGCACAGTACAGAAACAGGCTTGTCTGGGCGGAGAATACTGACAGACTGAGGGTTGACAACTACGACATAAAGATTTTTGATTTCAAAAAGGGCACTACTGACTATGTGTGCAAGGAAAAAAATAAGCAGGACAATCCCCAGATTTCTGAAAATTTTGTAATCTGGAGAGACTGGAGGGATGTTCCTAAAGGCAACGAAAATTCAATGTCTTTTGCCATTTATGGTCTACCTTCTGAAGGTGGCGAGGAGTTCCTCGTAAAACAATTTGATACCCCTGGGACAGGTGAACTCTTTGGCAATTTTGTTGCGATGACCGTAAAAAATCCAAGAGGCGACTGGGATATTCAGCTTTTTAACTGTTCGAATAAAAAAATAATCCCAGTCTGTAATGATTTTGGCGACCAAATCACTCCCAAAATGGTAAGAGACGTTGTTGTATGGTTAGACAATAGGAATTCGCAGGAAACCCCAGATTCGAGGCAGACCGATATTTACGGTTACAACATAGCGACGAAAAAGACCCTTACAATCTCTACAAATCTGAACAGGGAGTATGGCCTTGTGATTGGTGCCGACAGGTATGTTTTCTGGTATGAGGACACCGAGCCCAACTTTGCTGGTGTAATCAGACCGATTATTAAGGGTTATGATGTGTTGACAAGTAAGATGATAACGGTAACAACGGAGCCAGGCAATTACAGGAATGTCTGTGCAGACGGGCAGTATGTTATTTATGAGGTGATTACTGGATCTGACAGGTTCGGTTCTGACATAATGGCCTTCAATCTGTCCACTGGCCAGACATATTGTGTTGCAAAAGGTATAGGTGATCAAAGAAATCCAAGGATCTACGGTGATTTTATTGTATGGGAAGATCAACTGTCCCAGGATGATGAGGAAGTATCGATATGGGGAACTTGCCTCAGTTTTCCACGGGAATCGCCAGAGCAGGTTTTTTATGGGTATCAGGAGAAGAAAGTCTGGACGATGTTCCGGGGAGATCAAAAACACAATGGGACGTCAGCCATGGACATTAAACCCATTGACAAATTCCCATTTATCTTGCAGTGGCAGGTTGATCTGAAAGAAGCGGTATACTCAACGCCATGTTTCTCAAAAAATGGTTATGCCTATATTGGTTGTGATGATGGCAGCATGTACAAGATAGCCGTGAGTGATGGCTCTCTTGTATGGAAATTCAAAACATCCGGTAAAATAAGATCTTCGCCGGCAATCTACAGAGAAAGACTATTTTTTGGTGATCAGAATGGCAAATTTTACTGTATGGATACAAATACAGGCCAAGTGATATGGGAATACCAAACAGCGGGTCCGATTGATGGTTCACCAACAGTTTTCCAGTCAGACACCGACCATTATGGTTGTGTTGTGATAGGTTCTGGAGACAGAAAACTTTATATGTTCAATGCCCTGTCTCTCGCACCAATGATAAAATGGACAATTGATCTTGGTGGGTGGTCTTATGGTGCACCAACCGTAGATTACAACCAGTTTGTAAGATACAGCGACCAGGAACCAGTGCAAAAAGTGCTGTATGTTGGCGTTTCCAACAACAGGATTTTGTGTGTGCAATGCTCGACAGGGCAAATACTGTCAGAATTCAAAACTGAATCATCAATTGAGGCCACCCCGGTTTGTGATGGAGCAACAGTTATGACTGGAGCCAAGGATGGCAATTTTTATGGTTTGCACTTTTTTGCCTGGGGGCAGAAACCATACGTCTTTTTTAAACAAAGCACCGAACACCAGCTTACTTCATCGGCCATTCTTGACCAGACTGGTTGCAGAGTCATTTACGAAGGAAGATCAGGCTGGATATATTCTTTCAAAAACAGTCTTCAGTGGAGCTTGAAAATTGATGAATCAATGAGGTCGAGCCCCATACTTATAAATTGCGCCCAGTTACCAGTGATCTTTGCAGGTTCTGATTCGGGGATGTTTTTTATGGTTGACGCCAAAACAGGCAAACCACTCTGGTCTGAAAAACTTACAGGGTCAGTGGTTGCATCGCCATCTGTGTATGACAATGGTTTTGTATGTGTTTTGGTCGCAACAACAGATCACAGATTGAGTTGTTTTGGACAACGCCCAAAATATCCCGACGACTGGTAAATTATCAAACCTTTTTTCTTGACAAGAATTACCTATCAGATAGCCTTATTAAGTTGGAACTATTGAAATGGAGGACCCATGTACGCAATTATTAAAACAGGTGGAAAACAGTATAAAGTCGCTGCAGGCGACACAATAAAGGTCGAGCATCTGGATGCCAAAGTTGGCGAGGATTACGCCCTCGATCAGGTAACGCTCATCGAAAACAATGGCAACATAAATGTTGGCAAGCCGTTCATCAATAATGCCAAGGTTGTTGCCCAAGTGATGAGCCATGGTAAAGGAAGAAAGCTCGTCGTGTTTTTCTACAGGCACAAGACCAATCATCGCAGGAGGAAAGGCCATCGCCAGGAATACACGCAGCTTAAAATTAAAGAAATAGTGGAGGCATAATAACAATGGCTAGAAAAGTAATCATCATGGGTGCCGCTGGAAGAGATTTCCACAACTTCAATATGCTCTTTAGAGACAATCCGGATTATGAAGTTGTTGCTTTTACGGCCACACAAATCCCGGACATAGCTGGAAGAAAATATCCGGTTGAACTTACAGGTAAGCTTTATCCAAATGGAATACCGATTTATGACGAATCGGAGCTTCCACGCCTCATAAAAGACCTCAAGGCCGATGAAGTCATGTTCGCCTACTCAGACCAGCCACACGAAGTTGTCATGAACAAGGGCTCGATGGTCATTGCCAATGGAGCAGATTTTGTGCTCGCTGGATGGCAAAAGACCGCCCTCAAGTCTTCAAAGCCGGTCATCTCGGTTACTGCCGTCAGGACTGGTTGTGGCAAGAGTCAGACCACCAGAGCTGTTATTGAAGTCCTCCGTGGTATGGGCAAAAAGGTTGTTTCAATAAGACATCCAATGCCTTACGGCGACCTTGCAAAGCAGGCTGTCCAGAGATTTGCAACTTATGCTGATCTTGATACCCACAAATGTACCATTGAAGAGAGAGAAGAATACGAGCCACACATCGATCTTGGAGCAGTAATCTACTCTGGCGTTGATTATGGCGCCATTCTCAAGGAAGCAGAAAAAGAAGCTGATATCGTTATCTGGGACGGTGGAAACAATGATCTGCCATTCATCATGCCGAATCTTGCCATCGTGGTAGTTGATCCACTCAGGCCAGGCCATGAAATATCCTATCATCCCGGAGAGGCAAACCTTCTGATTGCCGATACTGTCGTAATCAACAAGATCGACTCGGCATACCCAGAGGACGTTGAAATCGTCAGAAGCAACATCTTCCAGCGCAATCCAAAGGCCATGATTGTTGAAGCAACCTCACCAGTTTTTGTTGAAAAACCAGAATTGATTAAGGGCAAGAGGGTCTTGGTTGTCGAAGATGGCCCAACACTCACTCATGGCGAAATGACTTTCGGCGCAGGATTCGTCGCCGCAAGAAAAGCAGGAGCCGGAGAAATAATCGCACCGAAGCCATTTGCAGTTGGTTCTATCGCTGCAACATTCGAAAAGTACTGCCACGTTGAAAATGTACTTCCAGCAATGGGTTATTCACCAGAACAGATCAAGGACCTCAAAGAGACTATCGATGCAGTGCCATGCGATGTTGTTGTCTCTGCAACGCCAATCGATATAACCAGGGTCCTCAAAACCAATAAACCAATTGTCAGAGTAGGATATGAGCTTGGCGTGTTTGGAAAGCCGACCCTCGAAGAAATCATCAAGGGGAAATTCTGATGGCAATAAACATGAAAGGAAAGTCAGTTCTTTCCATTCACGATCTCACCATCGAAGAAGTCGAACAGATATTTGATGTTGCCCGCACACTCAAACTTGAAAGAATGGTTGGAAAGCTCATCAATCCAATCCTTGCAGGCAAAACCCTTGCAATGATTTTTGAAAAGCCCTCCACGCGTACCAGATTATCTTTTGACATTGCCATGCATGAGCTTGGTGGCCACCCGATATATCTCTCCTCAAATGACCTTCAGCTTGCCCGTGGCGAATCTATCGCTGACACTGCAAAAGTTCTTTCAAGGTATGTTCATGGAATTATGGCCAGGGTTTTCCAGCACCAAAAACTTGTTGACCTTGCAAGATACGGCTCAGTTCCAGTGGTCAACGGCCTTTCTGATCTTCTTCACCCATGCCAGGTGCTTGCCGACCTTTTCACGGTAAGGGAAAAATTTGGCTCGTTCTGTGGCAGAAAGCTCGTCTATATGGGCGATGGCGCCAACAACATGGCAAATAGCCTTATCGAAGGTTGCGCAAAAGTTGGAATGGATTGTGTTATCTGCACACCAAAGGGCGATCTTCCTGATAAAACTATCTGGGACAATGCACTTCAGGATGCAGAGCTCACCGGTGCAACCATCGAAGTCAGCCATGATCCAATCGAAGCCGTTCAGAATTCTGATGTTATCTACTCTGATGTCTGGGCCTCAATGGGCCAGGAAGCTGAGCATGCCGAGAGAGTCAAGAGGATGATGCCGTATCAGGTAACACCAAAACTCATGGAAGTGAGCGGTGGAGCCCTCTTCATGCACTGCCTGCCAGCGCACAGGGGTGAAGAAGTTGTCGATGAGGTTGTTGATGCCCCATACTCAATCGTTTTTGACGAGGCAGAAAACAGGCTGCATGTTCAAAAAGCAGTTTTGGCGCTTGTCCTCTGATAACCATTTTCAACAAAAAGGCCCCTTTTTAGGGGCCTTTTTTTATATACCCCCCCATTTGGCTCTTGACAAAAATATTCAAAGAGGATAAAAAATTAAATATGAAAAAGTGGTTGTCGTTTGTTGTAATATTTTCCTTGATTATGATGCCTATACCCACCATGGGTATATCATCCCAACCACTGGATTCAAGTTGTGATGCTTACGGAAACACCTTCGTATTGGATATTTCAGGTCAAAAAGTCCTGAAGTTTGATAAAAACCTTAATTACCAGCAAACTATCATCTCGCAATCACAACTACAGCAAATGAGGGCAAGCTCAATCACTGTTTGCTGGTGTGCTGGCGAAATCTCTTTTGTTTCATCTTCAACATCCCAAACCAAAATGTTTGAGATTGATCCCAAAAGTAACTATGTTTTTAAAAGAAATATATTGCCTGTGGGTGTAGCCAAGGGACAAACAAAAAATCCTTCAGAAATTGTTTATTTGCGTTCAAATGACGATTATTGGGTGGCTATTGTGGATCCTCAACTTAAGAAGATTGCTGTGGTTGATGACTATGGAAAGTTTAGATACGAGATAATGGGTCTCTCTTCGCCCAAGGCATGTTATTTCTCAACATCAAAGCAAATCTATGCGGTAGACTCACAAAGCATCAAAAAATATTCTACTTCTGGGTCGTATCTTTCGAGCTTTCAGAGTGAGATATTAAATTCACCGATTGCAATAGATGCCTCAAGAAATGAAGATATTTTCTTTGTTCTGGATGGCCAAAACGTCAAAGTGTTTGACAAAGATGGGAATTATTTGAGGAAATTTGCCGTTGGCGCTTCCTCCTGTTCTCTTTGTGTCAATCAGGATAAGGATTGGGTGATTGTTTCTTCGTCATCCGATGGTGGAACACTGTCTGCATACGACTATTTGGGGAAACTCCAGAAAAAAGTAACAAATGCTGCCAATCCAAAGAAAGAAAAGGTCATCATTTTTACAATTGGCAGCTATGTTGGTTATGTGGATGGAGTTGGCACAAAACTGCGTTGTCCTACAAAGATTGAAAATGGCAGGACGATTGTTCCTGTAAAGGAAATAGTTGAGCCACTTGGAGGCAGGACCTCCTGGGATGCGACCAAAAGAAAGGTCACCATTTCCTATACAGGACCAAAGGTGATTGAAATGGTAATAGGTGATCCTTACGCCACCGTTGACGGAAAAAGAAAACTCATGCCATCTTCGGTGCCTCCACAAATAATGTGTAATGGTGTAACAATGGTGCCTTTGAGATTTGTTTCCGAAATGCTTGGCGCACAAATATCTTACGATGATAAGACAAAAACGATTGAGGTGAAAAAATGAGAAAAAATATAGCTATGATAATCGCCCTTTTTGTGGCGGTCTTTTTTGCTGCTTCTTGTGGTCCGCAGAGAGAGATTATTATCGATGAGATGCCAGCACAGCAAGAACAACAACTCCCTAAAAACAACCAGGAAGAAAAACAATCTGACCAGAATCAGACAGATATAGATAAAAACCAGGGTTTAAACCCGAAAGAAATAATCGATCTTGCAAAGCCATCTGGTGCCAAGACTCAAAATTCATACTGGTTTTCTCCAGTCTCATTGGCAAAAACTGACGGCTTGTCAAAAAGCGTAGTTTGGTTTGATGAGAAAGGTTTTGAAAAGGAACTAACCTCACTCGGTGGTAAACTTTATCTCATAGACGTTTGGGCACAGTGGTGTTCACCATGTCGTGCTTCGACTCCTGTGCTTCTTGATTGGCAGAAGAAATACGGCGACAAGGGGCTTGTGATTATTGGAATCAATATAGATTCAGAAGAAAATCTTGAAAAGGCAAGAACTTTCGCCACAGAAGAAGGAATAGGATATAATGTTTTCTGGGACAACAGTGGTGGGAAAGTCGGTGGTGTCTTTGTTCAACAGGGTATCCCCAATTTTACCTTACTCGATGACAAGGGAAACCAGATTGTTGAGAAAGTTGGCATGCTTGACGCGTCCGATCCTGAAACAAACGCACTTGAAAAGACGATAAAGGAACGCTTAGGCTTATAGACTTGAAATTAAACATTAGACAATTATAATTCTTTTCTTGTTGCGGAACTTTGCAACCGGGACATCGGGGCGTGGCGTAGTTTGGTAGCGCGTTTGGTTTGGGACCAAAAGGTCAGAGGTTCGAATCCTCTCGCCCCGACCATTTATGTATGCGCCCGTAGCTCAGCTGGATAGAGCACCTGCCTTCTAAGCAGGTGGTCGGGCGTTCGAGTCGCCCCGGGCGCGGTTGAAAATTGTACAAACGGGCCTATAGCTCAGTTGGATAGAGCGACGGTTTCCTAAACCGTAGGTCACAGGTTCAAATCCTGTTAGGCCCACTTGTTGCGCCTATAGCTCAACTGGATAGAGCGACGGACTTCGGATCCGAAGGTTGCGGGTTCGACTCCTGCTAGGCGCGAGAACCAAAACGGGATGCTAGCTCAATTGGTAGAGCATCTGACTCTTAATCAGGCGGTTACAGGTTCGAGTCCTGTGCATCCCACCAAAAATTAGATGAAACAAACACAAATATCAGTTTGGGACGGGAATAAAAGAAGGATTCTCGATTTTGCCCACAGGGAACTTTCAGATCTTTCATTTTCGGGTGAGATAAACGAGATAATTGAGCAGAGTGTCCGCGAGCCAATCAAATCTGTTGATATCGTAATAACTGCAATACAAGGCCCAAAACTTGTCGGATATATGTGCGTTAGCAGGAAAGAAACAGTTGGCTCCATCGTTTCGACGTTGATCGTGGATGATCCTGAAAGAGGATTAATTGTAAGTGAAATGGTTCGTGAGTGTTATCGCGAGCTTGTCAAACAGTCCCCCCTTGAAGTGATCGAATTTAAGTCAATCTGTTTTGGTAAAGAAGATTATATTTCCAGGCCGCTGATTTCTCTTGGGTTTATGGTCCAGCCACAAATTGAAATGATATGGGCAAAAGGTGAGCTTCCTCAAGTTCCAAATATAGATGGAATAACTATCTCCCCCTGGAGAGAAGAGTTTGAAAATGAGGCTTCCCAGGTCATTGCAACATCAGATCTCGGAGACTTGGAAATAGTCAAAGAACTTCCTGAGAGGGAACCACGATATAGGTGGCTTCTAGAGCAAAAAGAGACCTCTGGTGGCAAGGTTGATGGCTCAATTTCATTTATGGCATTGAGGGGCAACAGACTTGCTGGTGCAGTTCTTGCGATTGATAGAGGAGAGTATGGGGAAATTCTTGCACTCGGTTGCATGCCAATTCCCAAATCTGCCGAAATAATGGCAAAACTTGTCCATTCGTCATTGTCCGGTTTTATTAAAAAAGAAGTAAAAACAATAAGAACAACAGTCCCCATGTTCAAGGGCGAGGAAATAAGGATTTTTAGTAATCTTGGATTGGTTCAGGCCTTCTTCAAACCAGATGCAATCTTGCTTGCCAGCGATGACGCCTGGTCCTCTCTTTCCGAAAAAGTTGCATCAAGCACCCCTTGATTCGTTAACTTTTGTTGCTATACTACCAAACTCGTAGTTTGAAAGTAAGGTTCGTGCGCGAGGGTGGCGGAATGGCAGACGCGCTGGACTTAGGATCCAGTAGGGTTAAACCTGTGCGGGTTCAAGTCCCGCCCTTCGCACCAAAAAATAGCGGCGCGGAAGTAGCTCAGCGGTAGAGCGCCACCTTGCCAAGGTGGATGTCGCGGGTTCAAGTCCCGTCTTCCGCTCCAAAGTTTTAGGTGAACATGCAAATAACAACAAATCCAGAGGGCCGGACAACTCTAGTTGGAAAGGCCACCTTCACCCCTGATGAGGTGAGTCAAGGGTTTGAACAGGTATACAAAGATAATGTCTCAAGGATAAAGATCCCCGGATTCAGACCTGGCAAAGCCCCTTTTAAGATTTTCGCCACGCACGTTGGCATTGAGTCAATGAAAGAAGATTTCACGGAGATTGCTGCAAGGCAAGCTCTCAAAGAAATGCTTTCAGGAAAAACAATCAGAGTTGTTGGAAGTCCAACTTTTGAAGTTGATTCTTTTGAAGGTGATGGCCCACTCAATCTTACAATAAAAATCTTTTTTATCCCGGATTATGAGCTTGCAGACCCTTCCAAAGTTGCTATTGAAGTTCCAAAATTTGATGTTACCGATACAGATATGACAAAAGCCATCGATAACATCAGAGGCAGATACGCTTCAATGGCCCCTGTGGACAGAAAAGCCAAAAAGGGTGATTTTGTTTATTTCAAGTGGTCTGTTATCACAGATGGAAGAGCATCTGACAGGAAAAAAGAAGAACTTGTAGAAGTCGGGATGGAAGATTTTGTCAAAGATTTTGACAAAAATCTTGTCGGTGTAAAATCGGGTGATACAAAAAGAGTCATGGCCGAGATTTCTTCTGGGCAAGAACCTGTTGAAATTGAGATTAATATAGGCGAAATAAAAGAAAGAATATTGCCAAATCTTGATGATGATTTCGCCAAGACACTACATGTTGAAAACGTTGAGGCCTTGAAGGACATTGTAAAAAATGAGCTTCTTGAACAGGCAAAGGACGCCAAAGAGGAGTATATTGAGTCCATGATAGCCAAGGCCTTACTTGAAAAGACAAATATTGAGTTGCCAGAAAACCTCGTTGAATCATCTGTTGATGATGAAATTGAAAAGCTCGCCAGGGACCTTTCAAAAAAGAACATCACACTTGAAATGTACATGGAAAAAAGAGCTATCAATGAGGAGCAGCTCAGGGCTGAACTAACCCCAAAAGCAACAAACCAAGCCAAGTTGGATGTTATACTCGACGACTATTCAAAAGAAAATTCCATTGAAGTTTCAAAAGAAGAGATTGACCAGGAAATTGCAGCAATCTCAAAGGCAATGAAGGATGCGAGAAGACCGGCCATAGACCAAAACGATGAGCAGGTCAGGAAAAACCTCGCCAGAATTATCAGAAGAAGAAAAACCGTCGAGTATTTGATGGGGAAGGTTCAGCTCACAGAAAAACAGTGAGGTGAACCATGAATCTTGTTCCGTGGGTTATTGAGCAAACCGGTTACGGTGAGCGTCAATATGACATTTACAGCAGACTCCTTAAAGACCGCATAATTTTTCTTGGCGGCGAAATGATCGAAGATGCAACAGCCAATTCTGTAGTGGCCCAGTTGCTCTATCTCGATGCCGAAGATCCCAAAAAAGAAATCAGCCTTTACATCAACTCTCCTGGCGGTGTGATAACATCTGGCCTTGCCATTTATGACACCATGCAATACATTTCTGCACCAGTATCAACGATCTGCATTGGCCAAGCTGCCTCGATGGGAGCTATTCTCCTGGCTTCAGGCGCCAAAGGGAAGCGTTTTGCTCTTCCACATTCCAGAATAATGATCCATCAGCCCGCAGGTGGTGCGCAGGGCCAGGCAACAGACATTGAAATACAGGCAAAAGAAATGCTCAGGATGAAGAAGGCTGTCAACGAAATTCTTGCCAGACATACAGGCCAGCCATTGGACAAAATCCAGGCAGACACCGAAAGGGACTTCTTCATGGAGTCACAGGAAGCCGTAGAGTACGGGCTCGTTGACAAGGTCATAGAGTCAGTTGGCAAGCAAAATGTCTGAAGAAGAAAAAGATAAGCAACAAATCTGTTCTTTCTGTGGACAGCCATTGTCTATTGGTGTTCGCGGGATGGAGGGCAATGGTGCCCTGATATGTGAAAATTGCATCAATCTTGGCTCAAAGCTTTTGCAGGACGAGTCGACCCGCAAAATAAAAAGGCGCATTGGTCATGTTCCTCCTCCAGAGGAGATACACAAAAAACTCGACAGCCACATCATTGGCCAGGACCAGGCCAAAAAAGTCATATCTGTTGGAGTTTACAAACATTACCGTTCTGTGCTTGGCTTCAAATCAACCGGCGTTGAGGTTGAAAAATCCAATATTATGCTCATTGGACCAACTGGCTCAGGAAAGACCTTGATAGCAAAAACACTTGCAAAAATTCTCAACGTTCCTTTTGCAATCGCAGACGCAACAACACTCACCGAAGCTGGCTATGTTGGCGAAGATGTCGAAAACGTCCTTCTTGGACTCCTCAGGTCGGCGGACTGGGACGTTGATGCTGCACAGGTCGGCATTGTTTATATAGACGAGATAGACAAGATAGGAAGAAAATCTGAGAACCCTTCAATAACAAGAGACGTTTCTGGCGAAGGCGTTCAGCAAGCACTTTTGAAAATGGTTGAAGGGACCGTTTGCAATGTTCCACCGCAGGGTGGAAGAAAACATCCCCAACAGCAGTTTATACAGGTTGATACAACAAAGATACTCTTCATTATTGGCGGGATGTTCGAATCACTCCCAAAAATAATCGCCAATAGGCTTGGCAAAAGGCAAGTAGGATATAACAGGCAACCGGTTGAACAGATTGAGGAATCATCACTGCTTTCCCAGGTCACTCCTGACGACTTGATCAAGTTTGGCATGATACCGGAATTTGTTGGCCGCTTTCCGATTGTAACGAGTGTTTCAGATCTCAGCACTGATGAACTTGCAAGGATACTTGTGGAGCCAAGAAATTCCCTAGTAAAGCAGTACGAAACAATTCTTGCAGCAGAGGGTGCCCAGCTTGTTGTTACTCCGGATGCCTTGCTGGCGATTGCCGAGAGGGCAAAAAAGCTTGGAACAGGCGCCAGGGCGCTGAGGGGAATTTTTGAAAACATCATGCTTGATGTGCTCTACTCTTTGCCCTCAATGAAAACAGTTGCAAAGTGCATTGTTGATGCCAATGCGGCAAAAGGAATAAAATCACCCATTCTAATTGACTCTGATGGGGCAGAGATGTCTCTTGAGAGGACAGCCTGATGCCTGGGTCAAAATGGGAGCTTACTGAAGCTCCTTTTGTACCACTGAGGAACCTCGTCATGTTCCCCGGAATGACCGTCCCTTTGATTATTGGAAGGGAAAGATCAGTGGCCGCGGTTGAAGAGGCCTATGCCAATGACAGGATGATTGTGGTTTGTACGCAAAAATCTGAAATGGTTGATGAACCTGGCGCCAGCGATCTTTATGATGTTGGTGTTGGCTGTGAAATATTGCAGCTCCAGCAAAAAATGCCGGATGGAAACCTCAGGGTCATTGCAGAAGGCATTAGAAGAGTAAAAATCAAGAAATTTGTTGATGGCGAAAAATTTACAAAAGCTGTAGTTGAGCCTTTTATTGAAACTTTTGAAATGACCCCGGAAATCAAGGCGCTCATGAGGGTGCTTACCGGAAAGTTTGATGAATATTTCAGGATAAACAAGAGGCTCCTCCCGGAGATGCTCCTTGGCCTCTCCGAAATTGAAGAACCAAACCAGATGGCTGACATAGTTGCCGCCAACATCGGGCTTTCAATATCAGAAAAGCAGGAAATTCTCTCCATAGAGCCAACCAGAGACAGGCTCTCCAGACTCATTGATCTTGTCAGCTCCGAGCTTGAAGTCCTCAATATCCAGAACAAGATAGAATCTGAAGTACGCAACAAGATAGACAAAACCCAAAAGGAATTTTACCTACGGGAACAGCTCAAAGCCATCCAGAAAGAACTTGGAGAGTCCAGCTCCGAATTTTCAAATGACATATCCGAACTCAAAAAGAAGCTTGAAGGAAGACCAAATCTTCCCACCTATGTTGTAGAAGCCGTAAATGAGCAGTTGGACAAACTTGAGAAAATGCCCTCAATGGTGGCAGAAGCAGCTGTTGTAAGAAACTATCTGGATTGGATTTTCTCGCTCCCCTGGGAAGTAAAAACCGAGGACTGCATAGACATCAAGCAGGCAAAACAGATACTTGATGAAGACCATTATGACCTTGATGAGGTCAAGGAAAGGATTCTCGAGTACCTCGCAGTCAGAAAGTTGTCCCCAAAAGCAAAAAGCCCCATTCTTTGCCTTGTTGGCCCTCCAGGTGTCGGGAAGACCTCGCTTGGAAAGTCAATTGCCAGGGCAATGGGCAGGAAATTTGTAAGAGTTTCTCTTGGTGGAATAAAGGATGAGGCCGAGATAAGAGGACACAGGCGCACTTATGTTGGTGCCTTGCCAGGCAGAATAATCCAGGGGATAAAGCTTGCAGGTTCCTCAAACCCAGTTTTTTTGCTGGACGAAATTGACAAGGTAGGGCTGGATTTCAGGGGAGATCCTACAGCGGCGTTACTTGAGGCACTTGACCCTGAACAAAATACTGCATTTTCCGACCATTACCTGGAAATTCCCTATGATTTGTCAGGCGTGCTTTTTGTGACAACTGCCAATGTTTCCCACACTATTCCCAGAGCTCTTTTCGACAGGATGGAGCTCATCACAATCCCTGGTTACACCCAGTATGACAAAATCCATATTGCAAAGAAGTTCCTCATACCAAAGCAGCTAAAGGAAAATGGCCTTACTGCAGATGATGTAGAATTGCCGGATGAAACAATAGACGGTGTGATAAGACTTTACACCAGGGAAGCTGGCCTCAGGACTCTCGAACGCAGGATTGCTTCGATCATGCGCAAGGTGGCTAAAAACAAGGTTGAAACTGGTAAATTGGAGAAAACAACAATACTCCCAGAGAATCTTTCAGATTATCTTGATGTTCCGATATTCAAGTCCGATGTCCAGCTCAAGAAGGACGAAGTTGGAATTGCCACGGGACTAGCCGTTACAGAAAATGGCGGTGAAGTCCTCTTCATCGAATGCACACTGATGGAGGGCTCAGGAAAGCTGATACTCACTGGCCAGCTTGGCGATGTAATGAAAGAATCTGCAACAGCCGCCATGTCATTTGTGAGGAGCCACAGGAAAGAGCTTGGCCTTCCAGAATCTTACAGCGCTGACAAAACCGATATACACATACATTTCCCTGAAGGTGCTATCCCCAAGGATGGCCCGTCCGCAGGAATCGGAATAATAACCTCGCTTGTTTCTGCAATTTCAGGTTTGCCTGTCAGATCAGATGTTGCAATGACCGGAGAGATAACCCTGAGAGGTTCTGTTCTTCCAATTGGTGGAGTGAAAGAAAAAGTCCTGGCCGCACACCGTTATGGTATTAAAACTGTCATCTTGCCAAAAGACAATGAAGCTGACAGTAAAAAAATACCGGCGGATGTGCTCTCCGAGATAAAAATAGTTTTTGTGGAAAATGTTTTTGACGTCATCAAAATTGCCATAAAGCACCAAACCCCGCGGAGGAAGAAGTGACGAGGGTCGGGCTTGTCAGTCTTGGTTGCCCAAAGGCCCTGGTGGATTCCGAACAGATGATGGCCTCTCTTGCAAAAGAGGGCTATGAGATAGTCCTTGGCGATCAGGATTGCGACATTCTTTTCATAAATACATGCTCTTTTATTGGAGACGCAAGGGAAGAATCTGAACAAACGATCAAAAATGCTATCAAGCTCAAAAGGGCCGGCAAAATAAAGCGTATTGTTGTGACTGGCTGTCTTCCCCAGCTTGTTGGGGAACAGATAAAGGAAAAATATAAGGGAATTGATGCTTTTCTCGGCACTGGCAAGAACGACCTTGCTGCACTGGCGGCCAATGGATCACTTGCATTTGAAAGATCTGCTGTCCATGCGCCACAGGGCTCACCGCTCCCAAGACTCCAGCTGACACTGCCCCATGTGGCATATCTAAGGATTGCCGAGGGGTGCTCCCATAAATGCTCTTTTTGCACTATTCCTTCAATAAGGGGCCCCTACCACAGTTTTGAACTTAAAGACCTCGTTCTTGAGGCAAGGGCGCTTGCTTCAATTGGCGTCAAGGAAATCATCATCATTGCACAAGACACCTCCATTGTCGGGCTTGACGCCAAAGACCCTTATGATTTGAAGAAATTGATGGAGGAGCTCTCGCAAATTGGTGGCATTGAGTGGATAAGGGTGATGTACCTGAACCCGATGCACCTTACGGAAAATGTCCTTGCGGCCTTTACTGTTAAAAAAGTGCTTCCATATTTTGATATCCCGTTCCAGCACATAAACGACAAGATTCTTTCGGCAATGGGAAGACTCAGTCCAGGAAAAGACGACATTCGCCTACTCATTAAAACGATCAGGGGTTCATTCAAGAATGCCATTTTGAGGTCATCAATCATTGTCGGTTTCCCTGGTGAAGGCAGGCAGGATTTTGATGAACTCGCCTCTTTTGTTAGGGAAACAATGTTTGACAGGCTCGGGGTTTTCAAGTATTCGCCAGAAGAAAACACCCTCTCTTACAAAATGAAACAGATTTCTTCGAGGGTTGCAAGCTATCGCTGGAACACCCTGATGGCCCTTCAAAGCGAGATATCGCTTGAAAACAACTCAAGGCTTAAGGGACAGATGTTACCTGTGATCATTGATGGCATCGGCAAGGACACGGCAATCGGGAGATCTATGGCTGATGCCCCTGAGATTGACGGGACAGTTTCAGTGAAAGGCGCAAACATCAAGAGGGGTGATGTTGTAAACGTCAAGGTAAATTCTTTCTCGCCTTATGATCTTGGAGGTGTGAAAGTTGGCCATTAGAACATTTATTGCCCTCGGACTTGATGCTTCAATCCTGGAGTATATTGATAAAATAATGCCTGTGCTCAAGAGCTCTGGCGCAAGCGCAAGCTGGACAAGAAAAGGAAATTTTCATCTTACATTGAAATTTCTTGGAGACACTGAAGAGAGTATTGCGCAGAAAATATCTGTTGAACTTGAAGGAATGGTTTTTCAAAAAATCCCGTACAGGCTTTCCAGATTTGGTGGTTTTCCAAACCTCAGGAAACCCAGGGTTCTCTGGGTTGGTCTTGAAAGCCCAATGTGTATTGAGGTTGCGCAAAAAATAGATGCTGTTTGCAACAAATTTGGTTTTCCGCTTGAAGAGAGGATGTTTGTGCCACACCTGACTTTGGGCAGGATCAGGGAGTCGTTTGATTTTGTGAAAACTGTTGTAGAACTTCCACCACCGCCGCAAGGCGAGCTTTTTTTTAAAAATGTGGTATTTTTTAAGTCAATTCTTTCAAATTCGGGGCCAACATACGAGCCTCTCTGGTCAAAGGAGCTGGGATGAGCGAAAAGATACCTGAAAAAACCGAAAGGGACAAAGCTTTAGACTCGGCAATAGCCTCCATAGAAAAGCAGTTTGGAAAAGGCACCGTAATGAAGCTGGGTGATGGCCATGGAAGAATGGCCGTAGAGGCCATTCCAACCGGCATTTTATCGATGGACATCGCCCTTGGCGTCGGCGGGTTCCCGAGAGGTAGAATAATTGAAATATATGGCGCGGAAGGCTCTGGAAAGACAACCATCGCACTCACAACTATTGCTTCAGTGCAAAAGATGGGTGGGAAGGCAGTATTTATTGATGCAGAGCATGCGCTTGATCCTTCTTATGCCGAGCGCCTTGGCGTCAACCTCCAGGACATCATCATATCCCAGCCAGATTCAGGTGAGCAGGCCCTTGAAATAGCAGAAATACTTACAAGATCAGGAGCAATTGACCTGTTTGTGGTGGACTCTGTCGCGGCACTTGTGCCGAGGGCAGAGCTTGAGGGCGAAATGGGTGACTCTGTTGTTGGCCTTCAGGCAAGGCTCATGTCACAAGCCATGAGGAAACTGGCCGGTGTAATGGGCAAGAGCAGGACTTGTGGCATATTTATCAATCAGCTCAGGGAAAAGATAGGCGTGATGTTTGGGAACCCTGAAACAACCACTGGTGGGAGGGCATTGAAGTTCTACTCTTCTGTCAGGGTGGAAGTAAGGAAGGGCGAGAGCCAAAAAGACGGCGACAGAATTGTTGGAACGATGGTGAAATGCAAAGTCGTGAAAAATAAGGTTGCCCCACCATATCTGTCTGGGGACTTCGAGATTGTTTTTGGTCAGGGTGTATCAAGGGAATCCCAGTTGTTGGACATGGGAGTCAATCTGAACATTATTGAAAAATCCGGAACTTGGTTCTCGTTTGATGGGGAAAGACTTGGCCAGGGACGTGACAACGCCAAGATGACCATATCCCAGAAGCCAGAAATGATGGCCGAGATTGAAAAGAGGATCAGGAGCGCTTATGGAATGGCCCCGCAGGGACAGCCCCATAGCGAAGAAAAATAACAGCAAGGCTTTTACCTACTCACTCAGGTTGCTTGCGGCAAGAGACAGGGCAGAGCTTGAAATAAGGGAAAAGCTTGCAAAGAAAGGATTTTTAGAGAAAGAGGCCGAAGAAGCTGTTAAGAAACTCAGAAAACTCGGCCTTCTTGATGAAAAAAAATTCATAAAAGAGTATGTCAGGGTCAAAAGAGCCAGGCATTGGGGGCCTTTGAAAGTCAAGCTTGGGCTTGTGGCCTTGGGAATACAAAAAAGTGATGCCGACGCAGAAATCAGGCAAACAGACTGGAGAGAACCTTTGAAAAAGCTTGTAAAGTCAAACAAGGGTCTCGAAAAAAGAAAGCTGTATTCAAAACTTTCCAGGCTCGGTTTCCCGTCAGACCTAATAAAATCGGAAATGAAGTGCGAGGAACAAGATGATTGAAACCATTGTTGGATTGCTAGGGTTGGCACTCGGTGCCGCAGTGGCTTTTTTCTATGCCATGAATGCTTCCGCCAAATCTGCGGATGGCAAGATACGAAGGGCCGAAGAAGAGTGCAAGAGGATTGTTTCGCAAGCCAAGGACGAAGCGGAAACGCAGAAGAAAGAAATCCTTGTTAACGCCAAGGACGAGGCGATGAAGCTTGTTGCAGAAAGAGAAAAAGAATTCAGACAGCAACGCCAGGAGCTGGTAGACATTGAAAGAAGAATAGCCCAGAGAGAAGAAAAGATTGAACAAAGATCTGAAGCTGTTGGCAAGCGTGAAAATACAATAACAACCAGAGAAAAAGAGCTTGACGAAAAACACGAGCAGGCCGACCAGATTGTTGACAAGCAGAGGAAAGAACTTGAGAGAATTGCTGGATTAAACCAGGAAACTGCAAAACAGATCATTCTTGATGAGCTGAGGCAGAAAATGAGTTACGAGCTTGCCCAAAAGGCAAAAAATATGGAAGAAGAAGCAAAAGACAAAGCATTGCAAAAGGCCAGAGAAGTTATTCTTGGCTCAGTGCAGAGAATTGCTTCTGAGTATACGGCAGAGGTGACCGTTTCTGCTGTTCCGCTCCCATCCGAAGAGATAAAGGGAAAAATCATTGGCAGGGAAGGGCGCAACATCAGGACTTTTGAAACTGCGACGGGCGTTGACCTTCTCGTTGATGATACCCCAGAGGTTGTCACCATATCATGTTTTGATCCTGTCAGGCGCGAGATTGGAAAGCTGGCATTGGAAAAACTGATAACAGATGGCAGGATACATCCAGGCAGGATTGAAGAGGTTGTAGAACAGGCCACAAGGGAATTCGAGGACAGGCTAAAACTGGAAGGCGACCAGGCATTGCTTGAGGTCGGCCTCCAACAGGCCAAGCCTGAGCTGGTGAAGCTTCTTGGAAGGCTCCGTTTTAGGACATCTTATGGCCAGAATGTCCTTGCCCACTCGATTGAAGTCGCAATGTTATCAGCTCACATGGCAAATGAACTGGGTCTTGATGCCAGGAAGGCCAAAAGAGCAGGCATTTTCCACGACATCGGCAAAGCCGTTGACAGGGAAAGGGAAGGCTCGCATGACGAGCTTGGTGCCGAAATCCTGAGGAAGAATGGCGAGCCAATAGAAGTGATTGAAGCTGCCAGGCTCCACCACAGCGATATTGCCCCAACATCCGTCTATGCTGTTCTTGTGCAGGCAGCTGATGCCATTTCTGCATCAAGACCAGGTGCAAGGCGCGAAAGCTTTGAGGCCTACATCCAGCGCCTTGAATCACTTGAGACGATTGCAAAGAGCTTCAGGGGAGTTGAAAAAACCTATGCAATACAGGCCGGCAGGGAAATAAGGGTAATAGTGAAACCAAAGGACATTGATGATGTCCTTGCATACCAGATGGCCCGTGACATTGCGGCTAGAATTGAGAACGAGCTTACATATCCAGGAACCATAAAGGTTACGGTCATAAGGGAAGTCAGATACACTGAGAACGCAAAATGATAGTCCTCTTCATTGGAGACATAGTTGGCAAGCCTGGAAGAAAGGCCATTGAAGCTGTTGTTCCAGGCCTTGTAAAACAATATGGTGTCGACTTTGTTGTGGCAAATGGTGAAAATGCAGCTGGTGGGTTTGGCCTTACCCCTGACATTTCAAACAAACTCAGAGCTGCTGGCATCCATGGAATAACGCTTGGCAACCATCTTTATGACCAGAAAGAAGCTGACGAATTGCTTGAAAACGAGCGTCTTCTGGCAAGGCCTGCCAATTTTCCTCCAGGAAACCCGGGCAGTGGGCATTTTGTGCTGGAAGGGCTTGCTGGAACGCTTGCAGTGGTGAGCCTTCAGGGCAGGGTCTTCATGACACCCATCGATTGCCCGTTCAGGGTCGCTGACAAGATCGTTGAAGAGCTGAGAAGCACAACAAAAGCTATCCTCATCGACTTCCATGCCGAAGCAACAAGCGAAAAACAGGCCCTTGGCATCTACCTTGATGGAAGAGTCTCTGCGGTTTTGGGTACCCACACACATGTCCAGACGGCCGATGAGAGAATACTCAAGGGTGGGACTGGTTTCATCACCGATGTTGGAATGACTGGCCCCCATGAATCAGTTATCGGCATGGAACCCAGCGCGCCGATCTCCAAAATGATTAGTGCAAGACGGGCAAGGTTTGAGGTTGCAGAGGGTGATGTAAGGTTTTGTGCCGTTTTGCTCGACATTGACAGAGAAACAGGGCAATGCAAAAAGATTGAAAGAATGATGATAAATGTTCCATAAACGTTTTTTGAATAAATAGCAAAGGCCCTCCATTGGAGGGCCTTTTTTGTTTTAGCTTGAATAATTATGGCTCTGGGTTTGGTTTTTTTGCCACAAACTGGATTGTTGGGGCCATGCCAAGGATTGATCTCTCCTGAGCAAGCCTGAATTCCAGCTCCAGAAAGTCTTCAAAGAAGCCCTCGTCCCAGTCTGTTGCAGATAGTTTTTCGCCAGGCAGCTTTGTCAGAGCGTGTTCCCAACCATACAGGTCAACGACCTCAAATCCTATGGCCTCAAGTTCACAGGCGATGTCGTTTGGGGTGAAAAGTTCTTTGGTACCCCACCACTGGGTTTCGTCTATTCCGTTTGCAATGCTTGACGCATTGCTTGTTGATTGGGGGACGCAGTCGACTGCTGCCGCAAATCTTCCAGGTACACTACCAAAAAAGAAGCCACCCTGCACAAGGAGCCTCATTGCTTCTCTTGAAATTTTTTCCGGATCTTCATTGTCAGAGAGCCAGCCAGGACAAATTACGACCCCGAAGCTCTCTCCATCTATTCCTTCGGTTGTCGAGGCTATACATGTTGGGTCGTCATCTTTTTGCGGGCATATTCTTGCCACCTTGTAGCCGGCATTTTCAAGGATGAGCGCCATCTGGGTCTGTTTTGGTCCATCGAGGACAAGAACATTGCAGATTTCCTCTGGAAGATAGCCGAGAATTCCATAGAGGAGGGACCTGTTTATGATCTCTGATGCGAATGTGCCCTCGTTCATTGAGGGGGAGGGATTAAATTTTGACATGGTTTTTGCAGAAAAAACTTATAGAACGGTCGTAAGTTTTTTCTTCCTCCACAGTAAAATAACAGGCCGGGAGCTCATTTTGTGATTTGTGGAACGATAGACATTCACAGCATCTGTATTTGCGCTCGCACGGTTCATGGGTACAATTGCACTTGGTGCTATTTGTTTTTTTACAGCTCACACTAATATTTTAGGTTTTTTAAGGTAGTTTTTCAAGAACGGGAGGCTCAGAGAGAAATTGTTATTGATGGTCCTTTTTGGCCTTATTCCAGATTTCATCCATCTCTCCCAAAGTCATCTGGCCAATTGGTTTTCCGGTCTCGTTTGAATGGTTCTCTATCTTTTCAAATCTTTTTATGAATTTGTCCAATGTTCTTGAAAGTGCCACTTCCGGGCCTACATCAAGAAATCTGGCCAGATTTAATAAAACAAAAAAAACGTCTCCAAGTTCGTTTTCAACCTCGCCCTTGTCTTTGGTCTGGATGGCTTCTTTGAGCTCTTGGATTTCTTCATCCAGTTTTTCCAGGACCCCTTCGGTTTTGTCCCAGTCGAACCCGAGGCCCTTTGCATGAGCCATTATTCTTTCGGCCCTGCCGAGTGGCGGGAGATTTGATGGGATATCCCTTATTGACCCATTGTTTTTATTCTGCTTTTTGAGGCTGTTCCACTGGTCAAGAACAGAGTCAACCGTTTTTGTCTTGCTCTCCCCAAAAACATGTGGATGTCTGTAAACAAGTTTTTCCTGCATTGTGGCAATTACATCTTCAACGCTAAATGATTGCTCTTCCGAGAGCATTCTCGAGACCATCAGCACCTGGAGTAGGATGTCTCCGAGTTCTTCCTTTATGTGGGCCATGTCTTTCTGTTTGACTGCTTCCCAGACCTCATAAGTTTCTTCAAGAAGGTTTTGCATCATGCTGTTAGGGGTCTGCTCCCTGTCCCAGGGGCAGTGCCTTCTGAGCAGATCAATGAGGAGCTTTGCTTCATAGAAAGAGATGTCGGAAGTGTTTGTCAAAAGTGGCTTCACATACTCACACTCGTTGACAAATCCCTGATTGTGGAGAAATGCAACCGAGTTGTCACCTCTTATTGCACGCACTTCCTCGATTGCCTGGTTTGCTGTCATATTTTCAAATATTACAAGATAGCATGCAGCCAGCGTTGCAGAACGTTCATAACCTTCCTGGCAATGAATCAGCAGGGGCAATCCATGTTTTTTCATAAATCCGGCCCAGAATATGAATTCCCTCAACTGCTCAAGTGTTGGTGGTTTGTCTTCCGGAATCTGGAGCTTGAGATTGAAAAGCCCCAGATCTTCAAAATCTTTATCGGTGAATGGTAACTGGGAAAGTGAAACCACAGCTTTTATGCCAGTGTCTCTGAGCCTTGAAAGCATTTGTATGTTCTCTGGAGCTGATGAAATCATCAGCTCCTTCTCTATTATCCAGGAAAAGTTCATTTTTAATCCTCGCAGGCAAGCTCGATGAATTCTCTTGCCAGCTTTACGGGGTTGTCTCTTTGTTTTCTGATTCTAATCATGTTTGGCCTGACAGTGGTCCTCTCGCCAAACCTTGCCACTAGCCTGTCCAGGAAGTCTTCCCTGAGTTTTACATTTGGACCAAAGTGGAAGTTTAGTGTCAGATTGTCTTCAACGATGGAGTTTATTCCCATTGATTGGGCAAGAACCCTTATTTTTACAAGCTCATAAAGTGATTCCACCTCTGGCGGTGGTCTTCCGAACCTGTCCTGGAGCTCGTGTTCGATTGATTTCACCTGATCGATTGTTTCAGCGCTCACGAGCCTCTGGTAGCAATCAATCCTTAGCGCTTCGTCAGGAACGTAGTGTTCTGGTATGAAACCTGAAACCCTGAGGTCAACATTGCATTCCTGCGGTGGTGCCTCCGGTCTCATAGGTTTTCCATCATGTGATTTCTGGAGCTGTTTTTTTGCGTCCTCAAGCAACCTAAGGTACAGGTCATAGCCAACTGCGGCTATGTGCCCGGACTGTTCTGCTCCAAGCATGTTGCCTGCGCCCCTTATTTCGAGGTCCCTCATTGCTATCTTGAGGCCCGCTCCGAGATCAACAAAATCCCTTATTGCCTCAAGCCTCATTCTGGCTGTTTCTGTCAGGGCTTCTTCGGAGTTGTAGAAGAAGTATGCGTAGGCCCTTTTTTCTGACCTTCCGACCCTTCCCCTAAGCTGGTACATCTGTGCCAGGCCAAGGTTTTGTGCGTTTTCTACGATTATTGTGTTTGCAGTTGGGATATCCAGGCCCGATTCTATGATTGTTGTGCACAGGAGCACATCGATCTCGCCCTTGTAGAAGCTGAGCATTATGTCCTCAAGCTCGTCGCTATCCATCTGCCCGTGTGCTATGGCAATCCTTGCATTGGGTACAATCTTCTTGAGCTTCCACATGATGGAACCGAGGCCCTGTATTCTGTTGTTGACGTAATAGACCTGGCCGCCCCTTGCAAGCTCGATTTCAATGGCTTCTTTTGCGGCAGTTTCCGAGTATGCCTGAACGTATGTCTTGACTGGTTTTCTGCCTTCTGGAGAAGAATTGATCTGCGAAATCTCCCTCACTCCAGTCAGCGCCATTTCGAGCGTCCTTGGGATTGGGGTTGCGGTGAGGGTTAAGACATCAATATTTTCTTTGAGTCTTTTGATCTTCTCTTTGTCCTCGACGCCAAACCTTTGCTCTTCGTCAATTATTAGCAACCCCAAATCCTTGAATTTGATGTCACTTTGCAGGAGGCGATGGGTGCCAATGACCATTTCGATTGATCCATCGGTGATGCCTTCCACAACTTTTTTCTGGCTGGTTTTCCCCTTAAATCGTGAAAGTTGCTCCACTTTTATCGGGAACGGGGCAAAGCGTTCCTTGAAAGTATTGTAATGTTGGAGTGCGAGTATTGTTGTAGGGACAAGTATTGCTACCTGTTTCCCAGCCACGATTACCTTGAATGCGGCCCTTATTGCGACCTCGGTCTTTCCATAGCCAACATCGCCACAAACAAGCCTGTCCATTGGTTTTGATCGTTCGAGGTCTCGTTTGACCTCCATGATGGCCTTGAGCTGGTCAGTTGTTTCTTCATACGGAAAGGCCGACTCCATTTCCTGCTGCCAGATGGTGTCTTCCTCGAATGAATAACCTTTGGACATCTCTCTTCTGGCATAGAGCCTTATCAACTCTGCGGCAATGTCCTTTGTCCCTCTTGCGACCCTTGCGAGTGCTTCTGGCCATTCCCTTCCGCCGAGTTTGTTGATTGTTACTGTTTCGGGGTTTCCAAGGTATTTATGGATCAGTGGAAGTCTTTCAGGTGGTATGTAGAGCTTGTCTCCCTTTGCATATTCTACCTGGAGATATTCTTTTGTGATTCCTGCCGCAGTTACGGTTTTAAGCCCCCTGTAAATGCCAATTCCAAAGGTCAGATGGACCAGAAGATCGCCTGGATGGAGTTCATCAACAGATTTGATTGGTGAGCCACCCCTGTATCTTTTTGTGGCGCCAATCCTTCTTCTCCACCCAAAGAGCTCATTGTCAGTCAGGAGCAGGACTTTCCTTCTTCTGTCCTCAAAACCCCTCTCCAGTGACATGTTGACTATATCAAAGAAAGGCGCTGATTCTTCGTCCAATTTCTCCGGTTTGGAGGGAACAAGTCCGTCCTGGAGTTCTATAAGTTCTCTGACTCTGCCAGGCTGTTTTGTTGCGATGACAATCTTGTAACCACCTTGAACTTTGCCAGATATAAATGATGCAACATCCTGGAGCTTCCCGACCATTGGGTCTGGTTGCGAATGCTGGATTGTGACCACTTTGTTTTTTAAGGGTGAATCAGGGGCCTTCATGCTATAAATCAGCATTGATGGGTTGTGTCTGGTTATGTGCGGAAACTCCAGCCTTTCGATGTCATCAAGTTCTTTTTGCGGTAGGAGTTCACCTTTCTTGATACCATTTACATAGATGTCCATCGTATCACGCCTGAATCGCTCGTATGCGTCCGATATCCTATCTGGATCAACCCAAACAGCCATGTAATCTTTTATGTAATCAAGGAGCCTTGTTGCCTTTCCATAGAAAAATGGCGTATAGTGTTCCATACCTGTAAAGCGCACAAGGTTGCTTATGTGGTCCTTGTCTTTTTTCAAGGTTTCGCGCATCTCGCTGCTTTGAAGACTGACGGTCAGCATAAACATGTCGATCCTTGAGACTGCCTCCTGCGATATCTGTTCGTCCAGGAATATATGGGACACAGGCAGGAGCAGACATGATTCGACCTGCTTGACAGACAGCTGCGTTTCCGGGTCCACTTGTCTGATTGTGTCTATTACATCAACATCGAACTCGATCCTGTATGGAAGATCAGAAGATGGGCTGAAAAAATCTATTATCCCACCCCTAAGTGCTGCGTCTCCGACTTTTTCGACCTGTGCTTCTATCTTGTATCCGAGTTCCACAAGTTTTTGTTTTAGTTTTGGAACAGACAGCAAATCACCCCTTGAAATAATCATCGCCTGATTTTGTAGTATGTCTGGTGGAACAATGCAGTCATAAAGGGCCTGCAGGCTTGTAACAAGGACTGTTGCACCAGGATTTACAAGTATCTGGTACAGCGTTGAAATTTGCCAGCTTATGCTTGACGTTGATGGTGATGTCTTGTCGAGTGGTGGTGCATCGCTTGCAGGGAAAAACAATCTGTTTATGGGAGCATCCTCAAGGACTGAGTCAAGCTCCTGGAAAAGCCTCAATGCAGTCTGTTCATCAGGACAGACTATGGCATACTTGTCCTCTATGGATGATATGTTGGCGAGATTTATGGAAAGGTCTGACCCAGAGAGCCCTTCTGTTAAAATAGATTTCACCTTGCCCTCTTTGAGGGCCTGGGTAGCAATTTGAAACTTCTTCGAAGACAGGAGTGGTATGTACTCTCTCATTCAACCAGAAATATGATATTATAACGCAGTGTAAGACAAGTCAATATTTTAACGGAGTTGGCATGAAAAAAATAAGAGCAGATGAGCTTTTATCCAAAGATGGCACGATTACTCGTTCACAAGCCAGGCTTTTGATAATGGAGGGCAAGGTGAGCGTCAAGGGCAGGACCGTCATGAAACCGGGTGAGCTTGTTCCTGAGGATTCATGCCTGGAAATTGCTGCACCACCAAAATTTGTAGGTAGGGGTGGCCACAAACTTGAGCATGCCCTGGAAAAATTTGGGTTGAGCGTTGAGGGGTTGATTGCAATTGATGTTGGCGCTTCAACTGGTGGTTTTACCGATTGCCTTTTACAGAGGGGAGCAAAAAAAGTCTATGCCGTTGATGTTGGCAGATCACAGCTTGCGCAAAAGGTGGCATGTGATCCAAGAGTTGTCGTCATGGATGAGACAAATGCCAGGAACCTTTTGCCTGAGATGTTCCCAGAGAGACCTCAGTTTGCATGTGTTGATTGCTCATTTATTAGTGGCGACAAAGTGATCGCACCACTTAAAAACTTTCTTGGGGAACCAGGTCTTGTCGTGTGGCTTCTAAAACCCCAGTTTGAAGCTGGGCCGGGCAAGGTAGGCAAGGGTGGGGTAATAAGAAAAGACAATGTTCTTGAAATGGCAATCACTGAAGCGCTGGACAGAATTCAAGCAATTGGTGCTTCAGTGATCGATTGTTGCGAATCTCCCATAAGAGGCGCTGATGGAAACAGGGAATATCTCGTACTGCTTAGGTTTGGCGGTGCGGGTATTCCTGTTACTGATTGTCTTGCTCGAATGTTGAAACGGGATCAGAATGGGGAACCACAAAACTAGGTTGCATGAACTGGGTTGGCGGATTTTTCATGATCCACGGGGTTTGCTTGGTTAGACCAAGCAAGATCAGTGATATAACAGAATAAACTGATGCTAACGGTGATCCTGTCACCCAGGTTGTGACGCCGTATCCCCATAGCTGTACGATCCCTCCAAGGGTCACATAGCCAGTGCTCAACGCTGTTATCACGGCAAATGGCGCCATCAGCAGAAATCTTGATGGCGCAAGAAAGAATATTACAGCCATTGATGTTGCAAGGCCCTCGCCACCCCTGAACGACAGAAATATCGAAAAATCGTGGCCAAACACAGCTGCAATGCCACACACTGAAGTTACCCACATCGGTTGTTTAAGGACATAGTGGGTAATAAACATTGGCAAGAGACCTTTCAACAGGTCAAGTGATAATGAAAGCGCTCCAACCTTTATCCCGAGCTGTCTGGTTACGTTTGCAGCACCTATTTGCCTTGAGCCAACACGTCTTATGTCTACTTTCCCAAAAAGCCAGCCAACGATATAGCCTGATGGAAAAGAGCCTGCCAGGTAGGATAAAATGATGAGCAGCGCAATGCTCCTCATTACTTATCTTTTGGGCCTTCCTGGGTTTCTACAAATTTTGGGATGTCGCAGGTTGCATCTTCTGCAAAGGAAACCTTGGATTTTCCCTCAAGAAACTCGTCAATTGATTGCTCTATCATGAATCTTTGTGATCCTGGTATGAGCTTTGAGGATTTTTCTTGCAGGCCGGTGACCCTGCGTATCAAATAAATGGTGGCAAGATATTTGTTACCGTCCATATTTTTGATAAATTGCTCAATTTTTGCCCTGTCTATCATATTTCCTCCTGTAACTGCACCATCTTATGATGCTTGCGACATCATGGGTCGCCTGGGCTATCGTGTGATTTACCACAGAGTAGTCATAATTCAACAAAGATTTTAGCTCTGATTTTGCGTTTTCAAGTCTTAATTTTACCTGTTCGATGCTATCTGATTTTCTTCCATTAAGCCTTGATTCTAGTTCATTTATGCTAGGTGGAAGAAGAAAAATCAATATTGCCGAGGATGGCATTCTTGTCCTCACCTGGCAGGCACCCTGAACATCGATCACTAGAAGTGCATCCTTGCCACATGCGAGTTTTTCCTCAATTGGTTTTGTTGGAGTGCCATAGAAATTCCCATGGACATTCGCCCACTCGAAAAATCCGTTTTCTGAAAGCATTACATCAAATTTTTCTTTGCCCAGAAATAAATAATCCCTACCATCCACTTCATCCGGTCTTTTTTGCCTGGTTGTTGCAGACACCGAGACGAAAAGTTCTGGCATCATTCTTGCGAGTTCCTGCCTTATTGTGGTCTTGCCAACTCCAGACGGGCCGGACAACACAAAAAGGCTACTTTGCATAGCGCCTCAGAAACAGCTTGCTGATATCGACAAATAATGGTGGTATGAGTGCCATGAGGATTATTATTCCAAGGTCTACCATGCTTATGCCGGTTGTTTTGAAGATTGGCTGGAGTGATGGTATGAATGTTATAGAGAACATTGCCAATGACACTGCTATGGCACCAAGAAGCTGCGGATTGCCCCAGAGCTTCATTTCAAAAATCGTTTTTGTAAATGATCTACAGGTGTACCCGACAAGAAGTTCTGTGATGACGGTTGTTGCAAAAGCGTAGGTGGATCCTAGGATATGCCCACCTCTTGCAGAACCAATTAGGTATGAGCCGTAAACAGCTATACCAAAGGCTATAGCTCTAAATATAATTCCCCAAAGCACTTTGCCGCTGAGAAACTTCTGTTTCGGGTCTCTCGGCATGCGCTTCATTATTCCTGATTCTGGCGGCTCTACGCCAAGGGCAAGTGCTGGGAGACCATCTGTAAGCAGGTTGATCCAGAGTAATTGTATTGGAGCAAGAGGAGAACCAGTCATAAATATCAATGAAAATGCTATTGCCAGTACCTCTCCGATGTTTGCGCCAAGCATGTACCATATAAATTTGAGGATATTATCGTAGATGACCCTTCCTTCGTGTACCGCTTTGACTATGGTTCCAAAGCTATCATCAACGAGGATCAAAGATGCGGCATCTTTGGCTACTTCTGATCCCGACTTGCCCATTGAGACACCTATATCGGCTTTTTTGAGAGCCGGTGCATCATTGACGCCATCACCGGTCATTGCAACTACTTGCGAATTCTTTTGTAGAACCTCAACTATCCTGAGCTTGTCTTGCGGGGAAACCCTGGCAAAGACCTTTGTTTTTGGGATCAGTTCATCGAGTCCCGGTTTGTTTTCTGCAAAATCTTTTCCTGTGATGGGTTTGTCATCCTCGGTCGCGATGCCGAGTTTTCTGGCATAGATTATTGCCGTCTCAGGATGATCGCCAGTTACCATGACTGGTACAATTCCTGCATCTTTACAATCCTGAACAGCCTGTGGAACCTCGGCCCTTATTGGATCGTATAGACCGATATATCCAACAAGAACCAGGCTGTGTTCTTCAACCTTATCGCCAGGTTCTGGTACAGGGGCAACCTTGAATGCAAAACCAAGCGTTCTGTAGCCTTCTTTTGTCAGTTTAGAGCCTTCTTCAGAGAGTTTTTTCCTGGTTTCATTATCAAGATCAACAACTTTTCCATTCAGATACAGTTTATTGGACATGTGAAGAACGACCTCAAATGCGCCCTTTGTGTATGCAACAGTCTGTTCCTTTTCTTTATGGACAGTTGTCATGGCTTTTCTGTCTGAATCAAATGGTATTTCATCAACTCTTGGGCTTACAGAATTTGCGTCAAGACCAACTTCTTCCGCAAATTCGATAAGAGCCGTTTCCGTAGGGTCTCCAGTGAGGTTTCCATCTGCATTGTAGGCGGCATCATTGCAATGGAGGGCAACTTTTGCCAGGGGACCAAACTCTTCTTTTGGCGCATTGGACATATCAAAATGCTTCATGCCATAGAAGACCTTGACGGCCTTCATCCTGTTTTCTGTAAGCGTGCCTGTTTTGTCGGTGCAGATATAGGTTGTGCAACCAAGCGTTTCCACAGAAGAGAGCCTTCTGATGATGGCACCCTGTTTGCTCATCCTTGTAGTTCCTATCGAAAGAACGATTGTTACAACTGCTGGAAGACCCTCAGGAATTGCAGCAACGGCGAGTGAAACTGCCATGAGAAGCTGTTCTCCAGGGTTTCCCATTTCCAGCCAGCCAAGGACAAATACTGCAGCGCATACAACCAGGAATACGATTGACAACACCTTGCCAAGGTGGTTGAGCTGGATTTCAAGGGGCGTTTTTTCCCTTTTGACCTGCGAAAGGCTTGTGGCTATCATGCCCATCGAGGTTTCTTTGCCTGTAGCAACGGCAATTCCCTTGCCTCGACCAGTTGTTACGACTGTTCCCATGAAGGCCATATTCACTCTGTCGCCGACGGTTGCTTGTTCGTGAACCGTCATGCACCAGTCCTTGAGGACTGGATTTGATTCCCCAGTCAGGATCGCTTCGTTGCATGCAAGGTTAATTGTTTCAACAAGCCTTAGATCGGCGGGAACAAGATCTCCTGCTGAAAGTATTACTAGATCGCCAGGAACTACCTCAGATGATGGTATTTCATGGATTGAGCCATCTCTGAAAACGTGGGCCTTTGGGGCAGACATTTTTTTGAGTGCTTCCAGTGCCCCCTCGGATTTGTATTGCTGGATTATTCCAAGGGTCGCATTTGCCACCAGAACGGTTATGATTGCTATGGCATCGACCCATTCGCCCTGGATGATTGAAAATATGCATGCAGCTAAAAGAATCAGGATAAGCGGCGACACGAACTGTTCAACGATCATCTGGAGAACTGACGAACGCTCTTTTGCAGATATTTCATTGGGGCCATACTTTTCAAGCCTGTTTTTTGAATCTTTCGAGCTGAGACCTTGGAGAGTTGCATCGATTGTTTTTAGGGTTTCGTCCAGTGGAATACTATGCCAGTTCATGTTTTATTTCTCCTTGAGGATTTCGATAGCTTTTTGGATAAAAGGGTCTTCCTTTGGATCAAGTGGATAGAAGTTGTCAACACCTTCTGAAACCTCTATATCGGGCTTGATGCCGACAACATCAACCTCGTTCCTGTTTGGGGTCAGATAACTTTGTATTGTTAGTTTGATGACGCCAAATGGAGGGACCGGTATGATGTTTTGTATGAGCCCTTTTCCAAAAGTCCTTGTTCCTATGACTGTTGCAACACCCCTGTCTTGAAGTGCTCCAGTAAGAACTTCAGACGCTGATGCTGTGAAGTGATCGACAAGAACGACAAGTGGTTTCTCAAATCTGATGCCGCTTGTTTTGATTTCCTCCGTTCTTCCCGCCTGGTCTTTGGTGAATGCGAGTGTCCCTGGCTCCAGGAATAGGTTTGATATGTCAATGCACGATTTTACAAAACCTCCAGGGTTTCTGCGCAAATCAAATATCAAGCCTTTAGAACCTGAAAGCTCAAAATTGTTTATAGCATTTTTCATTTCCTCAAAACTCTGTGGCATGAAATTGCTGAGCCTTATATATGTGTATTTATCTATATTTTTTGAGGAAACTGTATTGATCGTTATCTGCTCTCTGGCAATTGTTTTGTCAACAAACAGGCCATCATGTTGGAAAGTGAGGTTTATGCTTGTGTTTTCTTTGCCTTTCAACAGGCTTGAAACATAATCAATGTCGGTACTTTTTAGTTTTGAGCCGTTTATTTTTACAATTTCCCAGCCCTCTTCGACACCAGCCCTAAGGGCAGGGGACTTGTCGAAAACCTGAAGAACTATGACATGCCTTTTTGACTGGTCATTGCCTATCGTCACACCAATCCCGACATAGTTTCCGACGGTGGAATCCTGAAAAAGTTTGTATTCGTCCTTATTAAAAAACGTGGAATATGGATCAAGGCCAAAAAGCATTGCTTTTGCAAGATTCTCTTCTGTGACCATGTCAGCCCTGTAGTAATTGTCCATAACCACCTGAACAGTTTTGCTCAGCAAAGGCATGTTGTTGATGTCTATCTTTGTTTGCGTGGATTTTGCTGCCCTGGAACCTACAAGCACTCCACAAAATATTCCCAAACCAAAAACGATTATCAGGAATGTCGAGATTGTTACCCAAAATGTGTATCTGTTTTCTCTCATCGTCTCACCTTGGCAAATAACTCAAAGGATTCATGGGTTTATCGTTGATTCTATACTCAAAATGAAGGTGTGGGCCGGTGCTCCAGCCTGTTGAGCCGATATACCCAATGACCTGGCCCTTTTTGACCTGCTGTCCCTTTGAGCACCCAAACCTTGACATGTGGGCGTAAAATGTTGTTATGCCGTTTCCATGGCTTAGAATAACAAGATTGCCATATCCACCAAGCTGACCAACAAATCCAACAAAGCCATCTCCAGCAGCCATAATTGGTGCACCCATCTTTGCATCAATATCAATCCCGGTGTGCATCCTTACATCACCAAAGATTGGGTGTTTTCTCATGCCGAAAGGACCAATGGGACCGTTTACCGGTATTGGCCAAATGTAAGCACCTTTGTAGGCCGCCCTTTTCCGTCTTTCTTCCTCTTCAGCAATTTTTTTGAGGATGATTTTTACTTGGGCCTGATCGTTATCAAGTTGCCGTTGTATCCTTATCAGTTCATCCTTTGTCCACTGTTTCTGGTTTTTGATATCATTCAAAATTTGATCGTTCTTTTTTTTGAGGCCCCCATATCTTTCGACAAGGGTTTTGTACTCGGTTTTTAACTCTGCAAGCCTCTGCTTGTCTTTTTCGAGATTTTGTCTTGCAGTTTCTATCCTTGATGATTCCAGGTGAAGATCAGTTATTGCTTTTACTGTCCCGTTCAAGATCTTGTTGGTGAATCTTGCCCTTCCGGTTAGCTCGGAGAAACTCTCTGCAGAAAAAACATAGTCTATAAACCTGTTTTGGGAAAACTTGTGAACAAAAGTCAGCAGTTTCCCGACCTCATCACGCTTTTTGTCCAGTTCTCTTCCCTTTGTCTCCATATTTTTTCTTGCTTCTTCAATCCTCTTTACGGTTTCAACTATCTCTTGTTGGGTACTGGCGGTTTTTGTTTCGTACTCGTCAAGGAGCCCTTTTACTGTTGCTTGTTCATCGAGCTTTGACTTTTCCTTGATACCGAGCACATCCTGATATTTTTTTGTTTCCGAGAGCCTTCTCTTGTTTGTGATGATGCGGTTGTTGATACTCCTGAGCTCATCCTGGAGATTTCCAGCCTTTATCAGTGGTGTGCTCGAAAAGGCAATCAGACACGCTAGAAGTGCAGGTACAATTTTTTTCAAGCTCTTATCCTCCTAAGTGTGTTTCTGGAAGAAAGCCAGCTTGTTATGAAACCGGTCAGGAAACCAAAAACGACAGTTCCAGCTACAATTGAATAAAAAACTGTTTGCTCGATTGATAGATTAAACCAGGGAAGGTTTGTTTGAAAAATTGTCTGGAGATATTTCCAGCCAAAATATATTCCAGCTGCCGAGATGCCACCCCCAATCAATCCATAAAAAACACCTTCTATTATGAAAGGGCCGAGGATTGTGCCAGGAGAAGCACCGACGAAACTCATCACTTCGATTTCCTCAATCCTGGATGCAATTGAAAGCGATATGGTTGATCCAATGACAATACTTGAGACGAGAATGGAAAGCACTGCCAGACCAAGAGCTATCCAGATGAATAAGTCGAAAAGGTTGACAAACTTGTTTATGACATCTGATTCGTAATCAACATCCTCAACCATTGTGAACTGTTTGATTCTTTTTGCCAGAGCGTCGATATTCTGTGGGTTTTCTGGAACCACAACAAGGCTGTATGGAAGCGGATTGTATGAGATGGACTGGATTATCTGTTCTGGCGAAAGATGGAGTGATTCACCTTCTTTTTTCAGCAAGTCATCCGGAGTGAGTACTTTTACGTCCTTCACATTTGGCAAGAGCTTTATTTGCTCGGACATGTTTTCCGCGATGTTGGAATCCGCACTTGGGCTCAAATAAACAGGGAGCGTAAACCTTTCGCGCGCAGTTCTGCCAAAATTTGCCCCGGCTATTCCAAGGAGAAGGGTTGTGCTCATGAGAAAAATAGTGACTGCGGTGACAGCTATTGCAGCTGTTGACCTTGCTTTGGATCTGAAGATTGATTTAAATGCCCAGGCCAGCTCACGAAAGAACATTTGCGTCGCTCACTTTCTGTCCGTGATCCAGTTTTATGATCCTCTTTTTGGTGTTCTCCACCATGTTTTTATCGTGAGTGGCTATGAGGATGGAGGTCCCTCTTGTGTTGATTTTGAGAAGGAGATCGAGCACAGAAAGTGAATTCTCGTAGTCGAGGTTTCCGGTTGGCTCGTCTGCCAGAAGCAATGGAGGATCGTTGACTAGCGCTCTTGCAATAGCTATTCTTTGCTGCTCTCCGCCTGAAAGCATGTTTGGAAAATCCCTTGAACGCAGGTTTAAGCCAACGAACCCAAGGACTTCGGCGACCTTGTGTTTTATGTTCCTGCTTGCTGCTCCTTGCACTTCCATGGCAAATGCAACATTTTCCCAAACTGTTTTTGTGGAGATGAGCTTGAAATCCTGGAAGACTATGCCGATCCTTCTGCGCAGGAGTGCAGTTCTGTATGGTGAGAGTTTCGATACATCTTTGTTTTCTAGAAAGATCCTGCCTGAAGTCGGTTGTTCTGCGGCGTAGATGAGTTTGAGAAGCGTGCTTTTACCAGAACCAGATGAACCCATGAGAAAAGCAAATTCACCTTTTTTTAGTTCGAAAGATACATTGGAAAGTGCCATTTTACCCGGGTATGACTTTGTGACCGACATCACATCGAGCATTTACCACTCCTCCATTTTTGGGTTCTTGAATCCCTCGCCCAAGACTTCATTTAAGGGGCCGATCATGATAAAGGATTTTGGATCGGTTTCAAGGATGATTTTTTTGGCCTCCGCAAGCTGTGACCTGTGAACGGCCATTACCAGCATTTTTTTGTCATCTCCAGTGAATCCACCCTTGACGTCTATTATCGTGAATCCCCTGCCCAGGTGCAATATCAAATTTTCTCTTATTTGTTCCGTTTCTGTTGTGATAATGCTCATGCATTTTGTAAAAGAGATGCCTTCCTGGACAGCATCTATTACGAAGCTGCTTATGACAAGGGCAACCATGGCATATATAAACAGGTTTGCGTTCTGGAAATAAAATGCGAGCCCTATTATAACCACCGAATCAACAATCAGGACAGTTTGGCCGAATGGAAATTTGGTGTAGTAGTGGATTACTTGCGATATAAGATCGGTTCCGCCGGCACTTGCCCTGTTTTTGAATGTCAGGCCTATCCCCAGTCCATTGAGGATTCCGCCGAATACCGAAGCAAGGAGCATATCGGATGTGAGCTTTGTGGGAAGATATTTATTGATAAGAAATATGAACAAATCAGTAAAAACAAACGAAATGAAAGATATCACAAGGGTCCTGGTAATGTATTTGTGGCCCATTTTTTTCCATGCCAAACCAAGCCATGGCAGATTGAGCAAGAAGTATGAAAAGCCTACCGGCAAAAAACCATTTGTTAAAGAATTGACAATGATGGCAACCGCTGTCATTCCACCAGGTGCTATTTTGTTTGGTACAAGGAACAAGGCATAGGAAAGCGACTCGATTATTACTCCTGCCGCAATCCCAGCATATCGTTTTATCTCACGTTTAAAATTGTAGCTCATCGCAAAAAATAATTGTAGTTCTGCTTTTGCTTTAGGTCAAGAAACGATGAGGTTTGCAAATATGTACTCCGAGTGCCAATTAGTGTCGTGATTGAAGTCATAGCCAATACCATTGGTATGTTGTTTAGATTAAGCGAAAGCGAAACCTTTGGCACTTGACAAAACTTTGGGACATTGATATAAAATGTCCTTGGTTAGCAGTTATGTCATAAGACTGCTAAAAAATATGCAAGGAGGATAGCATGAATCTAAGACCACTTGGAGACAGAGTTATCGTTAAACCTCTTGATGAAGAGGAAACCAAAAAAGGCGGGCTTTACATCCCGGACACCGCCAAAGAAAAACCAGTAAGAGGAGAAGTTATTGCTGTTGGATCAGGAAAGATCCTGGACAATGGTGTAAGGGTCCCAATGGACATCAAGGTTGGCCAGAAGGTTATTTATGCAAAGTATGGTGGAACAGACATCAAAATCGAGGGTGACAACCTGGTAATTCTTTCCGAGAGAGATCTTCTCGCGGTAGTAGAATAATAAGGAGCAAAAAATGGCAGCAAAGAAAATTATTTTTGGCGAAGACGCTAGAAAAAAACTATCAAACGGCATCAATACACTCGCTGATGCAGTGAAGGTAACACTCGGACCAAGAGGAAGACATGTCATTCTGGAGAAGAAGTATGGTTCACCAGTTGCCTCTGATGATGGCGTTTCAATTGCAAAGGATATTGAACTCCCAGATCCATTTGAGAACCTTGGTGCTGTAATGGCCCGTGAGGTTGCATCCAAGACTTCTGATGTCGCAGGCGATGGCACAACAACAGCCACCGTTCTTGCCCAGCATCTTGTGAACGAGGGCATGAGGAATGTCGCCGCTGGTGCAAACCCGATTGCAATCAAGAGGGGTATGGACAAAGCCGTAAAGGAAGCCATAAAGGTCATCAAATCCATGGGCAAGCCGGTTGAGACAAAAGAAGACATTGAAAAGGTTGCAACCGTTTCTTCAAAAGTCCCAGAGATTGGGAAGACAATAGCAGAGGCTATGGACAAGGTTGGAAGAGACGGAGTCATCACCGTCGAAGAGCACCAGGGTTTTGAGTTAAAACTTGACATAGTAGAGGGAATGCAGTTCGACAGGGGCTATGTTTCACCTTATATGGTCACTGACGCAGAGCGCATGGAAACAACTCTTGAAAAGCCAAGAGTGTTCATCACTGACAAGAAGCTTTCTTCTATGCAGGAAATTTTTGATCTAGTCACAAAAGGTGTTCTTTCACAGCACGAACCATTTGTCATTATCGCCGAAGATGTCGAGGGTGAGGCCCTTACTTTCTTAGTTCTCAACAAACTCAAGGGCGCCCTTAACTGTGTTGCAGTCAAGGCCCCTGGTTTTGGCGACCGCAGGAAAGAGATGCTCAAAGACATTGCCATTCTCACCGGTGGAGAAGTTGTAGCCTCAGATCTTGGCATAAAGGTAGAGTCAGTGACTCAAGACATGCTTGGAACATGCGAAAGAGTCAAGGTAACCAAGGATACAACAACAATTCTTGGCGGAAAGGGCAATTCTTCTGATATCAAGGCAAGAATTGAACAGATAAAGGCCCAGATTGCAGAGACCAAATCAGATTATGACAAGGAAAAACTCCAGGAACGTCTTGCCAAGCTGGCTGGCGGTGTTGCAGTAATAAAAGTTGGTGCCGCAACCGAGACCGAGATGAAAGAAAAGAAGCACCGCGTCGAAGACGCAGTTGCAGCAACCAAAGCCGCTGTTGAAGAGGGCGTTGTTGCTGGTGGAGGCGTGACCCTTCTTAATGTCGCAAAACATCTTGGCAAGATGCAGCTTTCTGGCGACGAGGCCACGGGTGTAAGTATTGTTAAAAAAGCACTTGAAGAGCCAATAAAAGTCATAGCCGAGAATTCTGGGCTTGAGGGCTCGGTGGTGATTGAAAAGATCCGCCAGCTGCCTGAAGGTCACGGCTTTGATGCCGAAGCAATGAAGTATGGCGACATGGTTGAATTTGGCATCATTGACCCAGTGAAAGTCACCAGGGCTGGCCTTGAGAATGCTTCATCAATCGCTTCGATGGTTCTCACAACAGAAAGCCTTGTTGTCGAGATCCCAGAGGAGAAGAAAGTTCCAGCAGCCCCGCCAAATCCATACGGCGAATATTGATTTTGACAAGTTTGGAACAGAAAACCGGGGGCCAAAAAAGTCCCCGGTTTTTTATTTTTCTCAAACCTGAATTCATTCCTTATCCCCACAATTAAATGTGGTATTTAACAGGATTTCATTCTTTGCATAAAAATATAGTTCTCTTTTTATATTTTAGGGTAGTCCAAAAAAATGTATTGGAAGTTGGTTTTCTTTGTTGTTGACAAATTATTTGGAAAAACCTTTCTTAACCGAATTTTTTAACCTTTAATTATGAAGTCATCAAAAAACCAGTGTTGTTTTGAATGCATCGTTAAATAAACTCTAATTTGACTTAAACAAATTGTCGTATTAACTTTGAGTCTATGCAAATTCTCAATTCGGAGGACAGCGTGAGTCAAAAAGAGGTTACAAGACGAGAATTGCTCAAGGTCCTTCTAGGCTTGCCGCTCCTGGGCTTGCTCGCAGGGGCGATTTCACCAGTACTAAGGTTATTGAAGCCTTTTGGTAAACTTGGTCTGGCAATTCCACCACCATCTGTAGCGAGGGTTGTTCTCTCGAGTATGAGAGAACCAATGCTTGCCGGTGGCGGGACAAGCTTTGCGGATGTTGAAGCTAACTACAACTCGATGAAAGAAATGCTTGGCTATTCATTTGAAATTGTCACTATCGACACTTCGATTCCAACTAAACCAGTAAAGATCAGCAATCCAGGAATATTGATCAAGGACAAGGAAGGTAAACTCCACGCCTGGGATGCAAAATGTACCCATCTTGCATGCGTTATTTACTGGGACTCGGTTTCGAACAACTGGCACTGTCGTTGTCATGACGGTTTCTTTGACCCAGTGACCGCAAATGTCATTGCAGGCCCGCCTCCATCAGCCCTTAAACCCTGGAAAGTGGAATGGGATCAAGGTTCTGGTGCAATAACAGTGGAAAAGGTGTGACTATGAGCCCAAGCAAATCCTATAGCCCTTTTAAGCCGTTGAATTTTCTCATAAATGGGACATTGGGAATTTTTGATGTCCTAAAGGCAGGTTTTGAATCGATCAACATTCTCAACAGCCTTGGCTCTATAACCTTCCTTTTGCTGTTCATCCAGATATTGACAGGTTTTGTCCTGAGTTTCTTCTATATGCCGTCTCTGGACCAGGCCCAAAAGTCGATCATGTATATCATGTCGGACAAAATACCATATGGCCTTTTCATAAGGACGCTCCATAGGTATGCCGCTGATGCAATGATTCTCTTTGCTGCAGCACACATGCTCAGAAAACTTTTTGCCCAGAGGCATACAAGCACCAGATCGGTTGGATGGTTTGTCGGCGTTGCATTGCTGGTGTTCACAGTACTTATAACCATAACAGGCTACATTCTTCCGATGGATGGAAGAGCATCTGAAATACTCAAATTTTTTGGAAGAGGCCAGATAACGGAGGTTGCCCTGCTTGTCATTTACAGGGCATTTCATATTGGAGCTCCAATCCTTGTTTTCGCTCTTCTTGTATGGCATTTTGCCAGGATTTCCAGACCGCCAGTTATCCCAACATTTGCCCTCTCATTGATTTTCCTTGGAGTTCTTGCCGTGATTGTTGGCTTGTTCCCAATCGCTGGCAAAACAGATCTCAAGGCTGGAAAATATGTTTTCGACTGGATAGGGCTGTTCACTATACGACTCGGCAGTCCCACCATTGCAGCAAGTGCCTGGGGGTTCCTCATCGCAGTTCTGATTGCGTTGCCATTCTTTGGCAGGAAGATTAAAACAGCCGCTGTTGTTGATCCTGTCCGTTGTTCTGGGTGCTTTACCTGCATCACGCTTTGCCCAAAGAACGCGATAACACAAAAGAAATTCAATGTATCCAGGAACAAGACAAAAGATGTTGCTTTTGTTGTAAGAAAAAAATGCCAGGCTTGTGGAATCTGTGTTGCTGGCTGTTTACCGCAGGTCATTGACTTAGAAGGTTTCGAGAACAAAGTCATACTCGAGGAGGTAAAAGGCCTATGCCTTCAATAGAAGATCTCCCGATCAAAAGAAAAATAATAGTTTTCCATTGTGAATCGGCTCTGAAAGGCAAAGACCTTGAAAACCACAAAGACAAATTTCCTGAAGTTGGCTTTGTAAAGCTTTCCTGCACAGGCAGACTCAATCCTGTTGTTGCCTTCAAGGCCCTTGTGGAAGGTGTTGGAGCAATCATCATCTATGGTTGCCCTCTCAACGATTGCCACAATTTTGATGGAAACATGTTCGCAAAGCGCAGGATTTTTGCAGCACAGTCAGTTGCAGAGGCTCTCGGTGTTGACCCAGAGAGGCTCTCCTATATTCAAAAAGATCCTCTTGATTACGGTGTTTTGACAAGAGAAATTTCTGCAATGAAGCGCAAACTCGACAGCATGGGGGTGGAAGCATGATGACAGAAAAAACCCTCGCCTATTTCAGGAATATTGTAAAAGAAGCCATAAAGTCAGGGAAAATTGCTGGTTTCCTCGGCTGGAGGGAAGTCGCTGATATGCCTGGAAAAACCAGAGCATTTGTCGCTACTACCCATGAAGAAGCAGACCTTCTGATTTTCAACTCCTTCTCAAGAGAGAATCTTTCGAGACTCCTTGGTGGGAAAACCTTTTATGTCCCTGAGCTTAAAAAGGGGCAGAAGTTCGGTGTCATGGTCAAAGGCTGTGATTCTAGGAACCTTCTGGCCAACGTTGCAGAAAACAAAGTCGATAGAGACAATCTCTGGGTTATTGGCGTAAAGTGCCCCGGCACCATTGATATTGATCTTGTCAGGTCAGGCCTTGATTCTGACATCAAAAATATTACTGATGACGGAACAACATTGCATGTAGAAATGCTCGATGGCAAGAAAGTCGATCTGGTGAAATCAGATTACTATGACCCAAGGTGCCTTCGCTGCCCGTATACATCAGCACTCGAGGTTGACGAACTGCTACCCGATGACATGCCGAAAAAACCTACCAAGAACTGGGAAAAGTGGATGGAATCTTATCTCCAGAAGCCTTTTGAGGAGCGCAGAGCATACATTATTTCCCAGCTTTCAAGGTGCACGATGTGCTTTGCTTGCAGGGATGCCTGTCCGGGTTGTTACTGCAATACCAACTGCATCATGGACCATCCAAAGTTACCCGAACCATATCTCCAGAAGGGAACCTCTCTTGCCTCAATCTTGACATACCATTTCATCCATTATTTCCACCTTTCTGACAGATGCACAAATTGTGGTGAATGTGCAAGGGCCTGCCCTGAGAATATCCCGCTCAATCTAATAACAGAACAGATTGGCTATATGACAAAAACAACTTGGGACTTTGAACCTGGAATCAGCGACAAGGCAAAAACACCGCTGGCCCTTTATAAAGTTGAAGAAGTGTTGGGGAGGTGGGCATGAAAATCAAAAAAGAAAAAATGCTCTCCCTGATTGATGAATCGAGAAAGACCCATGTTGCTTATGCCCCACAAAAAAACGGTGCGGTCACAAACTTCAAGAGGATTGAAGATATAAAATCGATTGACCTCAAAACTATAAGGACTGCAACACCAGCCAAAGAAGTGATCTTTCCACAAACCGAACTGATATACAAAGTAGAAGACGACAAGGTTCATCAGGCAGATACCTCAAAACCGGCCATCCTTTTCGGGGTCAGGCCATGTGATGCCAGGGGCATCCAGATACTGGACAATTTCTTCCTTGCAAGGGACCGCAAGGATGGTGGCAAACAGCCGTTTGAAGACCCATACTGGAAAGACAAAAGGGACAAAACTCTCATCATTGCGATTGCCTGTGAAAAACCGCTCTCAACATGTGCCTGCTCGTCGCTTGGAATCCACCCCGCCTCTGAAGCTGGCTCCGACATTCTCCTGGTTCCGGAAGGTGATTCCTATCAGGTCATTGTTTCAACTGAAAAGGGAAAATCTTTTATAGAGGCCAACAAATCCGTATTTGAAGATGGTGGAGATGCCAAAGCGACCCAGGAAAAAGTCAAAAAGGCCTGCGAGTCGATGATGATTTTCAAACTGGACACCTCAAAAGCTGGCCAGTACATGAAACTCTATGAATCCCCGATTTGGCAAAAGGTGAGCCAGGGTTGCATCTCCTGCGGCGTGTGCACGTTCTTCTGCCCAACTTGCCACTGCTTCGAAATGAGAGACCGCAAAACTGGTGCTACTTCCTGCAACAAAGACAAGTGTTGGGATTCTTGCCATTTCACGGTCTATTCGCTTGAGGCCTCTGGCCACAACCCAAGGCCCGATGTTGCCGCGCGCTACAGAAACAAAATTCTGGACAAGTACCAGTACCACATGACACTCTACGGAGAAATTGCCTGCACTGGATGCGGAAGGTGTTCTGACCTCTGTCCAGCAGGAATCTCGCTTTCAGAAACACTAAAGACCCTGGGAGGTGCGCTGTGATGAACCCGTATCTGCCAGAGATGGCCACAATTGAAAAAATCGAGCAGGAAACGCCAAATATCAAAACTTTCTACATCAAAAGGGATGGCGGGAATTTTGACTATAACCCTGGCCAGTTTTGCATAATTGGAATTCCAGGTGTTGGCGACTGCTCGATATCCATTGGCAACACTCCAACAAAGAGGGAACACCTTGAGCTGACCATCATGAAAGTTGGCGCAGTGACCGAGAAGCTCCACGGAATGAAAGTTGGCGACAGGGTCACTTTGAGGGGCCCTTATGGAAATGGCTTCCCGAAGGACGCACTTAAGGGAATGAACATCAGCTATATGGCCGGTGGCGTTGGCTTCTCTGCCATCAGCAACATGCTCACCTATTCCCTCGACAAAAGGTCTGACTACGGCAAGATAGAGATACTCTATGGTGCGAAAACACCCGCCGATCAAGTCTTTAAAAACAAGATTTTTGAATGGGCAAAAGTAAAAGATGTTGAGGTAAAGAGATCATGCGACAAAGGTGACAGCACATGGAAAGAAGATGTTGGTGTTGTCGGGCAGTATTATGATCCAAATTTCAAGAATAGGTCAAAATTGCTGTTTGAAATTGACCCAGGTTTCAAGAACACTGCAGTTGTAATATCAGGGCCACCAGTGATGATTAAGTTCACCCTCATTGGTCTGGACAAGATAGGGTTCCCAAAAGACAAGATTTTTGCTTCTCTTGAGGCCAGAATGAATTGCGGTTGCGGAAAATGTGGAAGATGCAATGTTGGACACAACTACGTCTGCCAGGACGGCCCGGTGTTCACATCAGCCCAGATCGCCGCAATGCCGGCGGCTTTTTAGGAGGCCAGAATGGACAAATTTGCAAACTGGCTTGACGGCTTGACAAAATCGTGGACAAGATGGTGGAAGATAAGAGGCCTCAAGGTCAATATCTTCGATGAAGAGACACCAAAAAAGAAAAAATCAAATCCATTCTACTGGATTGGTGGCATGCTCTACATCCTCCTCATCCTTCAGGTGGTCGTTGGCATTGTGCTGACATTTTATTATGTTCCTGACACCTCGCCTGTTGAGAAAGTTGATCCTTCAAAAGTCATGTATGGACATGGACTTACGATTGAAGGGGCAATGAAGGAAGCAGAGGAATTCAGGGTAAAAATCGATGCTGGCGAGATGACCGAGGACGAGCTCCTCACGCAGGAAGAGATTACCCAGCGCGACGAGGAAAAGGCCGCCCTTACAACAGATGCAGAAAAGGCTCTTGTTGATACCAAGTGGGCAACGATAACCAGCCAGCGCAAGGATATACTGGCCATGGAAGGCAAAACCCCGGAAGAAATTGTTGCTGACCTTGGAGTCATTGTATCAAAAGCGTACATATCTGTTGCAGACATTTCTGGCAATCCAGTAACCAGAACGATAAGAGGAATACACAGATATGGTGCATATTGCTTCATCGCGTTGCTCATGCTTCGCTGGCTTAGGATGTATTTCAATGGTGAATTCAAAAAACCAGGAGAACTAACCTGGATAATTGCAACGCTGGTTGTCTGCATTTCAACATTCTCGGGTGTAACCGGTTACCTTCTTCCGTTTGACCAGAGGTCTTATTGGGCAACAACAGTAGGAACGCAGATGCTTGATACTGTTGATCTTCTGCCTGGTATTGGTCCTTTGGGCTTGGGTGCCGCGCTCAAGTTTATTGGTCTTGGTGCACACCAGGTTGGCCAGACGACAATTCTAAGGTTCAATATATTGCATTACCTGTTGCCAATCGCCATGTTCCTCGCCGCAGAGTTGTATTTTATCAGGTCGAGGAAAAAACGCCCGAAACTCAACTGGGTCATGTTTGCCATATTGGCGATTGTTATAATTGGTGCAATATTGTATTTGCCTGCAATCAGTGAGCCACCGCCAAACACAGTCAAGACACCCGACCACATCTTGCCAGACTGGTACTTTCTGTTTGTTTATTTCTATCTCAAGTTCTTGCCTGGTGCCATTGGGCCATTGCTGACGGTGTTATTTATCGTGTTCCTTGTTGCCCTTCCGTGGATTGACAGGAGGGAGCAACGAAATGCCTCCGGAAGGCCGGCCTACACAACGCTTGCGATTGGTGGCCTCACCTTCTTCCTAATAGGCTCTCTGGCGTCTTACTGGATACCATTCAAGGATGCCGACAGGAATATATACATATACACTATACTCCTCTTCAATGGGTTTGTGTTTGCTCTTGCCTTCTTCCTTGAATATGTGTGGAGGAGAAGGGTTATAAAAAAGAAGGCTGAAAAGGCCCTTGCACTTGGAGTAAAAAGTCTGTGAAAAATGAATGGACCCTGATTTTTATCCTGGCCCTGCTGGTTGGCGTGCTTTCGCTTGCACAACTCGTCCAGACAGCAAAGGTGTTGGGAGAACTGGGTCCATTCGGTTTTGTCCAGCTTGTCGCTTTTGGCCTCATCTTTTTGGCCATGATGTTTCTTCTGGTTTTTGGAATGTACGCCTCAGAAGACCATAGGGGAAAGGTAGTCAAAAGAGTAAAGTTATTTGACAAGTGGCTCTCAAAGGAGAAAAAATGAAGCAAGAGAAAATAACCGCAGTAATGGTGCTGCTTGTTCTTATTGCACTTGGCTGTTTTCTTGCGATAATGACGCTCGAGCTGGTTGATGGCATGCAGAGTGCCGCAAGAATAGACAAAGTAGGGCTTGCATCAAGTCTCAAGCCGCTCCTGAAATATAATGGTCTCCAGCAATGGGTTGTGGTGCTTTTTGGCACCATGTTGCTGTTTACCGGCCTTGCCGTTCTAACATACAACTATCAGAAAAAACTTTAGTGGAAAGGAATTACTGGCTGGCTATCTCTTATTTGCTTGCCTCGAAACCGCAGGCCCTGGGAAAATTGAAAGAGAAAGGGCCAGAGGAAATACTGAAAGATTTTGGCAAGCAGGAGATTGAGACAGCCATAAGTACCGGTCTTTCTGAAATCAAGTCATCGAGCATTGAATTTGTTTGCCAGGATGACGAGAGATACCCAAAAAACCTTTTTGACCTAGAGTGCCCACCAGCGGCACTCTTTGTTTTTGGTGGGCTTCCTGAAACCCAGGACCTTATTGCGATGGTGGGGACAAGAAAGGCCTCGCCACACGGAATAGGAATTGCCAGAAATATGGCTTTTGAGTTTTCAAAAACAGGGATTGTCGTGGTTTCTGGGATGGCGGATGGGATTGATTCAGCTTCACACTGGGGAGCTCTTGATACCGACAAACCTACAATCGCTATTCTTGGGTGTGGGATAAACCAGGCCAGAAGTGCGACGCAAAGGGAGCTCAAAAAGAGGATTTCAGTAAAGGGTGCCATTGTTTCAGAGTTTCCACCCAATTTTCCAGGTGATAGATGGACTTTCCCATGGAGAAACAGAATAATTGCTGCCCTCTCAAAGGCTTGCCTTGTTATCGAAGCTCCGAAGTCATCCGGTGCATTGATAACAGCTAGGGATGCGCTGGATTTGGGAAGGTATGTACTGGCTTGTCCTGGACTTCCTGGCATGCAGAATTTTGAGGGTTGCAATAAGCTTATCAAAGATGGTGCTTTGCTTGTAGATTCACCTTCAGATGTTCTGTCTTTGTATGGAAAGACAACCCTTTATACTGATGAATCTTTAAGTGAAACAGAAAAAGCTATTCTGCTGGCTTGTGCGGTACCATGCAGGATTGATGAAATATGTGACAAGACTGACCTGAATGCGGAAGCGTTGTTGGGGATAATCACGGTTCTTGATATAAAAGGACTTGTAATAAAGCTCCCTAATGGTTTTTATGCGAGCCGGTCATTTTCCGATACAAAAACTGGAAAAAATTGATTCAAGGACTTCCTGTGATGCGCCGATGCCATCAAGCTCGGACATTGTCTGGAAAGCAGATGAAAGCTCAAAAGCCATCGCATCATCGGTCTGGCACTCAAGCGCTGATGTAACTGAATTCTCAATGATAGCAAGAAGTGACATCTGCCTCTCTGTTGCAGCAAAAGGTCTTTGACCCAGGACTTGCAGTATCTTTTTATAAAGCTCTTCTATTCCTAAACCATATTTACCTGACACACGAAGCCAGCCTCGCTGAGCTGGGAACCCTTCCCTGTCAGATTGTGATTGCACCATTAAAAATCTCCCATCGGCAAATTCTGGCCTTACTGCGGAAGGGTCAAGCCAGACGATACAGTCAGCCGAATCAAACAATTTTCTAAAAGATGATTGTCCTGCATCCGAAGAGCCGTTCAAACCGGGCCCGTCCACAAGCTCGACTGTTCTACTGGCAATCTTTGTTGTCTGTGGCACCCAATCCCTTGTTGTGCCTGCAGTATCTGATGTGACTGTTCTTTCAAAACCAAGAATGAAATTAAAAAGCGTTGATTTGCCAGCATTTTGAGGTCCTGCGAGGACAACTCTTGGTAATCCAGGTTTTGAGCATGAGCCCAATAGGGATTTTATCTTGAAAAGAAGGTTTGTGGTTTGCTTTTTTGCGGAGTCCTCGTTACTGACATCATTTGGAAAACTGATGGAGGCCTCCAGAGACGAAATAATAAAGAGAAGATCATTCCTTATTTCCTCGAGTTGAGGCTGGAGTCCTCTTGAGGCATCTGTGGAGTTAGCGAGGGCATTGGCAAGCTCAAGATCAGCAAGGCCAGCTTTTCCGTTCATAAAAGCCCTCATTGAAAATTCACCAGGTTTGGCCTGTCTTGCACCCAATTGTGCAAGTATCAAAAGGATTTTGCTTATGACTGCTTGACTGCCGTGAACTTGTATTTCTACTACATCCTCACCGGTGAAGGAATTGGGTGACTTGAATACTAGCACAACCCCAGAATCAAGTTTTTCACCATCTTCGTTAGTGACATCCCTGAAGCCGAATTTACCGGCATCAGGGAGCCCGGCGGGAATTATCTTTTCTGCTATATCAAAGGCATTGTCCCCGGAGATCCTTATTATTCCGACTGCTTGTGGTACCGGGGCTGTTGCCTGGGCAAATATTGTTTCCAATTACTTCCTTAGGTCGACTACAACCCTTCGTCTCGGCTCTTCATCAATTGAATGTGTGAATACCGAGGGATTGTCTTTCAGGGTTGTGTGGATGATGCGCCTTGCAAACGCTGACATTGGCTGGAGTTCTACCGGTCTTCCGAAACGCCTGACTTTGAGGGCGGCATTCTGGGCAATGTTTTTCAGGATGTCAATCTGGCGTCTTTTGTATCCGCCAATATCAAGGGTGATTCTGACTGCGTTCCACTCCTTGCGCTGGAGGATCATATTGATGATGAACTGGAGGGAAGCGAGGCACTCCCCGGATTTTCCGATGTACACTGCAGGGTCGTCCAGTTCGACGGAAACGAACATGGTGTCTATTTCTTTTGATACCCTAACATGCGCATCTTCCCCCATATTTTTGAAGAGTTCGGGGATGAATTCCATAAGGAAGTCTTTTACTTGGACTTCCTGCATCTTTGTGTTTTTCTGGTTATTGCCATTGCTCATTTCTTTATTCCCTTTGAAACTGGTTTAATGATTCCTGTTGGAATGAATTTTCCAAAGGCTCCTTTATTATAGACCATTTGATGGATTATAGAGGCAAGGTTGAACATGAACCAGTAAAGAGAGATGCCTGATGGGAAATTGATGCCGAAGAGGAACATCATTGCCGGGAACATGATCTGGAATGACGCACTCTGCTGATCCTGTCCTGGCATCGTAGAAACTTTTTGCTGGAGCCATGTAGAAGCCGCAAGAAGGATTGGCATGATGTAGAATGGATCTGCAAGACCAAGCGAAGGAAGCCAGATAAAATTGGCATAGTTGAGTGGAGCAAATCCGCTTATTCCGGAATAGAGGGCCATGACGATTGGGAGCTGGATTAGAAGTGGGAGGCACCCGGAAAGGAAATTGACATTATTTTCCTTGTAGATGGCCATCGTCTCTTCCTGGAGCTTCTGTGCATCCTCTTTTCTTGGATATTTCTGTTTGAGTGCATTCAGAAGTGGCTGTATCTTGGCCATCTTTTCCATGTTTTTAAATTGGGCATTTGAGAGCGGCCAGAAGCACAGCTTAACAAGCAATGCGAAGATGATTATTGTAATTGCATAATTGCCAAACCCAACCGTTTTTGCAAGACCATCAATGACCCACCTGACTGCAAATGTGTACCAGGTGACCTGCTTGACTTCTATGTTTCCTTCGATCTCATTTGTCTGCATTGGCAGTTTTGTATCTGCCGGTTGCCAGGTTATCTTTATTTTTGCCTTGTATGAACCAAGCTCAATGTCTGGTCCTGTTGCGAGCATGAATTTTGCTTCGAAAGAATCACCAGGGGCAAGCTTTCTTTCCGGGTTGTCTGGTGAAACCACGAGCGAGCTTTTGAAAATTGGCCTGAAAAAACTATCTTTTTTGGCTTCTTCCGCTGTGAATTCCTTGAGTTGTTTTCCATTTATCGACAGAAGCTCGACCTTCAGGTCAACCATGTCCATTACGCCGTCACTGTCACTTTTTGGATTTTCAACCTTGACCGTATAAGTGAAATTGCTGTTTGGATAGCTCTCGGCGTCTGAGCTTACAATAATTTTTTTGGTGCTCGGCGGATTGAGGTTTTCGTTGACATTGATTTCCGATTCGCCAGTGGCTGTTTGGCCATTTGACTCGAGAGAGAATGTAATTTTTTTGATACCAGATTTTAGGGATGACAAAAATTCGATCTGAAATTTTATTTTCTCGGTGCTGCCTGCATCAATTCTCTGGATGCCTATTTTTTCCTGCGAACCTTGTACTAACCTGGCACCCGACTCCAGACCTAGCGGTTTGCCATCAAAAGAAGCTATTGTAACAAATGCGTTTTCAATTGGTTCGCTGCCGGTGTTTGTTACTTCTACTGGAACAATACTGCTGTTCCCTGCCAATGCCTCAACAGACGTGCTGAATTTGACTGAGAGTTGAGCTCCTGATACCAAACCGGCAACCGGCCAGATGGTCAGAAGTGTTATCGCCAATATTGCTGCTATCTTTTTCATTAATACTCCTTTTTAAGGAACCGGATCATATCCGCCTGGCATTCCTGGCCTGCACCTTAGGATTCTTTTGATGGCTAGGAAGCCACCCTTTATTGGTCCATATTTTAAAATTGCGTCATAGGCATATTTTGAGCATGTTGGGGTGTAGATGCAGCGTGAAGGGATGATTGGTGAGATGAGCGTCCGGTAGACTGATATGGAGAACAGGAGTGGGACTGATAATGCTTCTTTGAATGCATCTGTGATATCAGTTTTGATATTTCGGAAGATAGTTGAGTCGGGTCCATCCCCAGTACTGACGTCCTTGCAATTATTGCTATGCCAATGTTTTTGTCGACACATGTTTCAGATAATACAAAAGCCTCCCGTAGAAGTCTCCTTGCCCTGTTTCTTGTGTGTGCTTTCCCAAGACTTTTTGGTGAGATGTAAGATACTGCGCCACCAGATTCAAGGCCCTCCAGATAAACTATCCTGAGGGCCTTTGAGTACACCGATGAACCTGATTTAAAAAGATTGTGGATCTGCCCCGCCGTTAAGCGATGGGGGAGTTTCATGAAATGGCAATTCTCCAACGACCCCTGGCTCTCCTGCGAGCCAAAACGGCCCTTCCACCTCTCGTTCTCATCCTAGTTCTAAAGCCAGAGACGCGAAGACGCTTGCGATTGTGTGGTCTCATATGTGTGCGCATAATAAATACCTCCAATACAATGTCGTTAGATTCTAACCATCCAGTGACCATAATGTCAATAAAGAAAGGATTTGGCTTTGTTGACATAAATCACTTTCTGTTGGAAAATCAAAGGGTTAAAAAATACGACTGGAGAGTGCAATGGAGAGGCTAATTTATCACTTTGAAGATGCAATTGCAGTGTCTGAAAAAGACCAGAAGGCAGTCCTTGGAGGAAAAGGCGCCGGACTGGCCAAAATGACGTCAATTGGGATGCCTGTACCCCCAGGTTTCACAATTGTCACATTTGGTTGTGAATATTATTATGGACCATGGCAGGAAAAACTCCCTGAGGATTTCAAAAAAGATATCCTCGAACACATAAAGGGCGTCGAATCAAAGACTGGCAAGAAGTTTGGCAATCCAGGAAACCCGCTACTGGTTTCAGTTCGTTCCGGTGCCGCCGTTTCAATGCCTGGCATGATGGATACCATCCTGAACCTTGGACTCAACGATGAGACTGCTGCAGGATTTGCAAAGCTTACAAACAACGAAAGGTTTGCTTTTGACTGCTATCGCAGGCTCATGCAGATGTTTGGAAACGTTGTCCTCGGGATCAATCACGACGATTTTGAAGAAGTCCTTGACCACGTTAAGGAATCTGCTGGCGCAAAGACCGATCAGGATCTCAAAGCGGATGATCTCAAGAAAGTCATCGAGGGCTACAAGCAGGTTGTCCTCAAGGCAACAGGAAAGCCATTCCCGCAGGACCCAAACGAACAGCTCTTTGCTGCAATTATCGCAGTCTTCAAATCATGGAACAATCCAAGGGCTCATGCCTACAGACAGCTTTATGACATCAGGGGTCTCAGGGGAACTGCAGTCAATGTCCAGACCATGGTTTTTGGAAACATGGGCGATGATTCGGGCACTGGCGTATGTTTTACAAGGAACCCTTCAACGGGAGACAGCCACTATTTTGGCGAATACCTTACAAATGCCCAGGGAGAGGACGTCGTTGCAGGCATACGCACCCCGTCACCAATAGCAAAGCTCGAGCAGGAAATGCCAATATGCTACAAGCAACTCACAGAAGCATTCGAGAGACTCGAGAAAAACTACAGGGACATGCAGGACGTAGAGTTCACCATTGAAAGAGGAAAACTGTATCTCCTTCAAACCCGTAACGGGAAAAGGGCCGCCCAGGCCGCCGTCAAGATAGCAGTTGACCTGGTTTCGGAAGGAATCATCGACAAGGAAGAGGCCCTCATGAGGGTCAATCCGCAAGAACTTGACCAGCTTCTCCACAAGAGGCTTGATCCAAAATCCAAGGCGTCGGCAAAAGCCATCGCAAAAGGCCTTCCGGCATCACCAGGTGCTGCAGTTGGGCAAGCCGTCTTTACTGCAGAGGACGCAATAGAGTGGTCCGAGCAGAAAAAGAAGGTCATCCTGGTCAGGGCTGAAACCTCTCCGGAAGACGTAATGGGCATGGCAAAGAGCCAGGGAATCCTCACAGCAACAGGCGGAATGACATCACATGCCGCAGTTGTTGGCAGAGGAATGGGTAAATGTTGTGTTGTTGGCTGCGGTGCAATAACTGTCAGCGCAGAAGGTAAATTCTTTGAAGTTGGTGGCAAAAAATATAAAGAGGGTGACTGGATAACGCTGGATGGAAGCACTGGCGAAGTGTATGGCGAAAAGCTTGAAACCAAGGACCCTGAATTTACAAGCGATTTCACCCAGTTTATGGAATGGGCAGATAAAACTCGCAGACTGGAAGTCCGCACCAATGCAGACACCCCGTTTGATGCAAAAGTGGCAAGAAACTTTGGCGCCCATGGCATCGGGCTCTGCAGAACAGAACACATGTTCTTTGCCCCAGACCGCATCAAGGCAATGAGGGAGATGATCCTTGCTGATGACCTTGGTGGTCGCAAAAAAGCACTCGAAAAGCTCCTACCGTACCAGAGAGAAGATTTTGTTGGCATCCTTGAGGCAATGAGAGGCCATCATGTAACCATCAGGACGCTCGATCCGCCGCTCCACGAGTTCCTCCCTCACCAGGATGAAGAAATAAAAGAGCTTGCGGCCGATATGGGTATTTCTGAAGAAAAGCTCCGCAACAAGATCGAGTCCCTTCACGAAGTAAACCCGATGCTTGGCCACAGGGGTTGCAGGCTCGGGATTGTATATCCGGAAATAACAGTAATGCAGGCAAGGGCCATTCTTGAGGCCGCATGCCAGCTCAAACAGCAAAATGTTGAAGTCTATCCTGAAATCATGATCCCGCTCGTTGGTGATGTCAATGAGCTTTCAAACCAGAAAAAGCTTGTTCTTGAAGCAGCCGAAGAAGTCTTCAAGACAATGGGTTGCAGGGTTGATTTCCAGGTTGGCACAATGATAGAAGTGCCGAGGGGCGCCCTCACTGCTGATGATGTTGCCAAGGAAGCAGAATTCTTCAGCTTTGGAACAAACGACCTCACCCAGATGACCTTCGGTTTCTCAAGGGATGACGTTGGCAAGTTCATCAGGGACTACATTGATAAGGGCATTCTTGAGAAAGACCCATTCCAGGTTCTTGACCAGCGTGGTGTTGGCCAGCTTGTCAGAATGGCGGTCGAGAAGGGCCGCAAGACCAGACCGGGCCTTCACTGTGGAATATGTGGAGAGCATGGCGGAGAACCATCCTCAGTGGAGTTCTGTCACACAGTCGGACTAGACTATGTCTCCTGCTCGCCATACAGGGTGCCGATAGCGCGCCTTGCAGCAGCCCAGGCCGTGATCAGGGAGAAGAGGAGCAAATAAGCATATGGACCTCGATCGGCTGGTCGAGGAGATATCAAACAAACTCGACATTGTAAGTGTTGTCGGGCGCTATGTAAAACTTAAAAAGGCCGGGAGAAATTTTCTCGGCCTTTGTCCTTTTCATGCGGAGCGCACGCCGAGTTTTACGGTCTCCCCAGACAAGCAAATGTTCTATTGTTTTGGGTGCCGGACCGGCGGCAATATTGTCACCTTTGTCTCCAAGATTGAAGGGCTGGAGTTCAGGGAGGCACTAGATAAGCTGGCCACTGAAGCAGGGATAGATGTCCCGGAATTCAAGAGAGGCCCTGACCGTTCTCCAGATTATGAGTTGATGTCTGCAACCCAGGAATTTTTCAGGGAAAATCTCAAGCATAGTCCTCTCCCCCAGGACTACCTGCAGAGAAGGGGTTTGGACCAGTGCATCATATCCAAATTCCAGATAGGTTTTGCACCAACTGACGGAAAGCTCCTCCCAAAGTATCTGCAATCAAAAGGTTTTGATGTCGAAAGGGCAAAAGTGCTTGGCGTTCTTTCAAGAGAAGAACTACATTCATACATGAGGGCAAGAGTGACCTTCCCGATAGTTGACAACAGAGGCAGGTTCATCGCTTTTGGTGGCAGGGTGCTTGACAACTCCGAACCAAAATACCTGAATTCGCCGGCAACACCGATATTTGAAAAAGGAAAAAACCTTTTTGCACTGAATATCGCAAGGTCGCACATTGCAAAACTTGGCAGGGCAATTGTTGTTGAAGGCTACATGGACGCAATCTCGATGCACAAAGCGGGTTTTCCCGAGACCGTTGCATCATTGGGGACAGCATTTACAGTCGATCAAGCTTTCATGCTGAGAAAGCTTGGTGCCGATGTGTTTCTCTTCTTCGATGGTGACTCTGCGGGAGAAAAAGCAGCGTTCTCGGCAATCAGGATTTGCTTTCAGGCAGGGCTTGTATTCAAGATTGTGAGGCAATCGGTTGGCAAGGATCCGGATGATCTCGCAAGAATAGGAACTGATGCTGTCAATTCCACACTGGCCGAAGCGAAAGACCCTGTTGATTTTGCAATCAATTATCTCGAATCTCAGGAAGATGATCCAGCCTCGCCACAGGTCAGGGTAAGGATAGCAAAGCAGACCCTTGAATTGTTGGAAAGCTCCCAAGATCTCCTATTACGTGAGCAGTACACCAATTATGTGGCGAAGAAATTTGGGATCACCCCTTCACAAAAGACAATTGGGAATACCGAAAATAATAAGAATAAAAAGTTAAACATTTTAGCCTCGAGATTGTTGTATGAGAACAGGATAATAAGGGCACTCCTTTCTGATGAGCAGGCAAGAAATTTGTTACTGCCTTGCCTTTTTGCTGATTACTTTGTTGATGATTCTTGTAAAAAAGCGTTTTGTTTGATGTTGGAAAATAAGGTAACTTTTGGTAAAATTGCTTGGTCATACGTACTGGAAAACAATGAAGAATTATCCTCCATTTTTTCCAGGTTTGCCATTATGGATGAGGAACAGGACATCCAGGGATTAATTATTGATGTAAAGAGGGACGTGGCTGCAAAAAAACAGAGGATGATAAGAAAGGAAAAAGCAGACAGTGTTTCTCTGGATGACCTTGCTGAATTGGCAAGGTTGCAGAAGGTGCGACACAAGGTTCAAGAGGAACAAAATGACAAAGAAGAACGACAAGGTTGAGGCCACTGGCAAGACCGAAAAAAAGGCCACCACGCAGCCAAAAACCCAAAAGGCAAAGGCTGGGGCAAAAACTGTAGAAAAAGAAAAAGCCGTTGCCAAACAAGCTGTACCAGAGAAGACCAAAAAGGTCAAGGAACAACCGAAGGCAGAGCCTAAAAATAACACCCCTCCAAAAAAGGTAAAGTCGGTTAAATCTGCACAGGAACAGCCTGCCGCACAAAAGTCCTCTGATGCGGCGTTTCTTGAACACCTGAAGAAAAAATTATATATCAGGCCAAACGACACTTCGATAAGAGCAGAACTCATCGAAATGCCAGAATTGGTCGATTTGATAAGGGCACACAAGGATTCCAGTGTTGTAAGCTATCAGGAAATAATGGACCTGATGGGCCAGATGAACCTCACGGCCGACCAGATCGATGAGGTTTACAACATATTCACCGAGCTTGGAATAAGGTTTGGCGATGAAGACAAGCTTGGGGAAGTACACCCCGACGCTGCAGATGAAAGTGGCCCTGAAGTAAAGATTTCGGAGGAGGGTGAAGTCTCCGACCCGATCAGAATGTACCTCAGAGAGATTGGTAAAATACCACTCCTTACATTGCAGGGTGAAATAGCACTTGCCAAAAGAGTCGAAATAGGCAATCAGGATGCAAAGAAAAAACTGATCGAGGCAAACCTCAGGCTCGTTGTCTCGATTGCCAAGAAATACACCGGCCATTGTCTTTCGTTCCTTGATCTTGTTCAGGAAGGGAACATTGGTCTTATAAGGGCTGTCGAGAAGTTTGATTACAGAAAGGGTTTCAGGTTCTCGACCTATGCTTCGTGGTGGATAAGGCAGGCCATAACGAGGGCGCTTGCCGATCAATCAAGAGTCATCAGGGTACCAGTCCACATGGTGGAATCCATCAACAAATTGACCAAGGTCTCAAGAGAGCTTTACCAGGACCTTGGCAGGGAGCCGACCTACCGCGAGCTTGCCGAAAAAATGGGCACCACTCCAAGAAAAATCAGGGAATACTTCAAAATAAGCCAGGAACCACTTTCGCTTGAAACGCCGATTGGCGAAGAAAAGGACAACAGGCTTGGCGATTTTGTTGAAGACAAAAAGGTTTCCTCCCCTGAAGAGCAGATAGTAAACAAGTATTTCAAGGAACAGATGCACAGCATCCTGTCGATACTTTCGCCGAGGGAGAGGGAGATAATAAAGCTCCGTTTTGGTCTGGACAGTGAATATCCGCACACTCTGGAGGAGGTCGGCCAGATATTCAAGGTCACCAGGGAGAGGATCCGCCAGATTGAGGCCAAGGCAATAAGAAAGCTTAGGCAGTCGGTAAGGTTCAAGGACCAGCGGATCTTCTAGGCCAGTCAAATCCAATGAAGCTCAATGAAAGACAGCTTGAGGCTGTCAATACAACTGAGGGCGCAATTGCTGTTTTCGCGTGCGCCGGCTCCGGAAAGACAAGGGTAATTACCAATAGAATAGCGCACCTCATAAAAGATCTTGGTGTCGCTCCATCGTCAATTCTTGCCTGCACTTTTACGAACAAAGCGGCCGGAGAGATGAAATCCAGGGTTGAGGAAATGCTTGGCCAACAACTTGGGGGCCTCTGGATAGGCACCTTCCACTCGGTATGTCTGAGGATACTCCGCAAGGAAGCACACCATATTGGCATTGATCCAAGATTCACCGTTGTCGATGAAGAGGATTCGCTTGATCTGATCAAGGGCATCATGAGGGATCTGTCTGTAGATGTGAAGCAAATCAGCCCCTACATTGTCAAATCTACCATTTCTGCCGCAAAAAATAGCCTTGTTGACCCTTCTTCATATCAAGCGTCTGCAATGTTGCCGAAAACCAGGACAATAGGCCAGATTTACAAAATGTATCAAGACAGATTGTCCGACATGAATTCTTTTGATTTTGACGACCTCATCCTGAAAACAATTGACCTCCTGACTGATTACACCGAGATCGCAAAGCGCTACTATGACACTTTTGTGTATGTGCTTGTTGATGAGTACCAGGACATAAATGCTGCCCAGCACAAGCTTGTAAAGCTCTTTGCCAGGCGTGGCAACATAATGATTGTGGGTGATGATGACCAGTCAATTTATGCATTCAGGGGAGCAACCCCTTATATTATGCTCCAGTTTGCCGATGATTTTCCTGGTGCAAAAATAATTAATCTGGAGCTAAATTACAGGTCAACGCAAAACATTCTTGGCACGGCTTCGCAGCTTGTGTCTGCCAACCAGAAAAGGCACCCAAAGGAAATAAAGGCCTCAATTGGTAATGGTGATCCTGTCAAAGTTTTCACAGGAATAGAGCCTTCTGATGAAGCCATTTATGTTGTCGAAAAAATCAGAGAATTGAATTCAAAAGGAAGGCCATATTCCGATTTTGCAGTTCTTTACAGGACAAATGCCCAAAGCAGGTCTTTTGAAGAAGTTTTCATGGCGAATGGAATCCCGTACCACCTGGTTGGTGGAATCAGGTTCTACCAGCGAAAAGAAATAAAAGACCTCCTCTCCTATCTTAAGATTGTCCTTAACCCATCAGATTCGCAGTCTTTCAAAAGGGCCATACAAAATCCCAGAAGAGGCATTGGCCCGGCCCTGATAACAAGAATTGAACTTTCTGCAAAATCGCTCAAGACAACAATGGAAGATGCACTAGCGACAATGATGGACCAGGGCGAGGTGACAGGCCATGTTGGTGGTTCTGCATCAAATTTCCTGAGGCTTGTCAGGGAGCTTCGTGAAATGGCCAATCTGAACCCGGCGCATGAGGTTATAAAATACCTTATTGATGGCATAAACATCATTGAGACTCTCAAAAATGAAGGCACCGAGGACTCTCAGGCCAGGGCAGAAAATGTCGAAGAATTTCTCAACCTTTCGTATGAATTTGGCAAGACGTCGGAAGATTCCAGTCTTGAAGCTTTTTTGGGCACCGTTACGCTGATGAGTGACATGGACAATGTGGAGGAAGGCGAGCAAAGGGTCATAATGACAACGATCCACCAGGCAAAAGGTTTGGAATTCCCAGTCGTTTTTTTGTGTGGGCTTGAAGAGGGCACTTTCCCTCATCTGAGAAGTCTTGATGACCAGGAATCGGTAGAAGAAGAGCGAAGATTGGCCTATGTCGGGATGACGAGGGCCAAGGAAGTGCTTTTTTTGACCAGGGTTATAAACAGGCAGCTTTGGGGTGGAACAAGACTTTGCGAGGAATCCAGATTCTTAAAGGAAATAGCTTGCCCGGAGATTGTCTATGAAGGCATCAAAAAACAGACCCAGACGGCAAGAGAGCAACAGAGGAGTTTTGTAAAGAAATCTGCACAAGTAGTCATCACACCCAAAAAGGAACCAATTAAAGTTTCTACTGGTGAGGTTGTTGTTCATCAGGCGTGGGGTGATGGGACTGTGTTGAATGTGTCCGGAGACAATGCCGAAGTTGATTTTCTTTCTGTTGGCAGAAAGCTCCTGAATCTTCGCTATGCTCCAATAAAGTCCAAGGGAGCTTGACAAAGACAGCATTTTGCTTAGCCTTGCATGTATGGGGCTAAATTTGTGAACCTGCCAGTCCCCCATCTTGTAGTAAGTAACTGTAAGGAGGAAACGTGAAAAAAGCCTTGTTGCTTCTTTTGTGCGTCGTAACCCTCTTCTCTGGAGTTGTTTTTGCCGATGGCGAGTGGAAGCCATATTTGGATATCCTCGTATGGAGCAATCCACCCGATCTTGGAATAAGGCTCCAGACCGAGATTGAAAGGCATTTTCCAAACATAGCCTCCTATCTTAGTGTTGTGACTCCGGCATCACTCAGGGAGCCGCTGCAATATAATGGCTACAACGTCATTTGTCTGCTTGGGTGCGCAAAGGCTGGACAGGTCCTTGATGTGCCAGAGGATGTGGAAACACTCATTGAAGACAGGTGCAAGTTTGGTATTTCTGGTCTTATCATCTCAGGAGATGTCATCCATCCGGACTCAAACAACCCAATCCTCCAGAAACTTGCCGGTGCACAGCTAATGGATGTTGAAAAAGCTGGAAGAACAACGGTCAGGGTCATCGATATAACCGACCCGATTGTTTCCGACGTTGCCCAGTCTTTTGACGTGACGCTTGGAGACATCAGAAAATCCGCCCTCTATCCGGGCACAAAATCGATTGCAGTAACAAATTCGGGCGTTCCCGTGGTTTTCAAGAGGAACATAACCCAGTCAAAAGCTTGCTACATAGCTCTTGGCCAGAATGGCCAGGCTGTTGAAAATATTGAAGTTTCAAGATTGTTTGCCAATGCTCTCTACGATTGCATGGGAACTGGGTGGCTCCAGCCTTACGAAGCACCGACGAATGTGAAGGCAATAATAGGCGACGAGAAGGTGAAAATCACCTGGGACAAGCCCAAAAAGATGGAAGGTATTGCAGGTTACAGAGTTTTCAGGGAATCTGAGAATGAGAAATCCAAAACGATCCATGATTTTGCTCTGGATACCGAAACGCTGTTTTTTGAAGATTCCTCGGTTACCAATGGCAAACTTTATACCTACAAGGTTTGCTCGATCGGAAATGCCGACAAGATTGTAGCCTGCTCGCATCAGGTCCAGGCAAGGCCGGGTAAGATACAGGTCACGTTACCAGGTTGGCCTGCACAGGGTCAGCCTGTCCAGGTTATTGGCTCAAAGCACATCGTCAGGGGAAAGACCCGCCCTGGTTCAAAGGTTATTGTCAAATGGAAGCTCATTCCATCGGGACTTGAGGGTGAAAGTAAGGGTGAAGCAGACCAAAACGGAAATTTTGAGATACCGATTGATCTTACCCCAGGCCAGAAAGTTGAATATTACATTATTGTTGAAAACGAGCTTGGCCAGCAGGAAAAATTCGGCCCATATATTGTGGATTGCAAGGCAAACAAGATCGTCATTTCAATGACTATTGGATCAAAGAAGGCCTTCGTAAACGGTCTTGAGTGGCCGGTCGATATAACACCGCCATTTATTGTCTCGAAAACTGGCAGGACGATGGTGCCTTTCAGGTTCATTGGCGAACACCTTGGCGCAACAGTCGACTGGTTCCCGAAGGACAAAGCGGTTGAAACGGTCACATATAAACTGAATGACGTCTATATCGAACTTTTTATTGGTAAAAAGACCGCCAAGAAAAATGGCCAGCAAATCGAGCTTGACCAAGAGCCAATGATCGTCAACGGAAGCACGATGGTCCCCGTAAGATTTGTTACCGAACAGTTTGGCTCAAAGGTGGAGTGGATTCAGGAAGCAAGGATGGTTGTGATAACTTACCCTAACCCGACACCATGAGCCTGTTTCTGGTTTATTGTCCCTACCCAACAAAGTCACAGGCAGAGCAGGCGGCAAAAAATGCTGTTTACAAGAAGCTAGCCGTGTGCGCAAACATCTTCCAGTCGGATTCAATCTACGAATGGAAGGGTGAGCTGGTGCATGATTCTGAGCGCGTGGTCATCTTCAAGACAATAGAGCAGAAAGTGGAAGAGCTGAAAAAGTTTGTTGAAGAAAACCACCCATATGAGTTGCCGGCCATAATAACTTTTGGGCCTTCCGATGTAAATTTGCCCTATCTTGAGTGGGCGAAAGGCCAGCTTTTGTAAGTGAACCTTGAATACAATCTGGAAGAACGCCAGCGCCTTGATGTGTTTCTTACGTCAAAGCTCCCGTTTCTTTCCAGGACCCAAATTGCAAAAATGATCAAGGACGGTCTTGTCACTGTTGATGGTGACGAGGCTAAGCCTTCCTACAATCTGAAGCCGGGAGAGCAGATAGATATTGAGCTCCCGACGCCGGAGCCCTATGAGCTCGAACCAGAGAACATACCTATTGAGATTGTCCACGAAGAGGACGATTTTCTGGTTGCAGTCAAGCCACAGGGAATGCTTACCCACCCGGCTGGTGCAACAATCACGGGGACACTCGTCAATGCCATGCTATATTACTGCAAGGGCAAACTTTCGGGCATGGTTGGGGAGCAGCGCCCCGGGATTGTCCACAGGCTGGACAGGGACACTTCAGGATTGATCATTGTTGTTAAGACCGACTATGCAATGAAGATGTTTGCAAAGCTTTTTGCTGAGCACAGGATGGACAAGAGATACTACTGCATATGCAAGGGTCATCTGAAATCGGAGCGAACTGTGATAAATGCCCCGATAGCAAGGGACTTTACGCACAGGTGGAAGATGTGCGTCTCTCCGGATGGAAGAGAAGCGATATCGAAAATTACCGAACTGGAAAGGTTTGATGGGTATACCTATGCTGAAGTCAAGCCTGTTTCAGGAAGGACGCACCAGATAAGGGTACATCTTTCATATATCGGCCACCCCATTTTGGGGGATCAGGTTTATGGCGGGGAGGACTCCAGATTTGACCTAAAGGGCCAGTTACTCCATTGCGGCAAGCTGGGGTTTGATTTCAAAGGGGTGCATTATGAGCTGGAGGCCAAGCCACCACCGATATTTCTTGAAACCCTTGAAAAATTGCGCTTGACTGGTGGCATGCAGGATTTAAACTCAAAGTGATCTGTTTCTCCACAAGAATGGAGGTTTGATTCAAATGGAAATTGGAATAATTGGTGCTCCGCAATCTGGGAAAAGCACCCTTTTTACCGCAATCACAGGTGTTGAGCCTGGCAATGAGGTTGGCAAGAGGGCGGTTGTCAAAGTCCCTGATCCGAGGCTCGACCATCTAACCGATGTTTTCAAACCAAAGAAGAAAATAAATGCCACAGTGAATTTTATTGATGCACCGCCACCACAAAGCATGTCGGCAAAGAGGGGTTCAGCGCCATCTTTTCTTGGCTTCATAAAAACTGTTGACGCCATTCTGGTTGTTGCGGCCTGTTACAGGGATGGTGGGGCCAAAGAACTCCAGGACATAATGGAAATGCTTCTTTTGTCTGACCTTGAGGTGATAGAAGGCATTCTTGCCAGGGAAAACAAGATAAAAATTGACCCCAAGTATTCAGGCCCATCCATGGAGTTGCTCAGAAAACTGGCTGGCGAACTGGAGCAGATGAAAATGCTCAGAAACATCGAGCTCAGTGAAAAAGAACTGGCTTCGCTTTCCGGCGTCCAGCTTTTTACGAAATATCCAACATTTGTTGCACTCAATATTTCAGAGAATGACATAAAAGGTGAGCTGAAGGGCGAAGCAAAGAAGGCCGCTGATTATCTGGACTCAATCAAAACACCATACATTGCCGTATGTGCTCCGATTGAGGCAGAAATAGCCACATTGCCAGATGAGGACAGGGAGAGCTTCATGCAGGAATATGGGCTCGAATCTACGGCCTCGGACAGGGTCATACAGGAAGTTTACGATCTGCTTGGCTATCAGACCTTCTTTACGGTGGGTGATGATGAGTGCAGGGCCTGGACGATCAGGAAGGGCGACAATGCTGTCACTGCCGCAGGTAAAGTTCACAGCGATATAGCAAAGGGATTCATCAGGGCTGAATGTTGCACCTATGAGGACTTGCTGGCTTCGGACAATTCCCTCCAGAAGGCAAAAGCGAATGCCAAACTCAGGCTTGAAGGCAAAGAATACATAGTCAAAGATGGTGAGATCTGTCATTTCAGGCACAGTGGCTAATCTTGTCCTGAATCTGTGATAATTAAAAAGCCTGACCTAATGGTCAGGCTTTTTTGTTTTTAGAAAGATAGAAAATTTTTATTTGGTCGAGCCGTTTTTGAGATATGCAGTTTTTAGGCCGTTTTTGAAGAGTTTGTGGTATGGCATCTTCCACCCACTAACTTTTTCCATATTGTGGGCCATGGGTAGGTTTTCACGCGGGATGAACCAGTAGGAGTAGTCCGTTTTGGAGACGTGTTTGGACACAAAATCAGGTGTACCCTCCGATAAGGCAGTATAATCGTATGTTTTACCTGGTTCGAATGACTCGATCTCGCATATTCCATAATCGGCTATCCTGAGGTTCCTGCCCTCCTCACTGAAGAAGGTTGGGATAATGAACACAAAGGATTTTTCAGATGATTTGTTTGTTATCTTCCCTTTTGCAGCCACAAAATCTTTGCCCTTCTCTATCCCAGATTCTATGATTTCCACTTTTGGGTTTGACTCGCTGGTTTCCTCAAACTCTATTTCGTATGACACCTTTGCATCATCAGGAATTGAAATCCCACCTTCTGTTGTAAAGGAATCTGTAAAATACTGTCCCTGCTCGAGTATCCCATAAAAGCTCAATATTTTTGTTGCAATAACTTCTTCTTTTGAATCTAGCACATTAAACATGACCGTGATGTTGGTGAGGTTTGTTTTTCCTGTGTTTTTGAAGCAAGCAACTATTTTGCTGGAATCTCCACTTTCGCTGGTTTCCCAATAGGTTGCATCAAAAAATTTCAACTCGCCTTTGTCAGTTGGTTTTGTTTGTTCCCTTGGTGTAAAAAACAGTTCCGTAACGAACATTTCATTTCCGCATTTGTACAGACCAATCCCTATGTGGGTAAAGTCTTTGTCCAGCCTGTTCTTTTTGTGGTTAGGTGAATTTTGGAAATTCTCGTCTATTTTGCTCGCAATGTCGTCAACTATTGTCAATTTTTGTATGTTTTCACCATATTTTGACCATTTTACTCCGTAGTTGCTGAGTCTGTCGCCTGGTTTCAGTCCATCTGGATTTGTGTGGTCAAAAAATTCCCTTATGCACATGTCTGTTGTGTGATCCTGTGCTGCAAATGTTGCCGGCATACTAATTTCGAGTGGAGGAGCTCCAATCTCTGCTCTGTGCTTGTTTATTTTTTCGTGAAGGCTGGTCATTATATCAAGCAGTTCTTCTCCACCTTCACCACCTGCGCCAGGGTCCTCGGTTACTTCGCCAACAGAGAAGGACACGTTGTTTCCATCCAGCTGGATTGATGTGCCCTTGAGGTGTTTGGCCAAAAATTCCATGGAAACAAAATGCTCATCTCCGATTTTAAAGAGAGGAACATTCATTTCGACAGACTCTTCGCCAACCGATACCGATTTTTCGCCAAGCGTGAACTTAAGAGTATTTGATGACAGGGCAAGCACATTGATGACAAAAAATGATATGAAAATCACGATTCCAACGGCCACACTTCGTTTCAAGGGGCACCTCCACATGCATTCTAGCCCAAAAGACCCGTATAGTAAATAATACTATTAAAAAAGCCCTGCTTGTTGCAGGGCTTTTGTTTTTGTGGTTACTTTATCACTATGCTGACCAATTTTCCTTTTGGGACCATGATTTTCAGTATCTCGTGACCATCGGTGAACTTTTTGACCTGCTCCTCGGAGAGTGCAATTTTTTGGATCTCCTCTTCGCTTGTTCCAATTTGAATTTGGATGACGTGGCGGAGCTTGCCGTTGATTTGTATTGGGATATTGATGGTGTCTTCTTTTGTGAGGGTTTCATCACCCACAGGCCATGGCTGCTGATGAACAGATGCTTTATTCCCCAACAATTCCCAAATTTCTTCTGTGATATACGGGCAAAATGGCGCGAGCAGGACGATATAGTTTTCGATGAAGTCTCTGAATTCTTTTGTTTCTGTTGTACCTGGTGTTTTGGCGAGGTCGTAAATTGAATTGAAGGCTTCCATGAATGAAGATATTGCAGTGTTGAAGTGGAACCTTTCGATATCTGATGTAACCTTCAAAATGAGCTTGTGCTTTATTCTTGTCAGTTCTTTTGTCAATTGTTCGCTGGCGCTGATGTTTCCATACTTCCATGATGTGAAATTATCAAAGACCCTCCCAAGGAACCTGTAGACGCCTGCACAACCAGGCTCGTCCCAGACAACTTCTCCTTCAAACGGGCCCATGAAAAGAATGTATCCCCTCAGCGCGTCCGCACCGTATTTCTCGACCATTGAGTCTGGTGTTACGACATTGCCTTTTGATTTGCTCATCTTCTGGTGGTCGCCACCAAGCACCATGCCCTGGTTCATCAGTTTCTGGAATGGCTCGATGAATGAGATAAGACCTGCATCGTGCATTACCTTAGTCCAGAACCTTGCATAGATAAGGTGCATTACGGCGTGTTCAGCGCCACCAACATAAACATTGACAGGGAGCCAGTATTTGATCATTTCAGGATTAAATGGTCTATCATTTTCATGAGGATTGGGGAACCTCAGGAAATACCATGAGGAACAAGCAAAACCATCCATTGTGTCAGTTTCCCTTTGTGCTGGTCCGCCGCATTTGGGGCAGGTTGTGTTTACGAATTCTGGAATTTTTGCCAACGGGGACTTTCCATCTGTGGATGGCTCAAATTTGTCTATATGTGGAAGCTTTACCGGCAGCTGGTCTTTTGGGACAGCTACAGTTCCACATTTCTCGCAATGAATGACGGGTATTGGTGCTCCCCAGTATCTTTGTCTGCTGATCAGCCAGTCTCTCAGCTTGTAGTTTACTGTTGGGGTTGCGATGCCCTTTTTTCCGAGTTCTTCAACGAGGACCTTTTTGAATTTCTCTGAATCCATGCCATCATATTGCCCGGAATTGACCATTGTCCCTGGTTCGGTATAGGCGTTTTCAAGGTTCACGAGTCCGCCGTCTTTGGAGATTACCTGGACCACTGGAAGGCCAAATTTCTTTGCAAAAGCAAAATCTCTTTCATCATGGGCTGGAACACACATGATTGCACCTGTTCCATAGGTTGCCAGGACGTAATCGCCAATCCATATCGGCACTTTTTTCCCATTTGCTGGATTTATTGCGTAAGAGCCGGTGAAAACTCCGGTTTTTTCCTTGTCAGTGGAGAGCCTGTCTATATCGGAGGCCTTTCTTGCCTCTTTTATGTATGCTTCAATGGCATTTTTCTGTTCAGGTGTTGTCAGTTCTGGGACGAGCTCGTGCTCTGGCGCAAGGACCATGTATGTGCAGCCAAAAAGAGTGTCAGGGCGTGTTGTAAAAACAACAATGTCGCGCCCTTTTTCTGATTTGAATATAATCTTTGCGCCTTCAGATCTGCCAATCCAGTTTCTCTGCATAATTTTGATTGGCTCTGGCCAGTCAATGGTCTCCAGGTCCTTTTCAAGTCTGTCTGCATAGTCAGTTATTTTGAAGAACCACTGTTTAAGGTCTTTTCGTTCCACCTGCGAACCGCACCTCCAGCAAACGCCGCCTTCGGCCTGCTCGTTTGCAAGAACGGTCTTGCATTCCGGGCACCACCACTGGGCGCCGTAATTCTGGTATGCCAATCCCCTTTCAAAGAGGAGCAGGAAGAACCACTGTGTCCACTTGTAGTAATCTGGATCCGAGGAGTTGATTTCCCTTTCCCAGTCATAACTGGTGCCGATGAGGGTCATCTGTCTTTTATAATTGGCAGTGTTTTTTGCAGTTGTTGCTTCAGGGTGAATACCCATCTGTATGGCATAGTTTTCCGCAGGGAGCCCAAACGAGTCCCAGCCCATTGGATGTAGCACATTGTAGCCAATCATCCTGAAATATCTGGAGTAAACATCTGATGGAACATAATTCCTGCAATGCCCTACTGAAAGACCGCTTCCTGATGGATATGGAAAGAAATCGAGGCAATATAATTTCTTTTTTCCAGGATCATTTGTGGTCCTGTAAATCTTGTTGTCATCCCAATACTTCTGCCATTTGGATTCGATTGCCTTGAAATCAAAGTTTCCCATTGCTGGCGCCTCCTTATGCAATTAAAGCCTCCTTGCGGAGGCTTTTTGGCGTCTTTTAACTGGTGGACCTGAGGAGATTCGAACTCCTGACCTTCTGCATGCCATGCAGACGCGCTTCCAGCTGCGCCACAGGCCCACGATTGGATATTTATAACAGTGCCCAAACGAAAGTCAAGGAACAATAGTTCTACTGGTTTTCCACCCTTGACATGGTATTTGGTGACATTATACTAACCGAATTGTTGGGCCTCTAGCTCAGTTGGTTAGAGCGCGTCCCTGATAAGGACGAGGTCAGTGGTTCGAGTCCACTGAGGCCCACCATGCAGCTCTTTGCAAGTGGGGATGTAGCTCAGCTGGCAGAGCATCGCGTTTGCAACGCGAGGGTCGGGTGTTCGAATCACCTCATCTCCACCATAAAATCCCCCACTAAGTTGAACTGACCATCTATCATTTTTTAGAAATAATCCCAAGAATAAATCCGTTGCAGGAAAAAAATTTCTTTCTGCTATTTGTGCAAATTGAGTATTGAGTTTTTTGTTAAACCGGTGATAGAAATAATCAAGACAAGAGAACAGATGGTGTGAATAATGGGTGGTGGTGACGATGATGAACAGCTTTGAACGAATCCAGAGGGTGATCAATTATATTGAGGAAAACCTCACAGTCCGGATAAATCCGGACACGGCCTGCGGCCAGTCAGGCATCTCCACCGCCCATTGCTACAGAATGTTTCATATGCTGGTGGGAAGATCCCTCATGGCCTACGTGAGGACAAGAAGAATGACTGAAGCAGCAAAAAAGCTGAGAGCTGGACATGAAAGCATCATCGAGCTTGCCCTTGATTGCGAGTATGACTCGCAAGAAGCCTTCACAAGGGCCTTCAAGTCTGAATTCGGTGTTACACCAGGCACATTCAGGCAAAAAAAACCAAAGATAAAGGAGTACAGCAAAGTGGACCTGATTGAAAAATATTATGATAATTCGGCAAATATGCAGGGAGACCCTAAAGTTAAAGTCCTGAAATGGCTTCCTCCAATTAGGGTTGCCTATTACAATGCGATTGGCAAAACACCGGAGAAAGACGCTTGGAACAAGCTTTTAGATTGGGCAGCAAGCAACGGTCTTTTTGATGGCCCATACAGACTTTTTGGATTCAACAACCCTTCACCACAACCAGGAAAAGATGAATATGGCTATGAAGTTTGCATCACCGTGGAGAAAGATGTTGCAGGAACTGATGAAATAAAATTCAAACACCTCATGGGAGGTCATTATGCTGTCATGAGCACAACACTCCCCAACATCGAGAAAGACTGGAAGCATTTTTCAACGTGGCTCTCGCTGAGCAAGTATGAATATGGAACGCACCAATGCCTTGAGGAGCATTTGACGCCTCCGGACAGATGGGACAGTGAAGCACTCGAAATCGACCTTTACATGCCGATCAAGATCAAGGAAAAACCTATGGAAAAGGAAATAAGGGAAGTAAAGCTGGATAAAATGAGGGTAGCACATTGCTGTGCCCTGAGCACTTCACCAGAAACGGATTCCTGGAAAATAATGAAGGAATGGGCAACTAAAAATGGAATTCTTGATTTGCCAGGAACAAAAATTTTCGGTTTTGACAATCCGTGTCCGGAACCTGACAGATCATTTTATGGATTTGAGCATTGGGTCACTGTACCGGATGGCGTCGAGTCTTCTGGTGGTGTTGGTATAAAGGAAGTCGAGGGTGGTGACTACCTTATTTTGTCAAGCAGACTCGAGGACATTCCTGAAAATTATAAGAGACTCTTCAAGAGTTTTGATGAGAAGGGGATTGATTGCAGGCATGCTCCGTGGATTCAGGAACTTATTTTTGACAAAGAAGATCCAGACAATCAAGATCTTATGGAACTTGTCCTTTATGCTCCCTTTAAGAGAAAAAACTGAATTATGGTGAAATTTAAAAGGCCAGATAAATATTACCTGGCCTTTTTGTTTTTCTAGGTTTTTGTTATCAGGGATTTTTGGGTTTTGATATTGGCTGTGATGGTTTTAGCTGGGTAGAAGATGATGGATCCATTATCTTGGCATTTTCGGGTATCTGAATTTTTGGTGCAGAGCCAATATTGGTTATTTCAATTGTATAGCTGTCACCTTCGCTGCCGATGGTTAATTTCCCATTGAAGGAAACCATCATACCTTTATTAGATCCTTTTGAAAGTACAAGGATTTCCCCATCGACCTGATCTGTTGCGTCCTTCCCATACCCTGCTATATAGTATTTTTCAACTTCCTGACTGGCAAAAGATCCTTTTCCGAGAGCGTTGAATGTCGAGTTTTTGTCAGATAAAACTTCCTTTATGGCCTTCATGTAAAGCTGGAGTTGGATTTTTGAAGATTCTCCGGGAGCTTGTCCTTTTGGAACCTTAATGCCTATCCAGCCCTGGCTCGGGACCTTATTGTACGTTGTTGTTGGGGTGAATATTATTTCAGTTTGTGGTGCTTGAGGATTTTGGCTTTTTATGACATTTCTTACCGAGTCTCCATTGAATGTCATTTCAAGTATTGATCCGGGGAATTGTTTGTCACCCTTTGTTGTTTTGACTACACAATTTGTAAAATCCATATAAATATTTATGTTTGGCCTGTTTCCCACAGGTTTTCCTGGAGCTGGTGGTGGGGTTGTTTGTGGTTTCAGTGGAGTTTTTGTGATCTCTCCTGCTTTGGAATCATCTGTTTTTGAGAGCGTTGCCTCAAGAAAATTGTCCCCGTCTTTAATTTCGAACTCGGGGTAGGTGGTTTTTGAATACCCGTCTGCAGAGATTATCACATCAAACTTGCCCTCGGAGAGTCCTTCCACAATAAATCTTCCGTCATCATCTGTCACGATTGTTTTCGAATCGATTACAATGCTTGCATTTGCAATCTTTGCCAAGCTGATTGTATCTCTTACGGTGCCTGATAGTTTTGATGATCCACCTTCGCAAGAAGCAAAGAATACTATCGCTAAAACCAGAGCCAGTGTTATGGGGGCTAGTTTTTTTGTCATGGTTTCCTCCTTAAAGACCTTATCTGATCAGAGAAGGTCTTTTTGTCTTTTGAGTTAAAAAAACTTGATCCTGAAACGAGAATGTCAGCGCCATTCTCGACAAGTGCTGATGCGTTCTCAAGCCCAACGCCACCGTCAACCTCTATTTCTATTGTTTCTGACAGCTCTCTCACTTTGGCGACCCTGTTTATTGTGGATGGAATGAATTTTTGGCCTGAAAATCCAGGGTAAACACCCATTACTGTTACGATGGCTATCTGGTCAATAAATGGCTTGAGAATATCGCAATCTGTGTCGGGTTTTATGGCCAGACCCGGTTTCATTCCCGAAGATTTGACGAGATTTATTATTTCCATATGTTTTAGGCCAAGTTCTACATGCCATACAAACATTTTTGCACCCATGTTCCTAAATTTTTCTATGTATTCGCCAGGATTGTTGACCATCAGATGTGCGTATGCAGGAACTAGTGAAACTTTGCATGCAGATTCACATGTTAGGATTCCCAAAGCAAGATTTGGGACAAAATGGCCATCCATAACGTCAAGATGAAGAATGTCCGCGAACTCGTTTATATTTTTGATCCCCTCTTCAAGGTTGAGGGGGTTGGCTGCAAGAAGTGAAGGGGCCAGTTTTGTCATGGCTGCCTGAAGTAGATATCAATCTTGTTTTTGGTGTCGCATTCCCTGTTTGGCTCAGGATCAGTTCTCAAAACGATATTTGCGTCAGCGTATGGGGCAAGGTTTTTCTGGACAGCTATAAGGTTTACCTCAAAACCAGCCTGCTGGAGAGTTTCGGAAGCCTGGTCAACTGGAAGACCCAAAACATTGGGGACAGTTGTCAGCTGTCCAACTGATACAGTCAGTGTTATTGGAGTGTTTCTATCAACTTCGCTGTCTGGAGCCGGAAATTGCCTGACGACATAACCAACATCACTGGCATTGGATGATTCCTCTTCTATCCCGCCTATTGCAAGCCCTATCTTGAGGAGTGAATCTTGTGCATCTCCATATTTCATTCCAATGAGGTTTGGCACTTTCATTTTTCTCTTGCCACTCGAGACAACGACAAAAACGCTCCTGGCGGTTTTTATGTAAGCGCCTTCGGAAGGATCCTGTGATATAATGCTTCCTTCCGGAACAAACTCTGAGGCCTCGTATTTTTCAATGACCAGTTTTAGATCTCTTTTCTGGGCGACCTTTTCTGCAGTCTGGAACCTCATATTTGTGAGGTTAGGCACCATTATCATCAGATCGGGACCACCGCATCCAGCAAAAAACATTGTGAAGACAATTATGGTTGAAATAAGCAAACCTTTTTTCATGGTGTTTAAGTTATTCCCTTTTGGCCTTTAATCAAGTCCCGACAGTTTTTTGTGCTGTGTTCTGAAGTGTTTTCCAGCAAACCTGTGGGACTCGTCTCTAATTTGCTGGAGAAGTCTCAATGCCAGGCTGGTTTCCGGCAACCTTATCGGTTCCATCCCCTTTCGCATAACGAGCTCTTCTTCCTTGGCAAGAGAGGCTATCTCTATATCCATTCCCTTGAACACATCGAGGGCAACGTTGAGCTGGCCTATTCCACCATCAATGAGGAGGAGGTCTGGTTTTTGGGCAAACTCCTCATCATCCCAATGTGTCCTTCTTCTCTCCAGCGTTTCTCTCATCATTGCATAATCATCAGGAGTATCTTTTGTTTTGATTTTGTAGATCCTGTAGCCTTTCTTGTTTGGTCGGCCATCCTTAAAGCTGACCTGCGACCCGACTGCACCTTTTCCCTGTATGTTTGCTATGTCGTAACCTTCAATGAGAAACGGTGGTTTTTTAAGTTCAAGTGCCTCCTGAAGCTGGGTTATAGCATTTTTGCCAAGTGCAAGGGTCTCCCTTCTCATGTGCTCTGAAAGATGGTGTTTTGCATTTGTTTCTGCCATCTTCAGCAATTGCACCTTGTCACCCCTTTTTGGCTGGACAATTTTTATCTGCCTGAGGAGTTCCCTACCCTGATTGATGAACTCAAAGAGTTCCTTTTCACCCTCTGGTTTTACATTTACAAGGATTTCTGATGGCAAATCGATGTTGTCCTGGCTACCGTATACCTGTTGCATCACTGCACCAAGAAACTCTGAAGGGGTGGCTTCGTCTTCTGAACCTGCGAACATCTGCATGTCCAGGATTAACCTGCCTCCCCTTACTTTCATGTATTCGACGCACGCCCTATTTTCGTTATTAAAAACGGCAAAAGCATCTCTATCAGCTGGTTCTGTGCTGATGACTCTTTGTTTGGATACTATCGAGGAGAGGTTCTTGATACTTTCTCTCAGCCTGGCAGCTTCCTCGAACCTTAAGGACGCAGATGCTTCAGTCATTTTTTTGTGGAGTGTTTCTTCCAGCTTCTTGTATTTGCCAGAAAGTAACAAGAGCAAATCGGCAACCATTGACTGGTATTCTTCCTGACTTGTTAGGCTGGCGCATGGCGCAAGGCACAATCCGATATGATAATCGAGGCAAGGCCTGCATTTTTTCTCTGGGAGTTCGAGCTTGCACGTTCTGACCGGAAAAAATTGCCTTATAGTCCTGATATTTGTCGCAAGAGACTCAGATCTTGTATAAGGGCCAAAGTAATGGAAATTTGGATTGTCCGTCCTTCTTGTCCTGCCAAGCCTTGGGAATGATTCTTTCGAAACAAAAATGAAGCTGTATTCCTTATCGTCACGTAGCTTGATGTTGTAGTGTGGCTGATATTCCTTTATCAGATTATTTTCGAGTACGAGGGCCTCGTGGGCCGAGTAGGTGACTATGAAATCTAGATCGCATGCATGGTCCATCATTGCTGCCACTTTTGGCAACAGCTGCGATTTGTCCAGATATGACGAAACTCTGTCGCGAAGGCATTTTGCCTTTCCGACGTATATGACCTTCCCGGTAGAGTCCTTGAAGAGGTAAACACCAGGCTTGAGTGGAAGGTTTTTTACCTTCTCTTCAAGCTCCGTCATTAATCAACCCACCACACCCACGTTTTGCTTTTAAACTCACCCTTGATGAAGCCCTGAGCCCTGAGCCCGGGTAGGAATCTTGACGCCGCATCCCTGCATGCAATCCCTTGGGCCTTGATGGCATCCTCAATTTGGGTGGTGGTCATTTTGCCTTTTCCCTTGAGAATATCTACTACAAATTCTGCTTCATCCGTCATTTCGTTCATATTTCATACCTCAGTACCAGTGTTTTGTTTTCGTTTTCAAAAGATGCCTCTGCTCCGATTATGTCGCAGAGCGTTTCAAAGTCCACAAAGATGTCACCACCTTCAATGATAGTTGGGGCCTGTGCGTTTAGGGTGAATGGTCCTGCGGATACAGCTGTTTTGTTGTGTTCGACACTTATTTGCCATGTTTCAAACTGGCCCAGTGCCCTTTTCCTATCTGGAAGCACCGAAGCTGATCCACCAAGTGCCGGAAGCAGCGAATTGATCGCGACCAGATATTTGTCACCAAAAGTTTTTGTGGAAATAGAAACCTTGGTTTTCAGATTGTTGAATGTAAGAGAGCTGTCAGTGGTGTTGATTTTTAGCTCCAGTGGTTTATTTTCAAAAACAGGATTGTATTGAATATCGCAAATAAATTTTCCACCATTGGATTCAATAGTTATTGTCCCCGTTTCCGGGAATACAGGAGCGGTCCAGGTGTTGACTGAGAACTTGATTGATGTGGAGTCAGTGGTGGAGAAATTTGTGTTTTTTGGCGTTATGTATGGGAGAGAACTTGTTATTGTTCCGGAGAGCTCCCCAACGCCAATATTTGAAAGGCTGAGAGACGGAGTTTTTGCGCTCTCCTCAATCCCAAGCAATCTCCTTACCTTGAATTCAAGGTTCCTCACACCCTGGTCCCAGAAACCCACATTTGTGTATGCCCATTTCATGTCTTTTGTAATAACGACAAGCCTTGGGATTGCCTTTCCTTCGTAAAGGCGGAATGTTTTGAGTTCTGGCCTTATGTCATAGCACATCGGATAAGTTATTTTGTCCAAGCCGAGTGATTTTAGGCCACCTTTGATTCTTGAGTCCTCAGTGAGTGTTTCTTCAATATCTTCATCTGTTTTTTCATCCTGGTCAGTGATGACACCAAGCACCACCAGGCCTTTGTTTTTGTAATTTCTCCAAAGCTTCTCAAGATGGGGCATGGAGGACTTGCATGGTGGACACCAGGTTGCCCAGAAATCAATAATGACAACTTGCACTTCTGGTTTTTTGAGGAGTTCGGAGAGCTTTGTTTTGGCTCCCGAGGAGTAGGGGTAGCTTGGAAGCTCAAAATCTGGTGCTGCCCTGAACCCACCTGCTGGCGGGATGTATGAATTGAACATCAGGCTGGACTTATCAACCGAGAGGAGTGGGGTTGTTGCCCTTCCCCTTATTGTTGGTGCCCACAACACTATTGTTCCGTCAAAACTCTGGAGGGTTGCCCCTGCAAATTGTGAAAGGAACTTTACAGGGCCGTATATTTCTCCTGATTCTATCGAGAATTTGCCGCTAAACTCGAATTTTGATCCACCAGATTCGGCAAAATTTTGCCCAATGTACATTGTTGCTTCATTCTGCCCGGCAATAAACCTGACCGTCTGGTTTGGCAGGATCCTTACTTCTGCGCCTATGGATTTTGCAATCAATCCTATTGGCCCCACCGGATCATCACCTGCAGTGGCAGCAACAGGCATGCTGACGTTTGAGCCATTTATTCTTATGGTCTTTGAACCATTATACCAGCTGGAAAAGGATGTGAAGGGCGGAATGTTCCAGCACCTGACAGGTATCTCGACCTGGTTGCTTGTTCCAAGCAGAGTCGCTGTTGCGATTTTGTAGTTTGGTGTATTCTTGAGTTCAACTTGAGATGGATCAAAGCTCAATGAAACCTGTACAGGTGAACTCCTGAAAGTACCAGTCAGAATGTTGACTAGTGGTGAGTTTGATGTTATCGAGCCCTGGCCTGCAGAGCCACCTTTGTTTGACACATTTACTGTGAGCACATCTGGTGGGACAGCGCCCTGGTTGTCAAAGATCGAAGCGGTGGCCTGTTCAAGATAAATAAGCTGGGACTGGTTTGCATCCGGGAGGGCAAAAACAAGCTCGTCTTTGGAATTGACAATATAGAGTCTGGGGATTGACTCGCCAGGGAAACCTTCGCAAATCTCACCGCTTTCATTAAACATGATCGGCAGTGTGAGGCCAACTATTGAGAGTGCATCAAGACCCTCCATTATGTCTCTATTGCCTGCAAAAAACTGCTCTACTGTAGAATCTGTTGGTATCGAATTCGATACAAGGTAGCAAGACAAACCTTTGTCCTTGTACCTTCTAAAAGTGCTCTCAATGAACGGTATCATTCTGGCACATGCCTGGTTGTTTGAGTAGAAGAAGAAAAGCTTGTATTGTGATTGGTCCTGCAAGAGGCTGTACTTGGCATTCTCTCTGATCGGATAAAGATTTGCCTCGAAAGGTTTTGCCACCTTTTTATCATTCATCTTCACAAGGTCAATGCTTGGCCAGTCGAGTGAAAGCAGGGGTTGGGGTTCTTTCTTGAGCCAGACCCTGACACTCTCATAGTTTTCACTTATTTCCAGGCCAAATGCGAGCGAAAGGCAGGCCCAGGGCAGCATGACATCTTCACCTTTTACCTCATACCTGAACTTCCACGGCATTTTGGTGCCATCAAGGAAGAAATCACCTGTTTTTGTGCCAAGCTCAAGTGTTTTGCCCCTCATCATTATGGCAAGATTGCCGCTTGTTGGGTCAAATATGCTTGATCCGCCACAGGAGGAAATGAATTTGAGAACAGATGTCGAGACCAGTCCATCAAGCACCTTTGGCTGGTCTTGTTGCTCAAAGCCGTTGATTTTGTAAAAGTCTCCTTTTGACGAGAAAAGGACCGAGTCTTTTGGGTAAATGCCAACATTGAGGTTTAATCCCACAATTCCATTGTAAGTTGCAACTATTGCCGCGTCACTTGTTTCAATGGGCAGATCACTTCCAAATATTGGGGTAAGGGTAACCTTTTCCTTTGAAACAGAAACGCGTGTTGTTTGCATGGCACTTGTGGTATCAATGGGTTCTTTGAAAATTATTTTCCCGCCACCTTTGTTTATTATTGTAACCGTTGTTTTTGGCGGAATTGCGTTTGGTGTTGCATCGTGCCACTGAATGTCAATATTGTTTTTATCTACATCCACAAGTGGTTTGTCTTTTGCAAGGTCCAATGTTACAAGAACAGTCTTTGTCTTCTGGTCCCAGCTCACATCTGCGCCAAAGGCCTCGCCAATAAATCTTATCGGGACGAATGTCCTTCCATCTTTTATTATCGCCGGGCTCTGGAGTGTTGTTGGGACACCATTGATGATTGCCTTTTTTGAATTGATGGTCAGCTCGATTGTGGTTGTGCCTATTGTAGCACGGACACTCCTGGTCTGTTGCACCCATTCCACCTTTGCACCGAAAGGTTCTCCGATAAACCTGTATGGAACATAGGTGGTTCCTTTTTCTATAAAGGCCGGCGGGGAGACTTCTTTTTCCTCCCCATCAATTGTGGCCGTTTTTGATCCGATTACAATCGAGATTATCCTTTTTGTATTTGCGTATTTGAGTTTCACTTCAACTGATCCGACGGGATGCCCATTTATAAAAAACTCAATTTTTCCAGATTTTGGTTTGAGCTGATTTATGAGCGCATTATTGGGGAATGGCCATATTTCAATTGTTTTGCCGCCTTCAACAGGATAATTTTTGGAATAGTTGTTACCTAGGTGCAGCCAGTCCGGAACAATGTAGCTTAAAAGCCCACTCCTGTTTGGTGTAAACTTGAAAGATTGCCTTGTCATCCAGGAAAAATCTTTGGAATATATTGTGTCTTGTTCAAGCTCAATGAAATCCGGTGGGAAGATCTCTGCGGAGAATGGGGCAATCTTTGACATGTCGTAGGTGATTACAACCTGACCGCCCTCTTTTTTCTCGATTCCCATGCCCATGATCTCAAGAAGGCTCTCGGGGAGCATTACCTCATCTTTGTTCTCATAAACTTCTTTTTTGAGTGTAAATGGAACATTGCCTTTCAATCCGACTGCCGAACCTGTCCACAACCTGTACTGCTCGTCATTGAAGGTGAGCTTTATCCCGTCAGCATCTTTTTTTACGAGCATTCCAAATGACATCGAAAGAGCAGATGACGGATAGCAATTGGCATTTGATACGACCTCAAACCCCTGACTCACAGGTACGTCATCGCCCTGGATTTTTACCCTTTTTGACCCTGGCGTCATGATGAGCTCTACAGTTGGCTCCTCGCCTGTGACTGCAGTTACAGGCAGGAAAACCATTCCACCCGATGTTTCAATCTGGATCATGCATATATGGAAGCCCTTTGGAATGAGCCATTTTGGCAATAGCGTTGCCTCAACGACTGTTTTGTCGGGATTGAGTTTGGCCGGCTTTATTTCAAGCCAGTCGGAGCATGGTTTCAATGTTCCGGAAAGTGGACCCTTACCTGTGTTTGTGATTGTGAATGTGATTGTTTTTGGTTCTGATCTCTGGGTCACAAAACCAAAGTTCAGCATTGACGTGGAGAGTTCAGCCTTTGCCTGGAGAACGTATGAAACAGTGATTGTTTTTTCGATCTTCTCGCCGGATGATGGTTTTGTGGCTGTGACCTTCAAATCATTCTTGCCTTCGCCAAGTGTTACCGGAATGGAAAATTTTCCAGTTTCAGAAGCTATTGTCTGCCTTCCACCAATGGTGACCCTTGCCCCCCTCCCAGTGTAACCTGACACAACGTAGTCAGGTGCTGGAGATTCAAGCGACTGGCTGTCAAGCGCAAGGAAGAATGGTTCGGCATAAAGGCACGCTGTTAGAGCCGCAAACCTTGTGCAAAGCTGGAGACCCTCCGGATTGACATGTTCTATGGTGTCTTCCGGATCGTGCCACATCATGCCCCTTCCACCAAATATGAAAACTGATGGGACACCCTTTGCATAGAATGCCGCAGAATCATTGTTGTTTGCAGGCCTTCCCTGTCTTACATCGGCACCAACCTTTAGTCCGGAAAATTTCAATTTATCAAAGAGATCGGTGAAATTGGCGTCCATTGACAGGTTGATCCTGTTTGGTTCGCCACAGACCATGTCAAGGTTGAGAACTGTCATTCCATCAAGCGGGAAAGGTGGATTGTTGGCCATATAGCTTGCCCCGACAAGGCCAAGTTCTTCACCGGAAAGCGCTGCAAAACAGATGTTTATTTTTGGCTTGAGGCCACTGTCTGTAAAAACCCTTGCGATTTCAAGCATTGATGCGATGCCTGAGGCATTGTCGCATGCACCTGGATAAAGGGTGCCGTCAACATCCACACCGAGGTGGTCATAATGTGCTGTTATGAGGACTGTTTCATTTGCACCAAACGGGTCTGATGCTGCAATATAGCCGACGACATTGGAGGTTTTATGTGCAGGATTAAATTCTGCATTGACTTCTACCTGGAGCCTCGTGTTTTTGATCTGAAAAGAACTCGGAGATTTGGAATCGTTGATTTTTTTGAAGAGCTGTTCGGAAGTCAGGCCTGATTTTGAAAGTATCTGGTTTGAGCATTCCACAGAGACAAAAAAGCATGGGATGGAAGAAGGATAGGCACTGACGATCTTCTCGTTCATGTTTCTTCTGTTTTCTGGCGGGAGCATCGGGTTCTCAAATACAACAACAGCAGATGCTCCGTGGGCTATTGCGTTGTCTACCTTGTATTGGAACGCCATTAGCGAATCTGCTTCCTGTCCAGCTAGCTCCCTGAGATAATCCGGAGCGTGCCTTATTACGGCAACAACCTTGCCCTTGGCATCGATTCCCTTGTAGTCGTCATAATTGTATTTTTGAGTTGATATTCCAAATCCTGCAAAGATGGCATCTGCATTTGCCTTGCCTGAGCCAGTCACCTGGAGGAAATTGTAATCTTTTTTGTAAACAAACTGCTTTTCCGTTCCTCCATCCTCTGTGACCATTCTGAAATCCACTGGTGATTTTGGAAGAAAAACGGAGGTGGAAAAGTTTTGGAAGTATGTGTCGTCGTCACCTGCCGGCTTGAGGCCAAATGATTTGTATAATGAAGCAATGTAGTCTGTTGTTATCTTCTCTCCGGGATCACCAACCATTCTGCCCCTGAATTCCTTTGACGAGAGTTTTTCAATATATTTCATGGGGGCTTCTGATGCTATCTTTTCTATCAGCCCCGCAAAAGAGTAGTCCGATGCCTGCACCTGACTGGCAAGCGGCAGCAGGGTTGCAAACATCATTATTACAAGTGTTAACGATGCAAATCTTTTCATCATTCCTCCGCGATTATCTCTTTGATGGCGCTGGCAAATATTTCCATTTCTTCTTTTGTGTTGTAGAGGTAAGTTGAAACCCTTAGTGTGCCGTCGATTCCCCTTGAATTGAACCAGCCATGCACGCAATGGAAGCCTGCCCTCAGCATTATTCCGACTCTGTCGTCAAGGAGCATGGCAAGGTCGTGGACATTGTAGCCTTCGACCGTCATACTTGTTATCCCACCCCTATCCTTGGCGTCTTTTGGCCCGAGGATCTTTATTTGTGGAACACCCTCAAGAAGGTCTTGCAGGTACTGATTCAGTTCAATTTCGTGCTCATGTATGTTGGAGAGCCCTATCGACTCGATGTAGTCTATGGCTGGCTTTACACCCACAATACCGGCGTAATTTTGCAGCCCTGCTTCGAATTTTCTTGGAGGATCAAGCAGTTTTACTTCATCGTATGTTACAGAAAACACTGTTCCACCACCAGTTGTTAGTGGTTTCAATTTCCTTAATTCCTCAAGCTTCCCGTAGAGTGCGCCCATGCCTGTCGGACCGCACATCTTGTGGATTGAGATGGCCATGAAATCACAGCCAATTTCTTGAACATTGAGTGGGACATGTGCCGCTCCCTGTGCCGCATCGAGACAAACCAGTGCACCGGCCTCTTTCCCAAGCTTGCACACCTCGGCCACTCTTGAGGTTTCACCATCAAGGTTTGAAGTGTGGTAGAAACTTATGAGTCTTGGTTTTGACTCTTTTATCGCTTTTGCCCAATTGTCGACTGAGAATCTTCCGTCATCTCCGGATGGTACAACGATGACCTTTACACCCCATTCTTTCAGCCTGAACCATGGGACAAAGTTTGAATTGTGTTCCTTGTCTGAAACCAGCACAATATCGCCAGGTTTCCAGTCTATGCCATATGAAACTATGCTTATTGATTCGGAAGTGTTCCTTGTGAACACAACCTCGTTTACATGGTTTGCTTTAATATAATCTTTTATGGCCCTTCTTGAGGCGAGCATGTCCTGCTCGAGCCTCATTGCCATTGCATGGGCCGACCTTCCCTCGCAGACCGGGTACTCGTCATAATAGGTAGTCATCGCATCGACAACCTGTTTGGGTTTTAGTGTCATACAGGCGTTGTCGAGGTAAATGGGCGGGTTTTCCCTGTCCAGGACTGTAAAATCTCTTCTGAGTCTACAAGGGTCTATCTTTGACATGAGCTACACGAACCTCCGTTACATGAATTGCAGGACGAGCCTGAAGAATTTGCTGAAGAAGATGGCGAGGAAAATGAAGACACCATTTTTTTGGTGTTTTCACATCCACACTTGGGACATTTTGGGTTTTTGGCGTTATACGATAAAAGCTCTGAAAATTTGTGCCCACAAGAAGGACACTTGTACTCATAGATTGGCATTCTTTGTACCTTCGATTGATTCTTCCAGTATTGCCTGAGATTTTGTTATGGATGTTTTTGCCTGTTCTAGGATTTTTCTGACAAAATCATTGGTCTGGCAAACCATGTTTTTTGACTCGGTTTTTGCTTCCTCCATTATCCTGGAGGCCTCAAAATTTGCCTGGTTGACTATCTCCTGGGCCTTTTCAGTGGCCTCTTTTATGATTTTGGCCCTCTCATCGGCGTTGAGTTTTATTGATTCAGCTTCAATCTCGGCTTGCCTGATCAGATCTGCACGCTTTCTTATGATCTCCGAGGCTTCTTCAAATTCGACAGGAAAATCCTGGATTATTCTTTCAAGAATTTCTCTCGCCTCTTTTTCAGGAATGAGGATGGTTTTTGAAAAAGCTGCCTTCTTGCCATTCAAGATAAGCTCTCTGAAGTTTTCAAGATCAGATATTATGCCCATTTTCCTCCAGCTCCTTTAGCAGTTCCAGAACAACACTTGGAACAAACGCTGATATATCTCCGCCCTCTCTGGCTATTTGCTTGACGAAAGTTGAGGATATGAAGCTGTATTCAGGTTCTGACATCAAAAAAACCGTTTCCAGTTCGGGCATGACTACATTGTTGATGGTTGACATCCTATATTCAACATCAAAATCGGAGATTGTCCTTAAGCCCCTTACAATCACGTTTGAATTTGTTTTTTTTGCACAATCAACCAGGAGCCCGGTAAAACCAATAATTTTTACATTGAGATTTCCGGAGAAGATTTGTTTCAAAAGATTTATTCTTTGCTCGTACATGAGGAGAGGGTCTTTGCCAGATATTTTGGCAACAGCCACTGTCACATCCCCAAACAGGGAACACGCCCTTTCAATCAGTGATATGTGGCCCAGTGTGGGTGGGTCAAAGGTCCCCGGGTACAGGGCGCGAATAGAACGTGAGTTTTGTTCCACCATACTTTTTCTCCTTGAACCTGGAGAGGCCAAAAAGCCCTTCCGGATATTCGGTTTCTTCGTCATGCTCGATGATCAATATTCCTTCTGGAGCAAGGATTGAAGGCATCTGTTCCAGATTTTTTGATAGCTTCTCCGGTGTAATTTCATAGGGTGGATCACAGAAAATTATGTCAAAAAAAAGCTTATTTGCTGATGCTTGCGAGACAAAAGAGCCAGCATCCATCTTTTCAACGGTCACGCTTTCATCCACCTTAAAGGTCTTCACTGCTTCTCTGGCGACCTTGCAGGCAACAAAATCCCTGTCGACAAGCCATGAATGACGCGCACCTCTTGATATAGCTTCGATTCCAGTTGCCCCTGATCCACAGCAGAGATCAAGAAAATTTGCTCTTATAACAAAATCTCCAATAATGTCAAAAAAGGCTTCCCTGACCATGTCTTTTGTTGGTCTGCCCTGAAATTCGGGCGGCAACATCATCACCCTTCCCCTCAGGGTGCCACCAACAATCCTTAAACGCATTCCCTTGCTTTTTTTCACCATCTAGATTGTGTACTTTTCGAACCTTTCTTTTCCTACCTTGCAGATCGGACACTTTTCAGGCGGTGTTTCCCTTGAGCAGAGATAGCCACATACCTTGCAGCGCCAGATTGGATATGGCAATAAGGTTGACCTTTTTTCAACCTGGACATCTGGGGTTCCTTGTTTTTGACGCTGTTCTTTTGGTGGTCTTCTTTCAGGGATTGAACTGGCCTGCTTTTTTCCAGAGCTTATTTCCTCATTTACATAAAGAGCGCAATAACAGGCGCCAAATTCTGCAATGTCGGGGTCTCTGTAATCACATGGACACACTATGTCCAGGTCGTCATCAATCGAGCCTGTTGCTAGCCTGCAGGGGCAGGATTGGTAGCCAAACCTTGTTTGATTTGTTATGAGCCCACTGATGAGATTTTTTGTGAATGCGACATCAGGGTTTAAGTAGTAGCCGCCCTCTTCTGCCTCTGTTTTCAGTTTTGAATAAAGCTGGTCGATCTGTTCCTGAGTGGGACTCATATTCCCAAGAGCTCCCTTATTTTATCAGGCTGGAAGCCAATGACCGCTTTTTTATTGTTAATCACAATTGTTGGAAATGAGGAGGTTGGGTTCCAGACTTTCATCTCTTCGACTATTTTGTCTTCTTCGCTTTCCGGCAGGAGGTCTATATCAACATAACTGTACTCCAGGCCAAGTTCTTTAAGGAATTCTTTGGTTTTTTTGCACCAGCCGCATGTACTAAGCGCATAAATGAAAATGGTCCCTTTGTTTTCTCCTACGACATGAGTTACGCTCATTCCTACACCTCCTTTTTTGCCATTATACAAAAAAAGCGCCCCTTTTAAAAGGAGCGCTTTGATTTTCTGGAGTTTTACTCTCCCATCACTCCCTTGACTTTTTCGATGAGCTCGTTGACCTTGCCCTCGTCAAAGCCGGTGTGCTGATAAACAAGCTTGTGGTCCTTGTCGATGAGGAATGTTCTCGGTATTGAGGTAACTCCAAGTGCTTTGGACATTGCCCTGTCGCCATCGACCGGGATGTTCATTGTGATTGCCTGTCCATCGATGAGTTCGAACTCGCCAAGCTTCTTCCATGATTTCTTGATCTTGTTGTCGTTGGTTCCATCAAGTGTTTCCATGATTGAAACTTCATCTTCAAATGGATCGATGGTTGCAGCAAGAACTACGAGACCCTTATCTTTGTACTGCCTGTGGAGCTGCTCAAGATACGGGAGCTCTTCCTTGCATGGTTCGCACCAAACTGCCCAGAAATCAAGGACGAGTGCTTTTGCATTGTTCTCTTCCATGATCTGGTAGAGGGACGATTCGGAACCTGCAGAAACTGGGTGGAGCTTGAACTTGAGGTCCGGAACAACGTCGCCAACGTTCAGTCTGACATTGGATTCCATTCCTGGAACTACCAATTCATCACCCTGTTCTCCGGCCGTCTTATCTGTGCCCTGGTCGGTCTGTCCATTATTGTTTTGATCAGTTGTTCCCTGGTCGGTAGTTCCCTGATCAGTTGGCGTTCCGTTGTCTGTCGGAGTTGTATTGCTTCCGCCGCATGCTGTCAGAACTAATGAACCGAGAAGAACGACTGCCAAGAAAAGAACCAATATTTTTGTGTACTTCATTTTGCCTCCTTTAAGGATGACCCTTTTGTACATATACTTACACACGAGTCAACCACAAAATCGTGTCAAAAGTATTTAAGGCCGGTTTAATTTGACTTAATCAATTATTTGGAAAGCAGTTCATCCAGTTTTTTCTTCAATTCTTCGACTTTTCCCTCATCAAATCCAGTATGTTGATAGATTATATTATGATCCTTGTCGACGAGAAATGTCCTTGGGATTGATGTTACACCCAGTGCGTTGGCGATTTTCCTGTCTCCATCAACCGGGATCTCCATGGTTATGACCCTTCCGTCGATTAATTCAAATTCGCCAAGTTTTTTCCATGATTTTTTGATTTTGGAATCATTTGTTCCATCAAGCGTCTCATCAATCGCCGATTCATCCTCGAAAGGATCAATTGTTGCCGCAAGCACGACAACACCCTTGTTTTTGTACTCCCTGTGGATGAGTTCCAGGTATGGGAGCTCTTCCTTGCATGGTTCGCACCAGACTGCCCAAAAGTCTAAGATGAGTGCTTTTGCATTATTTTCCTGCATTACCTGATATATGGTGTTTTCGTTGCCAAGCGAAACCGGATGTAGTTTATATTTTAGATCAGGGATTTTTTTCTCGCCTGTCCCTCCTCCATTTCCACCACCTCCACTCCCACAGCCCAATGAAAAGGTCAGGACCAAAATCATCGCTGCAAAAACGACGTTAAGTTTTTTTGAAGGCATTTTACCCCTTTCCAAAAGCAAAATTATCCTATATCGCTTCATTAGTCAACGGTGGTGTAATTTCTTATAAATGTTGAATTTTATGGCTTTCTCGTTGACACAAAGACGATTGTTTGGTAAGTTAACCCCAGTTCAAATAAGGAGATGTTCAATGGGCGAAAGGCTTACCAACCTTGTCATTTCTGAAAACGAATTGAGGGAGATAGACGAGTATCTGGCTAAAACTCTCATAGATTCTCAGGCAAAACATATTTTTCTTGTAGACAAATCTGGCCAGCTCATCTCGAAGCATGGATCGGCCACCCGTCAGGCGGCTTCGGCCATTGCTGCGCTGTCTGCTGGTGTTTATGCTGCAACCAACGAACTCGCCAGACAAATTGGCGAGAATGAATTTACAATAACATTCCACCAGGGTTCTGAGAACAACATACACATATCACTCCTCACTCAGGAAACCCTGCTCATTATGATCTTTGATAACAGGGCACCAATAGGTGCCATCAGGTTCTGGGCAAAGAAGATTTCAACAGCGCTCACACCAGTAATAGAGAGAATGTCGCAGGCCATACCGACAGAATTTGGTGGCGGGGATCTGGACAAGGACCTCGATCTGGACAATATCCTTTGAGCTGGTGACAAATGGCCTTAGTTAATTTTGCAACAAAAGAAATCAATGTAAAACTTGTTTATTATGGCCCAGCCCTGTCTGGAAAAACGACCAACCTGCAGGTTATTTATGACCAGGTTCCTTCAGAGGTCAAAGGCCAGTTCACTTCCATTGCAACAGCCACTGAGAGGACCCTATTTTTTGATTATCTGCCGCTTGACCTCGGGACTGTAAGAGGTTTTAAGCTCAGGCTTGGTGTCTACACCGTCCCTGGCCAGGCGATCTATGGTCTTACTAGAAAATCAATCCTGAAGTCTGTTGATGCGATCGTCTTTGTGGCAGATTCTGACCCTGACAAACTCGAAGCAAACATAGAGAATTTTCAGGATATGGTTGAAAATCTCAGGGAATATGGCCTTGATCTGGACAAAGTTCCCCTCATCATTCAGTACAACAAGCGTGATCTTCCAAATGCGATACCGTTCGAGGTGCTCGAAGAGGCACTCAATCCAGAGGGAAGGTTCCCTATTTATGAAGCCGTTGCAACAAAAGGCATTGGTGTGAAGGAAACCCTTAAGCACGTCACCAAGCTGGCTGTCTCAAGAATACATTAAAAACCTTTTATTTCGGCCATCCAACAGCAGTTATGTAGATTGGGACTTCATATTTATGTTTTACTCCTAGGAATTTTGCCACTTTGTCATCCCAGAAAGCACCTATATTGCAGGATCCAAGTCCAAGATCAACACAAAGGAGTTGCAATTGTGCCCCGATGTGTCCTGCATCAAGGAAGATATACCTGTAACCCCTTGCCCTGTATACTGAAGTTGTTCTTGCTGTTGCGGCAGTCCATATAAAAACTACCGAACAGGACTCTATCATTTTTTGTCCCAGACAGGCCTCAGACAGCTCGCCTCCGAGTTCACCAAGCCTCAGTGGCCCAAGAGAGTTGCTATTATTATAAAAATAAAGACCAGGCAAAAGCTCTTCCACCTTGTTTATTAAGATATATGTGTTGAATGGGTGTCTGTTTCCAGCAGAAGCCACTGCCCTCAGTATAGTCTGGCCAACTCTGCCGGTCTCACCTTGTGTCCCCCAGCAAAGTTTTGATAACTGAACAAGTGAAAGTGGTTTGTTTTCAAAATTTCTTTTTGATCTCCTGTGGTTTATAATTTGGAGCAGATTGGTGTCCTGGTCAAAACTGGGCAATGCAACTGGTTCGGAAATAATGTTGGGTGATGGTGGGAGCTCTTCATGAAGTTCTGGTGGATCAATTCTTTCACCTGAAAAATACGATGTTCCTTTTATAAAGTCTTCGCAAATATTCTTATCCAAATTGCACCTCCACCAAAAATATTGCACCAAATTATCATTTTGGCAACAGTGGCGCGTCATGGGTTGAACTTTTAAGGGATGTTTTCGGTATTGAGTTTGAAATCAGCCAGGAGGTTTTGAATGAAAACCATTAGAACAATAATTTCGCTAGCCTTGGTCCTTGGGATGTTGGCATTCCCGGGATTTGCGAAGGAAAGTAGCAAGGCACTGGCAGCGTCTTCCCTCATCGTGACCCCAACACCATCCATCCTGACGGCCGGAATGGCCGCCGAACTAGTTGATCCGGCAAGGCCTTTCCAGCTCATGGTCACGGACCAGAACGGAAAGCCTGTTGATCTGACAAGAGGAGTTGATGGTTCCACTATTGACCAAAAAGTCGTATGGAACCAGTTATTTCTGGACCCTCACCCGGACAATACATATTACTATGGCAGAAATGCAGTTCTTCCCAGCTACTACTGGACGAGAACTGACTTGCACAATGATGATGGAACAAATGTCTGCAATAAGCTTCTTTTTGGAAGGAACCTTATTGAAATCGATTTTTCACAGGCTTCCAGGGGAATATACATCTTCAAAGGTTTTGTGGCAAATGATGCTGGCGAGTTGAGGATAAAAGTCATAACGCCCGACAGAAGGCTTGCAGGGGAAGCAAGGATAGCCGTAAAGGCACCTGTAGTCACCTATAAAATCATCAACACTGAAGATACAGAATCAAAGGCTTTTGAAAGTCCGGGCGACCCGGATTTTGTCATGACCGCATGTGACAACAGGATATACAATATTGGGGTGACTGTTCAGGACGCAGAAGGAAGAGTAGTCAGGGGTGTCTCGCAGGGAGTCAGCCTTTGCACTGGAATCAAAAAAACTGCTAGGTTTACACCATTTACTACCAGACCGGCAAACTACAAGTGGGTAACCAAACCAACACTTGTTCAGGGATACAATTTCTATGCAGGCGGACAGGCATATTTCCTTTCCGATGATGGTGGCCGCTATGACATGCATCTTGGGCTTGATCTCAATAACGATGGCAGGCTTGAGTGGACAAACAAGGAAATATTCTCTTTTGGGCCGCAATATGTTTTTGATACCGCCAACAAAATATGGACTGGCTACCTCACTTATTACAACACCACCAATGTGAGATACAACAATGGAGAATACTCGACCCATCCGTTCTTTGACCTCCCACCGGCTGAATATGGTGGCTGGGGACTCGGTTGTATCTATAACAGCCCGCACTTTGATGGCATGATCTTTGCCAACCTCAATGACGACAAGGTGATTGATTACAGGGACAGCCTGAATCTTGATGTAAATGGCCAGACGAGTTTCTACATCTTTGCCGAAGATGCCTGCTTTGTGGGTGGCTTGGTCGGAAACAACTACTGGGCCGACATTGATGCCGCAGGAAAGCCGCCGAACACAAACACTTCTGCCAGTTTTGTAACCTCCAGGTACAAAGGCGACGGAGTTTACTGGCTTGATTTTGATGCAATACCGGAAACGCTTGCAAAAATAGCGCCTCCAAAATTCAAGCTCCTGATTGCCGAGACAAGAGAGGACCTCCCAAAATATTTCTTTAACAAGGACAATTACGATCTGGTTTACTCTACCCAAAACCATGTGGTTGTCATTGCCCAGCCTGCCGATGAAAGGGATTTGCCGATGCATATCGATGGTGAACCTGGCTTCAAGGGCAACCAGCACGAAGCAGCCATTTATGGACGCACGGAATATGAAGAACGCTATAATGATGTTGAGACGACAATGGTTTTCACGCCAACAGGCACTGGCGAAGCAGTTGTCGAGATGAGATATAGGACACAAAACAGGTCCTGGCTTGAAATCCTTCCAAATTCACCGCAGTATTATGAGTTGCAGGAAGTCATGTGGCTTGATGTCTACAAGGGGCTTGAGATTGTCATCGAATGGGAGTCCCAGCCAGAAGTAGGGAAAACTATAAAGGCTTTTGTGACTTGTTATACATCAGGGACACAGGAAGTTGTTCCGAATGTGAACATCACCGTTAAAGGTTGCGGTTTTGACGCCACGGCCGTTACGAACACAAAGGGGAAAGCAACCATAGAATGCACTTTCAGCCAAGAGGGCGAGATTGTAGTGCAGGCCACAAAAAATGGTTTCAGGGACACCCTCATGACCTACAGGATAGCAAAGGACAAGCAACCCCCCATACTCAATATTGACCCACTTCCAGAGCTCACCAAGGAAGAAAAAATAAATGTGATGGGAACAACCGAGCCAGATTGTGTTGTTCTTGTCAATGGAACAAAGGCTGTTGTGGATTCAACAGGTAAATTTCTTGCAACCATCACGCTACAGAATGGCGTTAATAAGGTAACTGTTACCACGAAAGACCCGTCCGGAAACGAGACGGAAAAAATGGTGGTGGTGGAAATGGACAATATCCCACCGCTGGTGATGCTTGATAATCTTGACAAGCTCATTGATGTTGAATCGGTTGAAATAAAGGGCAGGGTCGAGCCTGGTTCCAGGGTAAGGATTGGGGAAGTCGAAGCAACCGTTGTAAATGATATCTTCAAAGCAACTATCCAGGTCAAGAAAGGCCAGAACAATCTGGTGCTTGTTGCGATGGACAAGGCCGGGAATTCGACTGAGAAACCTATTACTTTAACGGTGTGGCACAAGACTGTTGTCGAGATGGTGATTGGCAATCCGACCATGCTCATCGATGGTCAGCCCTCCAATCCTCAGCTTTCAGTTGCCCCTTATATCAAAAGCTCGAGAACAATGGTCCCGATAAGGGCAATCTCCCAGGCTTTTGGCGCGAGGGTCGAGTGGCTCCCCGAAGATAAGAGCATTACTATCACTCTTAACGAGGGTGGCGCATCAATATTCATAATCATGAGGGTTGGCTCAAAGACAGCTTATGTTGACCAGAAGGCCGTTGAGCTTGATACCGAGCCGGAAATAAAGTCTGGGACAACCTTTGTGCCATTAAGGTTTGTGGCCGAAAACATGGGTTGCGCGGTCAATTTTGATTCGGCCACAAAAACTGTAAGAATCGAAAGGCTTTCCTACTAGAACCAAAAAGAACTACATCTAAACTGGCCAAACTTGCCCCCGTTGGAGTTGCCTGACGGGGGCAACGTATGTAAAATAGGTGAGAATGCGAAAAATCTCTCTGATACTCTCGCTACTGGTTTTTCTGGCGCCCCTCTCCTACCCTCGCTTCGCACAATCGGCGGAACAGGGGGGGTATTTGGTCATTGCAGCCCCTGGTGCTGAAGGCGTATTGCAATCGTGGCAAAAACATAGGGAATCACAGGGTTATTCAGTAAAAATCATCAGTTCCACAGACATTATTGCGGGGAGCAGTGGAATTGCACCTTATTTCCAACTCCAGAATTATGTCAGGGACAACCAGAAAAAATTCAATATCAAGTACCTTTTGCTTGTTGGCGATACAAATGACATTCCAATGCCCAGGCTCTATGCGGCGAAAAACGTGGACAATGTTGTCTGGGGGGAGCCTGGCCCGGTTTATTCCGATTATTTCTATTCCCAGCCGGACACCAACTGGGACAGGGACAATGATGGAAGACTTGGGGAGCCGGATGATGACCAGGTCCAGATTGCCCCAAAAATTGCTGTTGGAAGGATACCCTTTTCTGACCAGGCGAACATTGAGAAGTATTTGAACAGGGTAAAACTCTATGACTCGCCATCTTCCTCAAGAAAAAGTGTTTTGCAGGCAGCGGCGCTTTACTCTTTTGACAATGAGGATGGTGACCCAACCAACAAATTCACCGATGGCGCGGACATGGAAGAGAAGATCTGGAGTGATATCCTGAAGCCGATGGGGTACATCAGAAAGACCCTCTACGAGTGTGACGGCACAAAGCCTGGTCTTCCTGGCGACATGTGCCTTAACAGCACGAATTTGCTGAATGAACTGACAAAAAATGATTATGGAATGGTCAACTGGCTGGCACACGGCGAAGCAAACAGGATCGTCAGGAAATATTGGCTCAACGACCAGAACGGGAATGGCCACGCGGATAGTGCCACTGAAATCAGAATGCCACTCCTGCTTGATGATGGCCAGCTCTACAATAATATTATTAAATCAAGACTCATCATCTCCACGGCTTGCTCAACAGCTGACGTCGCAGGCGGCGCCTCATCTTTGGGTTCGGCTTCCTTGCGTTCCGGCGCTGGTGCCTTTGTTGGCGCAACAGCGATAAATTACTTTACGCCGGGATGGAGCAAGCCCTCTGATGGTGGCAACCAGACAATCTCTTACTACATAACAAAAAATTATGCCGAAGGAGACGCCATTGGTTTTGCGCTTGCAAAAAGCCTTGAATCATTCGCAAAAGAGTTCAGGACAGTAAATGGCTGGCAGAACAAATACCTTCAAAATGTCTATTCATTCATCCTGCTTGGCGACCCAGGCATGAAGCAGGAACCAGTCATTCCAAAACAAGATATCCAGATGGCTTTTTCTCCAGCATCCGTTACAGTAGTCTCTGGCCAGAAGGCAGAAACAAAGCTTGTTTTTGGAGAAGTGCCCGCCATCTACCCGCTCAAATTGTCATATACGACTGCATATGGCATCACCATAACTTTCGACCCACCTGACCCGCTCCCAAACCAGGATGCCAGGGTCATTGTGCAAGTCGAGAAATTTGTTGTCCCGCAAAAAGTAGTTGTTGTTGTGAAGGGTGAGTCCCAGCAATACAAGGGCCAGGCGGAGCTCGAGATTGTTGTCAAAGCGCCGCCACCAACTGTTACAGAGCTTGTTCTTCTGCCAGAGTATACATACGCAAAACAGGGGCAGGAATTGTGGATTGATTTGCTTGTTTCCCCATCTCTTCCCGTTGATTCTCTGTCAGCACAGCTTGAATACGATAGTGAGAAACTCCAGTTCCAGAAGATGAAGGTAGGGCAATTTGCCACGATGGACTATCGCTGTTGTGAAGCACCCAATTCGATCCAGTCAAGAGGTAGAATCATTTTCTCATTTGCCAGAAGTTTTGAAAAGTATGGCATCTCCTCCCCAGGAATTGCTTTCTCCTTCTGTTTTTTGGGAAGGAAGCAAGGAGCATCAAATATCTCATTGACACTTGCCACTGTCAAATCGCCGGATTTGGCAGTCCACTTGTTGTCTGATTTGCCTATTTGCAGAACCAATATCGACAAGAACGGTTTTTCATTGCAAACAAGCATTGCAGATGGGCAAAACATAAAGGGTAATATCGTTACTGTTTCTGGAAGCTCAACCAAGGACCAGGTGCTTGTCGTGGAAGGCCAGAGCAAGAAATATATTCCAAGACTGACCTCCGAAGGCAACTATTCTGTTGATATTGATCTTGATGTGCACTCCAGCGACGTGCTCTTTAAAGTCGAGGATTCTTCTTATGGCAGATCGCTTTGGGTTAGAAGAACAATAAATAGAACCGATATCAGAGAGCTGGCATTTCATATTGATGACAGAAAAGCCTGGAACAATGGAAATTGTGAAGAGCTCGAAGCGTCCCCATTTATAATCAATGGAAAAACGCTTGTGCCATTGAGGTATATTGCCGAAAAGCTGGGCTACCAGACCAAATGGCTTGCATCTGAGCAGAGAATAGACCTTTTGAAAGGGCAAGACATAATAACCATGTGGGTTGGCAAGAAAAATGCCTACATAAACGGACAACCATACCAGCTTGATGCAACGCCCCAAATCAGGGCAGGTAGGACATTTGTTCCGCTCCGTTTTGTTGCGGATGCAATCAATTGTGATGTCAAATGGGACCAGACAACAAGAACTGCCATTGTCCGGGCAGAAATTACCTGAATGAATTGAGTGTTTGGGATACTTTATTTGTAGTTACTTCGTTTGGCTTGATGTCAAATTGTGCAAATACCTCGTCCCTGGTTCTGACAAAAAGATCGAAGCACGCGGCAAGAGCCGATAGAACCGCGTCTTTATCATAGCCAGAAGCTGTTTTTGACAGCAATATTATTGATTTGGCATCAAGCGTTTTCTCAATGTTTTTGTAGCCATCAAGCTTTGCATCGCGAAGGTTCATAAGCCTGATGACAAGATACCTGAGTTTTTCCAGTGCGTCCCTGGCGTCCCAGACGTTGTCCCTTAGAAGCCTTTTTCTTACGGCAAGTGTCCCCCACAGGAAAAGCGATTCTGTGGCTATCAGGGCTTCTATCCTTGCTTTTTTAGGGAGCAACGAGGACTTGCTCTTGAGGGTCGCAGAGAGGCCCAATGGGTCGTGAAGGGGTTTAATTTCTGAATATGCAGGTGAAGGTTTTACTTCTGATTCTTCAAATACGGTGACAGTCATCTCAACGAGATCGTCAAACACAAACACTGCACAGCGCTTTGCAGTGTCCGTTCTTATTGGAAGAAGCACCTTGCTTATGCCTTCAACGGTTGGCTGAAGGGAAGAAAACCAGGTGTCTCCCTTGCTATTTTTTGTGACGACTGTTAGATCAATGTCGCTTAAGTCATCACCGGTTCCCCTGGCCAGTGATCCAGACAGAAAAACTGATATCACGTCACTCTCTGTTGTTATTATAGTAAGAAAGGCCTGAAGAAGGTCCTCTTGCCTTTGGGTTGTCACCTTGGCACCTCATAGTTTGGGGCTTCTTTTGTTATCTGGATGTCATGTGGATGTGATTCTCTCAATCCAGCCTGTGTTATTCTGACAAATTTTGCTTTTTCCTGTAATTCCTTTATTGTTTTGGCACCGCAATATCCCATTCCAGCCTTTAGTCCACCAATCATCTGGTAAACAATGTCCTGGAGCGGTCCTTTGTATGGCACTTTTCCTTCTATGCCTTCTGGGACCAGTTTGCTTGCATCATCTATGTGGCCTTGTGAATATCTGTCTTTGCTTCCGAGCCTCATTGCGGAGATGGAACCCATGCCTCTGTAGATGATGTATCTTCTGCCTTCGTAAAGAACCGACTCGCCAGGGCTTTCCTTTGCACCTGCAAACAACGATCCAATCATGACTGATTGTGCGCCAGCAGCCATGGCTTTGACGACATCGCCAGAATACCTTATGCCGCCATCAGCAATGATATCAACACCAGATTTTTTGGCTTGTTCATGACACTCCATTACTGCTGAAAGTTGTGGTACTCCTATCCCGGCAATGACCCTAGTTGTGCAGATTGAGCCTGGGCCTATTCCAATCTTCACCACTTGCGCACCGGCACCGGCAAGAACCTTGACACCTTCTGAGGTTGCCACGTTGCCTGCAACAAGAGTCACATTGGGTGCCAGTGTTCTGACTTTTTCAACCGCCCTTATGACGTTTTGTGAGTGGCCGTGTGCAGTATCGACAACCACTACATCAACATCTTTTTTTGCAAGCTCCTGTAGCCTTTCAAAACAGTCTCCGGTGGCGCCGATTGCCGCACCAACTATGAGCCTTCCTCTGGCATCTTTTGCAGAATTCGGGTATTGGAGCCTTTTTTTGATGTCTTTGATGGTGATCAATCCTTTAAGCTTGAAATTTTCATCTACGACAGGGAGTTTTTCTATGCGGTACCTGTGAAGTATGGTTATGGCCTGATCGAGGGTTGTACCCACAGGAGCTGTTACCAGTTTGTCTTTTGTCATGATGTCTTCCACTTTTTTGGTCAGGTCTTCTTCAAACATCATGTCCCTGTTTGTTATGATGCCAATAAGAACGCCAGACTGATTGGTTACTGGGATACCTGAAATGGAGTACTTTCTCATCATGTCGTAGACGTCAGATAGTGGCCTATCAGGCAATATGGTGATAGGATTTGTTATCATTCCTGATTCAGAGCGTTTTACCCTGTCAACCTGATCGGCTTGATCATGGATTGGCATGTTTTTGTGAATAATGCCAATGCCGCCTTCTCTTGCCAACGCCAAGGCCATTTCAGATTCAGTGACAGTGTCCATTGCCGCTGATAGTAATGGTATATTGAGCTTGATGGGGCCAAGTGTTGTGCATACGTTAATTTCTGGTGGTGTTATATCTGAGTATTGCGGGACAAGAAGAACATCGTCAAAAGTAAGCATCAACTCTGGTAAATTTTCATTTTCCTTCATCAAGACCTCCTATTGGTCAACAATCTTAGCCTATGTGTTCAAGGTTTCAAGTGTGGTTTTGTTGTTTTGGGGCCATTTATTTTTTTGGCACCCTGTCATTTTTTGCTGCAACTTTGTGATAGAAGTATAACAACGGTGGACACTTAATGCAAAAATGTTCACAATCTTCTTTGCAAAGTCAAAAAGTGGCTCTTGGTTATCTTTATTAGTGGCACGAACATTCTTGCCATGATGTTTTTTTACAATCCTCACTTTTTTCCTTGCAAGGAGATTTGGCATGAAAAAACGTTACGGAACAAAAGCGATACACTCCGGTGAACATCCAGAATGGTTCAACCAGGCTGTTACAGGTGATATCTCGCCAAGCACGACTTATGTAATACCAAACGCGAAGTCGCTTGAGGGCTGGGATGGTTACATATATTCAAGGATCTCCAATCCAACAAGAAAATCGCTTGAAGAGAAGATAGCCTCGCTTGATGACTGTGAAAGTGCCGTCGCACTCTCGTCCGGAATGGCTGCAGTAAGTGTTGGCCTTATGTCCTGCCTTTCTGCAGGCGACATAATAGTAGCACAGAACTCACTTTATGGAGGGACCTACGACCTGGTTGTCAATGTACTGCCAAAGTTTGGAGTAAAAACACTTTTTGTCCCCAAAGAGAAGCTTTACAATCTATCATGGGCACCAAAAGAAGCAAAGGTTGCCTATATCGAAACACCATCCAATCCAACACTTGGAATAACAGACATCAGGGCAACATGCACTGCGGCGCATGGCAGAGACATGCTGGTTGTTGCAGACAATTCTTTTGCCACTTCCTATCTCCAGAAACCGGCAAGTCTAGGTGCTGATCTGGTTGTCTATTCAGCAACAAAATTCATGGCAGGCCACAGTGATTGCCTTGCCGGTGCGATAACTGGCAGGAAGGACCTGGTAGAAAAAGCATACAGGCTCATGACACAGTTTGGATCGCCACTTGATCCTTTCTCGTGCTTCCTTCTGGCAAGAGGGTTAAAGACCCTCGAGCTCAGAATGAACAAGGCGCAGAGCACCGCAATGGAAATTGCACGTTTTCTTGCCAATCACCCAAAAGTGGCAAGGGTGTTCTACCCGGGTCTGTGGAACTCGCCTGAGAGGGAACTTGCCCTGACACAGATGAAGGGCTGGGGCGGCATGGTAACATTCGAGATGAAGGGTGGGTTTGAAGGGGCGAGCGCTCTTTTTGACAACCTTCAGTTAATTTTCAGAGCGGGAAGTCTGGGTGGTATTGAAAGCTGTATATCAATCCCGGTCCTGATGTCGCACCATCACCTTGATGAGGCGGCCCTCAAAGAAGCAGACATAACCAGCGGAATGCTCAGGCTTTCCGTTGGAATTGAAGACAATTCTGATCTCATAGAAGATCTCAAACAGGCACTGGACAAAGTAAAATGATCGCATTCCTCAAAATTTGCGGGCTGCTGATAGCAGTCATAATCGCATCTGCCAAAAAGGTACCCATTTCGATAACGCTAATTGTGGCAGCTGTTGCGGCAGGGTTTCTTTTCATGCCGCTTGAAAAGATCCCTTTGACATTTCTTAAGATAATTTTTTCTTGGGACACATGGAAGTACGTTCTGGCACTCTGGGCGGTCCTTTTGCTTGAAGGATCGCTAAACAAGATGGGTATGCTCAAGTCGCTTGCATCTTCATCCGTGAAGATGTTTACCGACAGAAGGTATGCCTGTGCGGTCCTCCCTTCTGTAATTGGTTTCATGCCCTCTGTTGGTGGCGCATATTTCTCAGCTCCGCTTGTTCATGAGATTGCCAAGGACATGGACATCTCGAAAGAAAAAAAGGCCTTCATCAATTATTGGTTCAGGCATATTTGGGAGAGCTCCATTCCACTCTATCCGGGCATTTTCATGGCTTCCGCAATCACAGGTTTCTCGATCCCAAAGGTCATGGCTTTCCAGTTCCCGGTCACAATTCTTGGGGCTTTTACCGGTTTTGCTGTTGCCTATAAAGGTGTGAAGCGTACCCAAGGCGAGAAAGGGCAGATTTCCAAAAGGGTCCTGGAGTTTCTCAAGGACGCCTGGCCAATCTTGCTTGCAATCATATTTGTGCTGGCACTTCCTACCGAAATCGTCGTTTCAATTCTTCTGAGTATTGCAATACTGTGGATTGTAATAATCGTAAAGGTTGAAAAAGGCCAGGTGGAGGGCAAGTTCGCTGGCAGGGTTTTTGTGGATTCAGTCAAGGAATCTTTCAGGCCAAACTACTTCATAATCCTGCTTGGCTCCATACTGTTGAACCAGGTCCTGCAAAACAGCACGGCTTTTGGGGAGCTTTCTGTCTGGTTCAATTCAACTGGTATCCCACCGGTTTTTGTTGCCATCGTTTTGCCCATGATCCTCGGCATGTTGATTGGTGCAACTCCTGGTTTTGTAGGCGTTTCTTTCCCGATCATATTGGCAATTGCCGGAAATTCGTCATACGGAATCTTTGCGCTCGCCTTTACATCTGGCGTGATTGGTGTGCTTTTCTCGCCAATGCATCTGTGCATAGTGCTCACATGCGACTATTTCAGGACGACCCTCTTCAAGGTATTCAAGTTGATGCTGTTTCCTGCGATTGCACAGATGGCGCTTGGAATACTTACCTGGTGGGTGTCGTTACATCTCTGACACACTCAGCTCTGGTTCCAGTATGACCTGGGAAACAACCGATTTGCCAACCGGGCAGGTTTGATGAGCATCTTCAAGTATCCTCTCGCATTCTTCCTTTTGCTCCGGGTCTTTGATTATTATTTGCGGCCGCAGGAAAACCTTTGTTATCCTGTAGTTGCCTTCGATGTGTTCCATTACCCCCTCGGCCTTTGAATTGTACGATTCAATTCCTATTTTATTTCTTGAGCAGACATTAATGAATGTTGCCATGACGCATGTTGCAATTGAGGCAACAAATATCTCCTCTGGGGACATGAAACCTTCTGGTCCTCCAAATTCCGGCGGACAGGAAAAGGCGAATTTTTCGTTGTTTATGCCTGAGAAAAATCCTTGCTTGCCCTTTTCCCAGTCGACACTGACAAAATATCTGAAAGTTTTTCTTTCCATACCCAATTGATAAGGTCTTGCAGTTGGCAAATCAAGGCTTGACTGGATTTTTGCCGGAATTACAATGGTTGCTGAAAGGTGGTGCGCAAATGATTAATTACAATCTCGTTGGTTTTGCTGGCTCCGATAGTTCCTGGATTGGCTATGGGGCCATGTTGATGTACATTGTTATTTTTGTTTGCTTCATGCTGGGCAATTGGTTATCTTCCAAACTTATGAAGCCCGCGTATCCGGGTTGGGGAAGAATACTTTATGGCGCTCTCCTGCTTCTCTGCACAAACATTGTTTTTAGTCTCATATTCTTCCAGATGCCTCTTCTGGCCACCATTTTTACTGCTGTGGCATGGTATTTTGAGGTAAAGTTCCTTTGCGGCTACAGCTGGAGCAAGGCAATTGTAGGATGGCTCTTACCGATCGCAGTTGCTGTCATCGTAGTTCTCATTCTCTGGCTCATCTGGCCATCATGGATCGTCAGCGTCCTTGGCTTCAAACTGATTTAAATTTCTGCCAGGTTTAGCTTCAAGGATTTTATACAACAACGAAGGGCTCTTGTGACCAAGACCCAGTTGAAGAAGAGGTGTGTAATATGAATCTATCCAGTCTTTCAACAGGCAAAAAAGTCAGAATGATAAGGATGGCGTTTGAGCACGGGCCTGGAAACGGTAAATTGATGATCCTCCCAATCGACCAGGGCCTGGAACATGGCCCAAAAGATTTTTTTGCCAATCCGGAAAGCCTTGATCCAAAGTTTGAATTCGAGCTTGCCTTGAGAGGTGCTTATTCTGCAATAGCCTTGCACATTGGCCTTGCAGATAAGTATATGTGCGATTATGCAGGGAAAGTCCCGCTTGTACTTAAACTGAACGGGAAAACAAACATCCCACCAGACGATGAGGCCTTCTCTTCACTTACATCAACTGTCGAGGATGCAGTAAGAATCGGCGCTGATGCTGTAGGATACACACTCTTTGTAGGTTCACCAAGGCAGGACGATGACATAGCGCAACTCTGCCATGTGAGGCAAGAGTGCGACAGGTTTGGGATGCCGCTGATCGTGTGGTCATATCCAAGAGGTAAGTTTGTTGATGTAAAAGGTGGCAAGGACTGCCTCTATTCAATTGACTATGCGGCAAGGACTGCCCTTGAGGTTGGTGCCGATGTCATAAAAGTAAACTTTCCAAACGTTTTGCCTACCGTTTCTGAAAAACAGCCTGAACCATACAAGTCCCTGAGGGAAGCCGAAGCAGATGCAATAAAGAGGGTCGTAAAATCCGCAGGAAAAGCTGCAGTTATAATATCTGGTGGTGAAAAAATATCGGACGATGATCTGTTGAAGAAAGTCCAGATGTCTGTTGATGCTGGCGTTGCAGGTTTCATATTTGGCAGAAACATGTGGCAGAGGCCGATTGAAAAATCGCTTGAGCTGACAGAAAAAATCAGAAATATATTACTTTCCAGATAGAAAGTTTTACCAGAAACAAAAAAGCCCCCTCAACCGAGGGGGCTTTTTTAATAGGCTTGGTTCTAGAACATCGCTTCGGTGTTTGAGGTGGTCAGGTTCGGCACAATCTGACCATTCAATCCCGTGAGTACATTTTTGGCACCAACTTCAACGAAGTTGTCGACACCCATCGCAACAACCTGCAGGATTGATTTTTCCCACAAGACAGGTGAATTGATTTGTTTTGTGAGGTTTTCCCTGATTTCTGATGTCTTCTGGACCGGTTTTGCATTAACATTTGCGACTACCGGGAACTTTGCGTCACTTATATTTGCAGCCTGAAGGTCTTTTGCAAAAAGTTCGGCCACTGGGTCCATCATGGACGAATGGAATGGTGCAGATACCTGGAGTAATCTTGCCAGCCTTGCCTTGGCTTCTTTTGCCAGCTCCATGGCCCTTTTTACAGCTTCCACTTCGCCGGAGACAACTATCTGGCCGGACGAATTAAAATTGGCCATCTCACACACGCCAATTTTTGAGGCTTCCTGGCAGATTTCTTTCACTTTTTCAGCAGGAAGGCCGATAATGGCACCCATTGTTCCAGGGATCTTTGATGTTGCGTCCCTCATGAGCTCGCCCCTTCTTCTGACAAGCCTCAGGGCCGTTTCGAGGTCAATTGCTTCTGCAGCGTAGAGAGCCGAATACTCACCAAGACTGTGTCCAAGAGCAAACTGGCACGAGAGGCCTTTTTCTTTTGCAATTTCCAGCCAGGCTGCGGAGCAGGCCACCAATGCTGGTTGTGTGTTCTCGGTTTGTGTGAGCTCCTCGATTGGTCCTTCCTTCATCAATTTTACGAGGTCGAAACCAAGAATGCCGTTCACTTTTGATATGATCTGCTGGGCCTTTGGATACGCGTCCAGCTTGCCAAGCATCCCGACATATTGGGAGCCCTGGCCTGGCATCAAAAAAGCCGTATTACCCATTCTCTTGTTCCTCCAAAAGTTGTTTGAACCTGGCCTTGGCTCTGAAAGCCCTTACTTTGGCCAGGTTGACGGAGATGCCTAGCACATCTGAGATGTCCTTGAAGGGCATGTCATTCATCTCCCTCATAATCAATATGACTCTGTAAGGCTCAGGAAGTTTCGCCAGTATTTCCATGGCGATCTTTTCCTCTTCATTCCTTATGACTTCATCTTGCGGGTCTGGGTCATCGTCATCCGGTTCAGGTGGTTTCCTGTTTCTTTTTTTCAATTCCCTTAAACATGTGTTTACTGTTATCCTGTAAATCCATGTTGAAAGGAGTGACTCACCTTTGAAATGTTTTATGTTCTGGAATACCCTTAAAAAAACAAGCTGGGAAGCGTCAAGCGCGTCCTCGCGATTGTTCATGATATAGTAGGCTTCAGAGAAAACCTTGTCAGCGTAAAGTTCAACAATTTCTGTAAAGGCAGATTCTTCGCCTTTTTTTGCCCTCTCTACGAGGTTTTTTTCTTCGCTTTTGTCGCTACTCACTTCTTATCATCGACAACATCAGGAACAGAAATCCAAGTATTATCACTATCCAGCCAACTACGGGTGCAATTTGACTTGGAACGCCAATTGGGTGGCCGTTTATATCCTTGATGACCATCATCAATATACCGCCTGCCATCATTACCAATGAAGCAACTATGAGTGTCCACCTGGTCATCTGTTGTCCTCCAAATTCTCCATGATTATCTTGACCCCATAAGGCTCAAGATCAAAATCTTTCTCGTATCCTGGCCCCACCAACTTCACATTGTCGAACCTTCTTGATGTCCCATTTGAAACCATTAAGAGACGTCTCCCTGCAAAATCGTAGGCGCTGTACATGAGGTCGGGGTTTCCATCAAAATCACTGTCTGAGGTGATGCTTGAAGAAAGACCGGTCACTGGTGTGCCTTTTGTCAAAAAATCCTTGTACAAACCAATCTCTTTGAAAAGCTTTCCCGATTCTTCAACGATTTCTTTCGATGCTTTGTAATAGGCCCAGTAGCAGACGCCTCTTGCGCCAAGGATAATGGGCGTCCAGGTCATCCACCTGAGCTCGTGTTTTGTTGGCATTGTCCATAGTGGGTATTCTGGCGCATCACCAAACCCCTGAGGCACGAAAACAAACGGTTTTTTATATTTTGCAGCGACCCTTGCACCTTCCACTACCCATTGGGTCATCCAGTCCATGCTCCTGCTTTTTACTGTCACCGGGTAACAATCCAGGAAGAAGATATCACATGAGTCCCTGTATTGCTCCATGACCTTCCAATCCTGAAAGACAGGGGCAATTATATGCTCCTGATCAACTTCCTTTATCTGGTCATAAATCTCTTTGAGCCTTGGTGGGTCAATATTCCTCAGCTCTGGCTCATCGCAAAGATACCAGCCAAAAAGGGCTTTTTTGCCTTTTAGATAGTTGACCCTCTCTTGTATGCGCTCTTTGCCGGTCCTTCTGGTCATCAGGTCCCAATAGACCTGTGAGCCGTAATTGATGAAATTGACGCCGCGAACTAGCGTGGCGTCAAGATTGATGTCATTGGCCCTGAAAGTCAGCTTTACCCACTTATCTCTTTCTTTTGGGAGATCGCCGGCCCTGAAAGGGCTGACAATTTCTTTATCTTTTGGGTCGCCCCTTTTTATGAGATCTTCGCCCCAATATACCCTGTGGTTCCAGCTGAATGATGGACCACTCTTTGAAGCGTAAAACTCGATCATCAATTCTTTCACGTCATTTTTTGATGGTATATAGACCCACTGTTCTATCATGTCGTGGTCCTGGACATTCATTGCCGGGTAACCAGCTTCGGGCATGACGAAACCATGATTGTTCAGTTCGTCGTTCCATCCGCCGTGGTGGCTTGCCCTTTTCGAGTAGGCGTGGTCCAGGCTCCAGTTCCAGTCGCCAATAGGATCGTTAGGTATTGGCATGTCATCATCAAACCACTTCCAGTCCGATGTGACATCCAGGAGCACTTTTATATTTTTTCTCTCGGCCTCATCAAGTACATCAGAGAGCAGTTCTTTTTTTAGCCTTCCAGAGAGGACATAGGTAATGGCGAAATTGGCCCCAACATCTTTAAGGCCGCCAATTTCATCTTTGCTAAGAGAGGTGAACCAACCAAGCGGGAAGAAATCATTGGTGGCGATTTTTGGGCTTGTTGCCGGTTTTACGGGTGTTTCCTGGCCTGGAGCAACACAGCCTGCAAGAAAGATTGCTGTAAGTAGTATCGCTGTCGAGATTTTTTTCATATGAGCCCGGATAATTATATAACATTAAATGACCTTCTCAAACAAGGTTGGTTAATATCTTTTATTGAAATGAGTCCTCTTTGGGGGCCCAATGGCCAAATATCATTTCAAGTATTTTTTGGCAACGTGATCATTAAGTGTAACCTTTTGAAAGTTAAGAACATCAAAGGTGGTATCAGGGTAGAAAGCTCTGAAATAAAAATAAGAGGAGGTTTATTGAAATGAAATTTGACGTAAAGCACATTATTTATGCACTGTTGATCTCTATCGGGTGGATTGTTTTGAGCTGGATTTTTGCACAGATTCCGGGGATTGGCGAATTTTTAAACAAACTCCTCATGTTCATCTGGATTTATGGTCTCCTTGTGTATGCAATGAAGGATGTTAAGGGACTTGCAGATGGTGTTGTCACTGGCCTTATCTATGCGATAATTTTTGCTATCGTAACGATAATCTTCTCTTACATTAACTGGGGCGGGACCTTCCCATTCATGAAATTTGCTGGCGATTATGGCGCGTTCTTTGGCTGGCCAGGATGGTGGGGCGATCTCGTTGGTATCGCACTCTTCGGCGGAATGCTTGGCTGGATAAACGAGCAGAAGTAATTCGAAATATCCTAGAAGCACAAAATGGGTCGCCAAAAAATGGCGACCCATTTTTTTATCAAATTGCCCATACTTGTAAATTCTTTGTAAATTATGTTCAGGGTTATTTCCCATATTATTTAACAATACAAACCGAATAAGGAGGAATTTATGGACGTCGATACAATGAAAGAAGAGTTTATGAGCAAGGGTACAACAGACATTCATATAAAAAAGGGTACCATTCATATCATAAAGGCCCTGATACTTGGTTTTGGACTGATGCTTATTTCGAGATTGTTTAGTGTTTTTGGGTCCTATGTTGGTACGGCTTTTTCTGCCCTGTTTATGACCGCTCTGACTTGGGGTGGGCTTATGTATTGCTGGAAAGACATAAGCAAAGGCTGGGACAAGGGCGCCATGGTGGGAATCTTGTATGGTGTGGTGTTTTTTATACTTGATTTGATTTTTGGACTTCTTCTTCATTTTGGTTTTACGCCGTTCGGACATGCAATGGCAGGAGTGGGTCTCGGCATTGGAAATGATATATGGCTGATTATTCTTACAATTTTTTATATCATTGGCCTTGGTGTTTTTGGGGCCGTGTTTGCCTGGATAAAAGATCAGATGAACGTCGCCTGATTCAAGAGTAGAAGAAAGAATTTCCAACGGGCCCTTGACCAAAAGGTCGGGGTCCGTTTTAATTTGGTCATGATGATGCTCTGGATATTACCGTTGATAATCGTGCCAATTGCTGTAGCGCTTGCATTTGTTATCTGGTATGGCAGGAGAAATCCAAAAGAAGAACCAGAGAACAAGGAAATACTTGAAAATGTTGAGAGAGCGCTAAAAGAAGGAAAGATAACCGAAGAAGACGCACAGAGAATCAGGAAATCAATCGAAGAAGAATGATTTATTCCAGTTCTTCGTGGATAGCATTTTCTATCTCGAAATCTTCTTTTTTCTCCTGTGTTTTTTTCTTGTTTTTGTATATGTTGTCGGCAAAAAGAAGCAGGGCAACAAGAGACAATATCACCAGAATGATAGCTTTTAATGGATTTATTTTTTCTGGCGTAGGATAGCCACTTTCCACAATCTTCAGTGAATCTGCCCTTAGATCAAGCTCTCCATCTGCCTCTGGATCGTTTCTGAAAAATTTGCCTGTTATCTCTACAATATCGCCTTTGACAAGATTTGTCCCATAATTTTTTATCTGGTCCTTTAGGTCGTTTTTCATCCAGATGCCTATTGCAGAAGAACCGTCAAATATATTTACCCATGAGTAGCCATTATTGCGTTCCAGGGCCTCGGTGATTGCTTCTCCACGCACAGTGATGGTTTTCCCGTCAAGCTCAAGGGCTTTTGTGATCAGATCCGTTGGGGAATAGACTGGTGAAGAAGCGAAAGCTATTTGCGGCACCAGAACAATGATTGCCAGAGTCAATATCGCAATGTAGCGCCTCATTTTCTACCTCCCTTGAAAGCCTGGCCAATCGCCAGTCCGACGCTTCCAATGAGCACGAAAATGGACAGGAACTCAAGTCTGCCAAGCCACATTAACAGGATGTATGTTATTTTGAGAAGGGCCGGCATTGACGGAGAGGTGACTCCAATTGTGAGGCCGGTATTCGATCCGGCAGATATGGCCTCGAAAGCTGATTGCGCAATGGGATATCCATAAGCTACACCTACAACAGTTCCCAAGGCATATATGAAACAATAGCAAATTATTATGAGGGCAGCTGATTTAACAGCCCCAGATTCCAGAACCTGGTCTTTTACATGGTGGAAAGTCATATTCACAACAGCAGACTCAGGCATTATGAGTTTTTTGATTTCAAACAAGATGCCTTTGAAAACAAGACCCATTCTCATCCCTTTAAAACCTCCGGCAGTTGATGCTGCGGAGCCACCAATCATCATGGCTATACATAATCCCATGTAGGCCAGTGGCTGCCAGCTGTGCACCATCTGGAGGGCATAAACAGTCATCTGGCCTGTTGTGGTATGGGCCGAGATGACCACAAATAAACCTCTTCTGATGATAGCGTTGAGTCCTGTGAAAAGGCCGGATTCCTTGAGACCCCAAGCCACCATGGCCGCGGTGATTGTAAGCGTCACCACAAATGACACGATTTCTATGTTTTTCCTGAGTTCTCTGATTTTCCCCGTCCATACTGCATAGTGCAGGGCAAAATTGAATGAACCTATTATCATGAAAATCCCCATAAAATATTCAACAAAATAGGAGTGGTAGAATGCGAGATTTTGTGTTCCTGGTGTGAATCCTCCGGTGCTCCATGCAGACATGAAAAGCCATGAGCCATGGAGTATGCTCCTGTCCCAGGCAAGGCCATCATAATATCCTGCAATCGCTATGAGCAATGTGCCAACAAAAAGGCTGACCAACGATATGATCCAGATATTTTGGGAAGTTTTCTTTATGGATGGCTCAAGGGCTTCGTCTTTTCCTTCGCCAACCATTATTTTGTAAGCCCCACCAGTGTTTCTGATTAAGAAGCTAAGTGCCAGAACAACCATCCCCTGACCGCCTATGTAAGTCACCAAATGTCGCCACATATTGAGAGCGTTGCTTGCATGATCAACATCTTTTATTAGAACAAGACCAGTTGTTGTAAATCCTGACATCAAATCAAAATACGCATCAAGAAAAGAGCCATAGTGACCCGAAAGGTAATACGGTATTGCGCAAAAAGCACAAGCTACAAGCCATGAGAAAGCCGCCACAACCATTGACTGGAAGAGATTTGAAGGCTTGTCTGATTTAAGATACTTTGTGCAGACAAGACCAAATACGGCCGATGCTGTAATTCCTATCCCGAAATCAATTGCGCTGTCAAATTCCCCGTAGATCAGGGCAATGATGAGCGGAATAAACATTGTGATGGCAACGCCAAGCATTACCATGCCGGTGTAATACATTATTGATTTGAAATCCATGAGTGTGAGTTTTCTTATCATGTTATTTCACCAAGAAAAAGAAAAACGCCGCCAGTGCCACCAGCCAGAGCATTAATAATGTTGCAAACAGAAATTCCGCAGAAAAGCCGCCCACTATTTCTTTGAAGACATTTCTGCGTTTTTGCCTGATGATTTTGTGGGTTTGACCATTACTTTCAAATATCAATCCGCCTTGCATGTTGTAAGGATCTCCGTCAATTCTGGTTCTGCTTCTGGTGAAAGAACAACAGTGATTTGGTCACCAGCTTTCAGCTTTGTTGCACCATGGGGTATGAAAACTTCGTCACCCCTTACTACTGAGACTACAAGGATACCTTTTTTTATCAACCCAAGTTCAATGAGTGGTATATCTTCAATCTGGCGGTTGCATATGGTTGTTTCGAGGACCCTCAGTTTGCCTTTTGCAATGGGAGTAAGGTTGATGAGGTCTTGAATACCAAGCCCCTCGTGAATGAGTTTCGCCAGGATGAGTGTGCTGTCAAATATGACATCAATCTTGAGTGCCTGGAACACGGGGTCATTCAATGGGTTGTTTACCCTTGCGATGACTTTTTTGATTCCAAAAGCTGCCTTCGCAAGCTGGCAGGCAACGAGGTTGTCCTCATCGGAACCGGTCACTGCAACAAGAATATCTGCTGCTCCAGAATTTGCTTCTTCCAGGTATTTTATTTCTGTTCCGTCACCGCGAATTACAAGAGCACTCGTTGACTGGGCAACTTTTCTACAGTGGTCTTCATCGGCCTCTATGATGGCAACCTGGTGTTTGTGTGCAATGAGAATTTTTGCAAGATTGGAGCCTACTTTCCCTCCACCAACAATAATCATATACATCATGCACCTCCCACAATCGAATCAACTATTGAACGAAGGTGACTTGTAGGAGCAAGAATTATCCACGATCTAACGTCATCAAGTTTTTCACCAAGCCAGGGAAAAACAACCCTTGTGTCTGTTCTTGCGCCGACTATCTTTGATCCGCTTTCCTTCTCAAAACTCCTCGTTTCTTCTTCATCCACTGAGGATGCTGGTATCTCAAGCAGCTCAAAATCGCCATTGTTGAGTGGCAATTTTGATTCAACCATGGAACTGAGGAGTTCTGCGTATATCTGGTAGGCGCCCAAAGTTGTCGGGCAAACAGACCTTAGATTCAATCTGTCATAGGTTCTTTTTTTTCTGGGTGCATAAATTCTTGCGACAACATTTTTTACGCCAAAGACTGACCTCACGGTTTCTGCAACCATGATGTTGGTATTGTCAGATGGGGTCACGATTGCGACTGCATCTGTTTTTTCTATCCCTGCTTCTATGAGCGTTTGTGAATCAAAACCAATGCCAACGACTTTTTTACCACAAAAACTTTGAGGAAGTTTGTCAAATGCAGACTCGTCTTCATCTATAACTGAAACGTTGTGACCGTCCACAGACAATATGGTTGCAAGCGCCGAACCGACCCTTCCACAACCAATCACAATGATGTTCATGCTTCACCTCTAGTGTAATTGGCGGGAGCGCATAGGAATCGAACCTACCCGGGGAGTTCACCCCACACTGGATTTGAAGTCCAGGAGGCCCACCAGAGCCCAACCGCTCCCGCGATCAGAAGGGAGACACTAATACTATTTACCACCAATGTCAAGAGTCTTATAACCGAGCACTCTGGTTTCACCTACTCTTCTTGTTAAGCCAAGGGCATCAAGTAGCTCCAGCATTGCCTGGGCATACTTTCTAGTTGTACCTACTTCGTCCCTGTACTGTGCGAGTTTGGCTGAACCATCTTTTTCTATGAGTGCTTTCATTATTAGATAAGCCTTTACCACAGCTTTTTTGTGAAAGAAAAGATCATCTACAGATTTGATTATTATTTTCTCCGCGATCATTTTTGAAATTGCTGCTTCGGTTTCACGCAGGTTTCTGGAAAAAGCAGGTATTTTTCTGAGCTCCGAGAGAGTTGGAGGGGAGAACATCTCTCTCAGGAGTTCTCTTTCTATTCCAACCTCGGTTTGTGATTTTTGTATGGTCTGATTTGAAAGGGATATATCCTGACCAATCATGTGCAATGGCTCTTTTATGGCAGTCAAAAGGATTTCTGAAAAAAGATTCTCGTTTATCTCCGGCATCAGCTTGGCTTTTGCCTCGCTTTTTGAAATGGAATTCCTGGACGGGTTCGATTTGAAGAAATCTGTCAGCAATTTGCTCAATTTTGCTGATGATGAATCAAAAACATTGTTGTCATAGAGATTGCCGGATATTGTCTTATGGGGGCCATTTTTGAGAAACAATGCAAATCTGTCATCTGGCCAGTTTACAAGCCCTCTGAGCCTGGACACTTCAAAACCTGATTTCCTACGCTCAAAAACCATCGTTGAAAGATAGCTTTCATCATCAATCTGGCCGATATTTTCAAGTCTCTGGAGCGTTTCCGGGGCATTGAGCTTACCCTCTGGGTGGAGGTCTACCACTTCACCACCGCCAACCGTATCTGCCGGGGCAATCGACCTCAGGATAAATCTGGAACCCTTTGTGAGGGGGAGCGGCCCTTCCAATTTTATTCTTGCAAAACCACCTCCTATATCGCTGTAATCAACTTCCTGCTCGATAGTTGCATAATGGAACTTTAGCCTTGTACGCCTTTTCACTTTTTCAATGAGGCGAATTTTTGCATCAAATTCTGTTGTCGGGTCAAATCTCCCAGGGGTGGCAAGAATGTTTCCCCTTGAAATGTCTTCCTTATCGAGGTTTTGAAAATTGAGGGCAAGCCTTGAACCAGCATCACCAGTTTCAATCTGGGCATCAAAACTCTCTATCCCTCTCAATTTGCCTTTTTTCCTTGAAGGGAATATCTCCAGCTCTTCACCCTTTTTCACCTGGCCCTGCCAGAGGGTGCCGGTGGTCACTATTCCAAATCCCTTGACTGTAAATACTCTATCAACTGGATAGAACGCTGGCATATTAAGAGGTCTTGGGATAGCATGGTCAAGCAGATCATCGATAGTTTGCCTGAGTTCGTCGATCCCTTCCCCAGTGTAGGCTGAAACCTTTATTCTTGGCATTGCCTCGAGAGAGGTGTTTGTAAGCATTGAATCGAGTTGTGATTGCAAAACTGCATCGTCGTGGGGCAAATCACATTTTGTCAGCACAATGACACCAACCCGGATCCCAATCATATCCAGGATTGATAGATGTTCATAGGTCTGGCGTTTTGGTCCTTCATCACATGCAACAGTGAACATTACCAGGTCAAACCCTTGTGCGCCCATGAGCATCTGTTTGACCAGTTTCTCGTGGCCTGGCACATCAACGATTCCACACATCCTTCCGGAGGGGAGGTCAAGCTTTGCAAAACCAAGCTCGATCGTCATCTGTCTGGCTTTTTCTTCAGGGAGCCTGTCGGGATCAGTACCGGTCAGTCTTGTGACAAGGGTTGATTTCCCGTGGTCAACGTGTCCTGCTGTTCCGACAATAAAGCTCCTTTTGGTCATTTGTTTTTTACCGCCCATTTCAGGTAGGCCCAGATAAGTTCATCCAGGTCACCCTCAAGAACTCTGTCGACACTTCCTACCTCATAGCCTGTCCTGTTGTCTTTTACGAGAGTGTAAGGCTGAAGAACATAGGAGCGTATCTGGTTGCCCCACTCAATTGAGACCCTTGGCCCCCTGAGTTTTTTCTCTTCCTCTGCAAGCTGGACATTTGCCAGGTCCTGTAATCTTGATGAGAGGATTTTCATGGCCATGGCCCTGTTGAGACCCTGTGAACGTTCATTCTGGCATGCCACCACAAGGCCGGTTGGTATATGCGTTATCCTGACAGCAGTATCGTTCTTCTGGACGTTTTGACCACCGTGGCCTGAAGCATTGAACGTGTCAATCCTCAAATCATCGGGGTTTATTTCAATATCTTCTGCAGGCGGGAGCTCCGGGAGCACCTCAACGAGTGAAAATGAGGTGTGCCTTCTGTGGTTAGCGTCAAACGGGGAAATCCTGACCAGTCTGTGGACACCCTTTTCGCTCTTGAGGAAACCAAAGGCATACGGGCCCTCGATGTGGAGGGTTGCTGATTTGACACCAGCCTCATCGCCAGGGCTGTATTCAGCAACAGTAACCTTGAAACCCTTGTTGGTTGCCCACCTTGTGTACATCCTCATGAGCATTTCAGTCCAGTCCTGGGCGTCGACTCCGCCTGCACCGGAGCTGAATGAAACAAAGGCATTGAGCTGGTCATGCTCCATGGAGAGGAGGTTTTTGAGCTCTATTTCCTGTATCTTTGCCTCGGCCTGTTTTATTGCGCCAAGAAGCTCTTTCTCTGAGCCCTCGCCCATCTGGACAAACTCCATGTAAACTTCGGCTTCGCCAATGAAATGTTCGGCCTGTTCCAGGTCATTGAGTTTGATATCGAATATGGCAATTTTTTTGTTGGTCTCGGCAATTTTTTGCTGGTCATTCCAGACCTCTGGAGACTCCAGCTGTTTTGAAAGTTTTTCCCGTTCAGCCTTTAGCGGGTCAAAGAAACTCCTTGGCCTGGTTGAGCCGTTCTTTTACCTGATCTATGGACCTCTGTATTTCGTCTATCAACATTCTTGTTTCCTTGCCTGTCTGCTATTGTCCTGCACCGCAGCAGTGTTTGTATTTTTTTCCTGAACCACAGGGGCACGGATCATTTCTGCCGACTTTGTCACCATGCCTTCTTATTGGCTCATTGGCAGTATGACCGCCAGACGAAGGTCTCATTGTTCTTGATGTCTCGCCTTGTCTCTCTGGCTCATCGCCTCTGGATGATTTTGCTGGAGCGGTTTTTATATCATCTTCATTGGTTCGTGTTCTTGTTTGCTTCTGTTGCTGGTTTGAGTCGGCCTGGAGCTCTACCCTGAACAGATACTTGATTGTGTCTTCCCAAATCGAGTTGAGCATCCTCTGGAACATCAGGAATGCCTCATTCTGGTATTCCTGGACCGGATTTTTCTGCGCGTAGCTCCTCAATCCGATTCCTTCCCTGAGGATGTCCATATTGTAGAGATGGTCTTTCCACTTCTGGTCAACCACATAGAGCAGCACGAATCTCTCGATTTCGCGCATTGTTTCATGACCAAACCTGGTTTCCCTGTCATTGTAGGCGGTCTTGACAGACTCTTTCAGGTTCTCAAGGAGCTCTTGCCTGTCTTTGAACTCAACATCCCTGACCACACCGGCAGTCAGGTCCATGAGTTCTGAGTGGAGTGTCTTGATGTCCCAGTCCTGCACGGCAAGCTCTGTGGAGGCATGGTTTGCGACCATGTCCTCACAGGCCCTGTCAAGGTTTGCAAGCACGGTTTCTATGAGGTCTTCACCGTGCAGTACCTTCTGGCGTTCCGCATATATTATCTCTCTTTGCTTGTTGAGTACGTTGTCATATTCCAAAACGTATTTTCTTATGTCAAAGTTGTGGGTTTCAACTTTGCGCTGGGCATTCTCTATTGTTTTTGTGAGAAGTGGGTGCTCAAGAGGCATGTCTTCCTCTATCTTGAGGAAGTTGAACATCGATTTGAGTCTTTCACCGCCAAAGATTCTAAGGAGCTCGTCATCAAGGCAAAGGTGGAACCTTGATGAACCCGGATCACCCTGCCTGCCCGACCTTCCCCTGAGCTGGTTGTCAATACGTCTTGATTCGTGGCGTTCAGTTCCCAGAATATGCAAGCCGCCGAGTTCAACCACTCCAGGGCCAAGCGCTATGTCGACGCCACGACCGGCCATGTTGGTGGCTATGGTCACGGCGTTCATCTGGCCTGCCTTGGCAATTATCGCAGCTTCTTTCTCGTGGTATTTCGCATTCAACACTTCATGGGGGATCATTTTCTTGTGGAGCATTGACGAGAGCTTCTCGGATTTCTCGATTGACCTTGTTCCGACAAGGACCGGCTGGCCCCTTTTGTAGCAATCCACTATCTCGTCAATGATGTGCTTGTATTTTCCGTCCTCTGTTTTCCAGATGATGTCCGGGAGGTCTTTTCTTATCATGGGTTTATTGGTTGGTACAACAACAACTTCGAGCCCATAGATTTCCCTTAGTTCATCTTCCTCGGTTTTTGCGGTTCCTGTCATGCCGGCCAGTTTATCAAACAGCCTGAAGTAATTCTGGAAGGTTATTGTGGCAAGGGTTTGATTTTCTTCCCTCACTTTCAGACCTTCCTTTGCTTCTATGGCCTGATGGAGGCCATCGCTGTATCTTCTGCCGAACATCAACCTTCCGGTGAACTCGTCGACGATTATTACTTCACCATCTTTTACGATGTAATCGACTTCATTCTTGAAGAGATGGTGCGCCTTTAATGATTGACTGATGTGCCTGTTGACTTCAACATTCTCTGGACCATAAAGGTTGCTTACGTTCAATATATGTTCGGCCCTTTCAACACCAGCCTCGGTCAGGGTGACGTTTTTGTCCTTTTCGTTGATGTTGTAGTCTTCTTCCCTGAGCTGTCTGACGACCTTGTCGGCTTTCTCGTAAAGGTCGGTGGATTCTTCAGAAGGCCCTGAAATAATGAGCGGTGTCCTTGCCTCATCGACGAGAATGCTGTCGACTTCATCGACGATGGCGTAATGGAGTTCCCTTTGGACAAGCTGGGAAACATGCCTTGCCATGTTGTCCCTGAGGTAGTCAAAACCAAACTCGTTGTTGGTCCCATAGGTGATGTCGCTTCTATAAGATTTCCTGCGTTCGTCGTATGACGCGTCGTGGTAGATGCAGCCTACGGTTAGCCCCAGGAATTCGTATACCTTGCCCATCCATTCCCTGTCACGTTTTGCAAGGTAGTCGTTTACGGTAACAACATGGACCCCTTTGCCTTCCAGGGCATTAAGTGTTGCGGCAAAGGTTGCGGTAAGGGTTTTTCCCTCACCGGTTTTCATTTCGGCTATTCTTCCCGAGTGGAGGACCATTCCACCGATCATTTGTGTGTCAAATGGTCTTTGGCTGAGGGTCCTTTTTGCGGCTTCCCTTACGAATGCGAAGGTTGGAATAAGTACATCATCAAGCCTCTGGCCGTTTGCGACCTGTTGCCTTATTTCGCTTATTCTTGCCCTTATTTCCTCGTCGGAAAGTTTTTCATATTCTGGTTCCAGTGCGCTGATTCGTGACACAAGTGGTCTTGCCCGCCCGAGGAACTTTTCGGACGAGTCGAATAACTTCGACAGTATGCTCATTTACTATTTTTCCTCACCAACTGAGATGATTACCGCCATAAACCCGGTTTTCTCCGTCTCCATATACATAGTCCTTCCGGGCTTGACTAGTTCCCAGTTGTAAAATAAATTGCTTCCCTTGAATTTAGGGTTTACAGACTGGGCGGTGAATTCGACAGAGTAAAGTTCGGGATTGTCAGCAGAAATCATCTGCCCATCCCATTTGACCACAGCCTGTTTTGCATTCCTCAGCTCGTCAATCTGGCTGATTTTGAAGAAAGGCCTTCCATCCCTGTCCACAATGAAGTCTCCGGCAGAGATGGAGTAGGCAACCTCCTGGTAGAGGTTGCCAGCCTTTACTTTGATTTCGATTGTTTTTGCTGGTGGCTGGACCGCTTTCACATAAACGCTGTATCCAAACAGACCCACTGTCAGCACTACAAAACCAACTATTATGCTATCCCAAAAATTTAGTTTCTTAACAAGCTCTCTTAACTTCATCAAGCTTCAATCGGCTCAAGGATTCCCAAATCGCCGTCTTTCCTTCTGTAAAGGATGTTCAACCTCTTGGAATCAGGATTGTAGAACACGAAGAAGTCGTGTGACAGCAATTCCATCTGCATTATTGCTTCTTCGAAGTTCATCTGTTTTACCGGCACTTCTTTTACCCTTACAATCTTCGACTGTGACGCCTGCTCCTGTTTCACAAAAACTGGTTCTACATCTTTTGAGCCTTCTTTTCTCCTCTCCTGGAACTTCTCTTTGTAACGGCGGATTTGCCTTTCAAGCTTCTCGGCCACGAAGTCTACCGCTTCCAAAAACTCTGAGCCTCTGTACTCGGCACGGATGATTTTGCCGGACGCTTTCATCGTCACCTCACAAATTTTGACTGTTTTTTGTTCGGTGAAAAGAACCTGGGCGTCCTGAATGCCATCGAAATACCTCTCGAGTTTTCCAATCTTCTCCTGCGCGTACGAACTGAGCTCATCGCCTACCGTTACGTTTCTACCGGTTACCTGTATACGCATATTGTGTGCCTCCTTTCGTGACCTTGAATAAATAATTATCACGTCACGGGGGATAAAGTCAAGCAAAACCAAAATGATTTTGTGAAAAGAAACATTGTGATTGCAAGATTATTTGGCTTCAGGGGATACCAGTTTGCGCAGAGGGCAGGTCAGACCCATAGAAAGCAAACCAGAGTGTGCCGAGAACCCCGAAAGATGCTGCTGTTATGAGATTAAGAGTCGGATTTATAATCCACAGTATTCCGCCTAGAAACGCGAAGACAGACACGATCAAGTCTCTTATAAGGTAATAGAGACCAAACATCCCTGCTTTGTGATTCTCCGGTGCCAAATCCATTATAAGCGCCTTCCTAGTTGGTTCGCCAAATTCCTTGAGTCCCTTGATTATAAATGCAGCAACGAGCATCGGGAAAGATTTTGAGCCAAGGAGAATGACCGGGAACAGAGTGAAGAAAGCAAAGGTTGCCACAACAAATGGTTTCTTTCTGGTTTTGTCAGCAAAGTAGGCGACAGGAATGTAGATAAGGATTGCTGTTACCATTTCGATTGCAGTCAAAAAACCAAACCCAAGCGAATCGGTTATGCCAACTTTCCCGGCAGCCCCAACAACATACAGAACAACAAAAGCTTGTGGTATCTGTTCGCAAATCCTGATCAAAATATCTGAAACAAGCAGTTTCTTCAATTCTGGGCTCATCAGCTTGTACAAATACCTGAGACCCGAAGAAGTCATTTCTTCTTTCTTTTTGCCGTTGTCCTCTTCGATCAGGATTTGCTGTAGCACAGCGGCAACCAGCGCAAGTATTAGCGCCACTGTGAATGAGTATCTTACACCAAGCTCCGTGCCATATATTTTTATCAGCAACCCGCCAAGCATTGGGCCAAATATCATTGGCAATCTTCTGACGAGCGAATGTAACGACACACCCATCGTTCTTTTGTTTTTTGGCAGTGCCTTTGAGACCAGGCCCATTGTGGCTGGAAGCGATATGGCTGTCCATGAAAGAAAAAGCGTTGCCGCAATCAGAACTACCGGCCAGTAAGGAAAAATTATCACAAGCGAATATCCAGCTATTGCAATGAGATTGAAAACAAGGAGGGATTTCTTTGTGCCCATTCTGTCCGCAAGATAGCCGCCTGGAAATGAATAGATGGCCCCAAGAAAATTGTCCATGAAGTTGAGAACACCAACTGAAATGAAACCACCACCAAGAAAAACCATGTAGAGCGGCAGGAATTTCTCTGCCATGTGCTCGCCGACCCCAACCAGAACAACCATCGAAAGCATCCCAACAATGCTTTTTTTAAGACCAAAAAAATCCACTATTTTGGTAATGGCCCTTTTGTTTTTCTTATCTTCCATGTTTTCTACCATTTATCCTGTCCTGTGAGGTTATAGGTGTGGTGCGGCTCTCACAAAATCTTGATCAATTTTCTACAGTCATTTTGTCAAGGTAGGCCAAATATTGGATTGTTCATGCTTGGCCTAAAAATGGCAGAGTGATTATATGCTTTGCCAGGTATCTAAGTAGTCATATTTATTAAAATCTTGCAGAAACAAAGAAATATCGACGGTCACTTGACATCTTATTATTGTAACATAAATTTATACATGTGACGGACAGAAAGTTACATAATCGGATATTAATTATCGAGGATGACAGGGAGATTGCCCGACTTGTAGAACTGAGACTTAAATCCGAAGGATTTGAAGTCCTCCATTCAGAAACAGGGCAAGATGGTCTTTTTAAATTCAGCCAGAATGAACCTGACGTTCTCATACTCGACCTGATGCTTCAAGACATGGATGGTATTGAAATATGCAGGCAGGTCAGGAAGCGTTCAAATACCCCTGTCCTTATGCTCACAGCAAAAAGCTCTGAAGTAGACAAAGTCCTTGGCATTTCATCGGGTGCCGATGATTATTTGACCAAACCTTTTTCCCTTAACGAATTGGTTGCCAGAATAAGGGGTCTTATTAGACGCTGTCACTATCTTTCTGCCCCAGCAAAATCAAAAGAAGAAATCGTTTTTGATGACATGGTTGTTGATTCAAAGGCACACTCTGTCCTCAAAGGCAACAGACGCATACATCTAACCGTCAAGGAGTTCGAACTGTTGTGGCTCCTGATGAGTAACCCTGGAAGGGTTTTCACACGCGAAGAGCTTTTTACCAAGATTTGGAAAAAACAGTCTCTCGTGGATTGCAGGACAGTCGATGTTCATGTGAACAAGCTCAGAAAAAAGATTGAAGACAAGTCGTTTTCATCCTCAATGATAAGGACAATCCACAAAGTAGGATACTGTTTCGATCCAGGAGGAAGCTGAACCTGAGGGTCGAAATAAAGCTGCCAGAGGCTCGCGTTCATGCCAATAATTGTTTTATAACCTTTCATTCTTGACATGGTGCCCTCGGTGGATATAATGCCCTACGCTACTCCCCGATAGCTCAACGGCAGAGCGGCTGGCTGTTAACCAGTAGGTTCGAGGTTCGAATCCTCGTCGGGGAGCCAGTACTAGTAGGAGTTCCTCAATTGCTCATCGGTCACAATATTTATTCCCCAAAAAGATAACCCCATTTTTTTGTAAGAAAAATACATTAATAATTGGCCAGCGACTTTTCGTGTTGCATTTTGCCAGCCATTGAAACAAACACAAGCATTTCATTTCGAATTCTTCGGTTTCCTTTTTGTGGCAAGAAGAACCTCTATGTCATGGATGACATCTTCGCCATCGACATTCAGCAAGAGCCACTTCCCATCGTGGTATGTTGTTGCGCTCTCGTAGGCATTTTTTGTTCTGCTGGACAAATTTTCTTTTATTTCTTCAACCTTGGAACGCTCATCTTTGCCAAATACGATCTGAATGGCTAGTCGATCTTTTCCTGGAATCATCGTGCAGAATGATTTATTCTTTTTGTATCGAAGTGACCAACCGTGTTTTTTGCCAGCATATAACCATTCAGGGGTGAAAATACCAGGGTATTTTTGATCAATCAGGTCTGATATCTGTTTCCAGAAAACAAATGTTTTGCCTAAGAATTTTTCAATTTTGTTGGTGTCTGGTACATCATTTGGGTCAATTAGTTTCAAAAAAGACTCTTCCATTTGGGCACCTCTCCTTGTCAACATTGTAATAAAATTTCTGGATACAAATAGTATTAATAGCAGATTGTTTCTTGTGGCCATGCACCATAAAATTGTCACAATTAAAATACTGGCATATCAATGATCTTTTTGTATGATTTATCACAAAAATACAAGAAAGAGTGGTTTTTGCAGTTTTATTCAAAACACGGACAGAGTCTAGCAAAAGATTTGGCGTGAATCAATAAGTGATTTTTCGGTAACAACTTGTCCCTGTCAGATGTGTACAATCTAGCATATCACTCCAAAGGAGGGGGTAATGGTCCAGAAAAGCAGAGTTTTAAAAAGGAAAACAAAAACTTCTACAAAGCCAGCTTTACAAGTGGCACACAATGCGAGTGTAAAACATACTCAGTACCATCTCGTTCCGGACAAAGAAAAGAAATGGATTGTTAAAAAGGTTGATACAGAAAAAGTTATGATGCATGCGTCGACAAAAGACGATCTTTTGAAAAAAGCCTCCGATTATATAAAAAACCATGGTGGTGGCTCCTTGAGAGTGCACAAGCTTGATGGGACCATACAGGAAGAAAGAAGCTACGGCTTCAATTCCAGGAGTTCAAAAGGCTAACTGGTTTTATAGCTCCTAGATCTGCCCCAACCGTTTTCATCAGAGAGTTTTACTGGTACTTTTTGATAGAGGTGATGCCTATCAAAGAAATAATTAGAATTTTCGAAGCCCTCTGGTGAAGATGGACGGTTTTGATTGCCAAAAAAAATCAAATGCCAAAACTATCCATATTCCTAGTTTAATTTGGTATTAAGACAGACATTTGATGATTCCATCTGTATCAGCCAGCTTGCCTGTTTGCCCGGAAGCCGAGTTTGGAGAACCTCCACCCTTGCCATCAAAACTTGCCATAACTGCAGCAATTATCTCTTTTGCATTCCCATTTTGTGAGACAATGCTTATCTGCTGCGGTTGGGAACTGGTAAGAACAACCACCGGGAGTTTCGTATTGTTGGCAATGATTGCAGACAGCTTGCCCAGGAGCTTTGATGGTGTGTCAGTTTTCAGTACAGCCAGCTCGCCAAATCTTGTTTGATGTTTTTCTGCTTTTTCGGCTTCGGTTGGGAGCAGAACTTCCCAGAGCCTGTTTAATTCTTTTTGAAATGATTGGGTCTGGTCGATATATTTCTGGAACGCCTGGGGCAATTCCTCAGTACCTGTTGTGGATATTTCTTTCAGTTGTCTGATTATTCTGTCCTGTTTCTGTAGGTAGGCGATACATCTCTCTCCGGCAAGATAGGTTATTCTGGAGCCACCTTTGTGGCCTTCAATAGAGATGATTTTTATCGGGCCAACCTTTCCGGTTGAGACGCAATGGGTCCCACAGCAGGCAGATGTGTCAATATCTCCTATGCTCACAATCCTCAAATCGTCCTTGTTTTCACCCAGCAGGTCTTCCCTTACCCTTGTTCCATCACTTGGAGCACCAAAAGTCGTTGTGACTTGGATGTCCATCATGACAATCCTGTTTGCCTGCATCTCAATATCTTCGGCCTGAATGAGATTTATTGGATTTTTCAGGTCGAGAGTTGATGTGGCATCTCCAATATGGAACCCATGGGTGGGAGCCTTGTATTCTCTCTCTGCAATTGCCGAGATTATGTGCTGGGCGGTGTGTTGTCTGCTGTTCTCTAACCTTGTATGGGAGTCAACTTTTGCCATGTGTTTTCCAGGTGCGAGGTCTTTGTCCAGTTTTACGCAAACCTTTCCATTTTTGAACTGAACATCCAGAACGTTTGCATCATCGACAGTTCCACGATCTGGGGGTTGCCCTCCCTCGTCTGGATGGAACACAACTGGTTCCATAATAAATTCATTCCCACCTATTGGGATAAGGTCGACCTCAAAATCAAGCCGTTCCGGATCAGTCCAATATTGTCTCTTCATGTGTAAAAGTATAGGAAAGCAAAAGAAAACGGTCAATCTTGAAGCTGTTATGGCGTGATATAGACTCTACATCATGAACTGTCCACCCATACTTGCCGTCAAAAAAAGAGGGCCTCTGGATGAATCAATCTTCAGGGGGCACATTGTTGTTGCGGATGGCTTTGGCAATATAGCCCAGAGCTTTGGTAATCCCTATTACATCACCTATTTCAGGAGCTCGGCCAAACCCTTTCAGGCAATGACACTCATTTTAACTGGGACTTATGAATATTTTGGACTAGAACTAGAACATTTGGCCATAGCGTGTGGTTCCCACAACGGACAAGCCGAACATACCAAAGCTGTCCTTGAGATACTTTCGAAAGCTAGCTTGTCAGAAAGAGACCTCCTGTGTGGAACTCATGAGCCAATCTCTGCTGCAGCAAAAGCAGAGCTGAATGGTAAACCACTCTCCCAATTAAATCACAATTGTTCCGGCAAGCATTCCGCAATGCTGGCGGTATGCAAAAAAATGGGTTGGGACACAAAAACCTACCTTGAGCCGACCCACCCCATCCAGAAATTGTCCCTTGAAATTGTGGCCGGCATGTGTGGTTTGCCAGTTTCAGATGTCGTTGTGGCAATAGATGGTTGTGGTGTCCAAGTTTTTGGTGTGCCGCTCGTCAATATGGCTCAGGGTTTTGCGAGATTTTCCAATCCGGAATCTGCACCACTCGATCTCCAGGAACCTGCAAAAATGGTGTTTAAGGCGATGACAAAGAACCAGGAACTTGTTGCGGGCATTGACAGGGTCGACACTATTGCCATGAAAGACAATCCCGATTTTGCCATCAAATCGGGTGCAGAAGGAGTCAATTGCATCTCGGCAAATAAAAAAGGCCTTGCCCTCAAGATGGAATCGGGCGAAGGCCATGAGCCATTTTATTGTGTTGTTGCTAATTGTGTCCGCCTGCTTGGTGGAAAAATCGGCGAGCTTGAGATGTTTAACAATCAACCCCTAATGAGTACAAATGGGGCCCAGTCAGGGCAAGTTGTCTGGAGAGGGCCTTTTTAGACCCTTCCCTTCGGGTTCTCCTCCGGCACTATGCTCCTGAGGAACTGCTCGTTGTTGTGTGTGTCGCTGAGCCACTTGAGTATCTTTTCAAGCGCCTCATAATTTTCGAGGTTGGAGAGGAACCTCTTGAGGCTCCATATTCTCTTTCTTTCCTCTTCGCCATAAAGCAATTCATCTCTTCTTGTTCCTGATCTCTTGACGTCTATGGCAGGGAAGAGGCCTCTTTCTGCAAGCTTTCGATCGAGGACGAGCTCCATGTTACCTGTACCCTTGAATTCTTCGTATATGACCTCGTCCATTTTTGAACCGGTTTCAACAAGGCATGTGGCCAGGATGGTCAGTGAGCCACCATTGTCAATGTTCCTTGCGGCTCCGAGGATCTTTTTTGGTCCGTGGATTGCTGACGTATCAAGTCCACCGGTGAGCGTCCTTCCAGTTGGGCTCATGACAAGGTTGTACGCCCTTGTTAGCCTTGTAATACCATCCATGAGGACAACAACATCCTTCTTCATTTCGACAAGGCGTTTTGCCCTTTCAATTGCAAGCTCGACGACCCTGATGTGGTTTTCCGGGAGCTGGTCGAAGGTTGATGATATGATCTGTGCCCTTACGGACCTTTGCATGTCTGTTACTTCCTCTGGACGCTCGTCAACAAGGAGGATCATGAGGACGGTATCGGGACTGTTAATCGAGATTGCTTTCGCAATCTTTTTGATGATGGTGGTTTTTCCAACTTTTGGTGGTGAAACTATCATGCCACGCTGGCCCTTGCCTATCGGGGAAGTCAACTCGATGAGTCTAAGTGTGGTGTCGTTTACGCCCCTGAGCTCCAGCTTTATCCTCTCATCAGGAAAAATCGGAATGAGGTTTTCAAAATGGGGTCTGTTGCGTATGTATTCGGGGTCCATCCCGTTTACCGAGTCAAGCTTTAACATTGCAGCATATTTCTCGCCGGGTTTTGTTGGGTATCTTACAGAGCCTTCTACAAAATCACCATTCCTGAGACCAAAACGCCTTATTTGTGAAGGTGCAAGGTAAATATCCTTGGGGTTTGGCACGTAGTTGAGCCTGAGGAAACCATACCCATCAGGATGTATCTCCAGAACTCCGCCGCCCTGGCCCATTGACTGGTCGCCCCTTGGCGGTGTTTCGCTTTGTGGTTCGCTCGAAAAAGTTTGGCTGTATTCAGGTTTACGATACTGCGACTGTTCGCTGGTTTTGTATGTTTGTTCCTGTGTCTTGTATTCGTATTTTTTTTCTGGCTGTTGGGTCGGCGTAAAAAGCGTTTCTTTCTTGACTTCGGTTTTTGATGCCTGTTCAGCAGCTTTTCTCATCGCTTCGAGTTCTGCTTTGGATTTTCTGCCTCTTTTTTTGCGGACTATGACTTTCTCGCCTCTTGAGACAAGAACGATCTCGTTTATAAGATCGTCTTTTTTGAAGCTCGTGTAGTTCTTGATTTTGAGGGCCTTGCAAATGTCATAAAGTTGTCTTGCAGTTTTGTCCTCAAGCTCTTCGGCTGTATATACTCTAACTAAATCTTCCATAGTCCTCCTTCATCAAGCGCCAGGTTGGCAAGTTTGTCAGCCTTGGCGTTTTTCTCACGTTTAACGTGTTTGATCTCTATTTTTGGAAACCTCATCAAGAGGTTTTTCGCAACCAGGTAATATTCGGCCAGTTCTTCTTTTTTAAGCCTGTACTGGCCGTGTATCTGTTTGACCATGAATTCAGAATCTGAATTTAATGTTATCTGTTCCTTTTCCAGTTTTAGCGCCAGAAGCATCGACAGTGCAAAAATGAGCCCGGCGTATTCAGCGGTATTGTTTGTTTTGATACCTATTTCGTGTGATTCTTCAATGACAGTGTCCCCATCCACAGTAATTACAACCCCGAACGAAGCCTTTCCTGGATTGCCTCTCGATGCCCCATCAGTAAAAACTTCCACTTTTTTCAAATCTGGGTCCTCCTGATAAAAACCATCCTTCCGCAATTGTTACAATAGTGGATTTCTTCCGGTTTCGATTTTATCGAGTCGCACAGTGTAATGGAGATTGGTTGCTGACAACCTGTACAAAGGTTGTTGATTACTTCAACCATTGCGAGGCCCATTTTTTGTTCAGCAAGCCTGTCATACTTGGTAAGAAGGGAAGGATCTATGACTTTCCGTATTGAATCTCTTTCCAGACCAAGCTCTTTGAGTTTAATCTGGCCTTTAACGGTCATATTTTTGAATTTTTGGGTTATAGTTTCCAGTTCCTGGGTTTTCTGGTCTGACATTGCCTGCAGTTTATCACAGGAAGCAGTGATTTTTTCAAAAGCTTCCATTGCCTCGAGCTGTCCTGTTTCAACTTCGTCTATGTGGGAGTTTATGGATGCAAGCCTTGTCTGTATTTCAGATATTGTTTTTGGCGAAACACCCTGCGAGAAGAGCTGGGTCTCCATTTTCTTTTTTTCGGCCAGGGCCTTGTCATATTTGAATTTCAAATCATCAAGCAGCGACGATATTTGTTTCTTCTTTGCTAGTGCCAGGGAAAGTTTCTGATTGATAACTTCCAATTCTTTTTTGCAGGCCCTTCCGTCATCAAGTGTGTCTATTTCGTTCTGGGTGGACCGGATTTGCCAATCAATCAAAGACAGTTGGACGAGTTCGGAAAATCCTTGCATGTTTTCTTGGAGTCTGGGACCAGTAGGACTCGAACCTACGACCCGCTGGTTATGAGCCAGCTGCTCTGACCGACTGAGCTATGGTCCCGTACGACCGTGCATGTCTCCTATATGATAGGTGTTTTAAAACCAGACGATGGTGTTAACCATCGAAAAACCATTAAAGCGAATAAAGCGGGGATGTCAAGACTCTCTCTTTTTAAGGGAGTCTTTCTGGGCGTTCCAAATTATCTCCCTGTTTTTTCCAGCAACGCTAAAAGTTCTTTATCTGTTAACATTCTCCATTGTCCGGACAATAATCCATCAATCTTTACGGGACCAATGGCTACTCTCCGGAGGAAACATACTTTTTTGCCAAGTGATTCTGCCATTCTTTTGATATGATGGTACTTGCCCTCGTGGATGGTCAATGTGAGCACCTCGCCGGACAGGATTGCCTTGTCGGCCCTCACCCAAACGTCTTCTGCGATCTGCACACCACTAAGAATTGCATCAACGTCTTCCCTTTCGAAGGGAGGGTTTGCCCTGACCTGATAGGTTTTTGGAAAGCTGAATTTGGGATGGGTCAGGAAATTGGCCAGTTCGCCATCGTTTGTCATTATTACGAGGCCGCTTGAATCAAAATCAAGCCTTCCGACAGGATTAAGGTGAAGGAATTTTTCCGGAAGAAAGTCCATTACAGTATTTCTTCCCTGCTCGTCACTTTTGCTTGTGATCACAAGCTTTGGTTTGTTCAGGGCAATGTAGACCTTTTCCTCGACTGGCTTTATGATTTTTCCATCAACCTTTACAATATTTTGTAAAGTGACCATTGTTCCAGGGTTTGTTTCAAGAGTCCCGTCAACAAAAACCCGACCAGCCAATATGAGCTGGTCGGCATTTCTTCTCGAACACAGGCCCGAAGACGCAATATACCTGTTCAGTCTTGTTTTGACTTGATCAGTAAGAATCGAACAGGTCTCCTTCTTTTTGGGGCTTTTCGTCTTCTTCCGGGTTTTGAGTCTTGTTCTCGCCATTATTATTAAAGTTAAACCATGGCATGGCTTCAGGAGGTTTTTGTTCTTCTTCCTGTTGTTGATCTTCTTGTTGTGTGGACTGTTCCTCTTCTTTATGGACAACCAGGTTTTCCAGCCCCTGTTTATTCGAGTATAAGACTACATCGTTTATGTAAATGCCTTTAGGCAGAACGAGGTCAACGATTGGAGATGTTGTCATGTTTTCGTGCGTTTCTTCTGGATTCTCCTCCGTTGGTTCTATTATCGGCTCTTCCATTGGCTCTGTTGGATTTTCTTCTGGCGCCTGGAGATCCCGGTCAGAATAAATGCTCTCCGAGGATTTTTCCTCAATTTCAATATCTGGAGTGTGTTCTGGATGTTCATCAATTCTGGTTGGCTCTTCCGGCCAGAATTTTGCTTTTATCTCCTCGGGTTCTGTCAGGAAGTGCTCCGATTCATCCGGTTCTTCGCATTCTTCGCATTCGTTGCACTCTTCATGACAGGTAATTTCCTCGACAGGTTGTTGCAAGACATCCTGCACATCTTCCATTTTTGGTTTGAAATTGGGTTCTATGGCGATGGGTTCTTCTTCATAACCCTGTGAACCGGCCAAAAAGCTGTCGCCAGGTTCTTTGGAATAATCAGAAAACGGTTTTGAAAAGGCAGGTATGCCTATGCCCTGTTCGGGAGATTCTGATTCAGGCTGTGAATCCCTGGATTTTGTGGAAGTGTAAGAAACCTCTTCAGGGTGTATTTCTTCAACACTCTCAGTTTCAATGGTGCCAAGCTCTCTGGCATAAATTCTTGGGTGTTCAAGTTTTTTTGGTGCAATGTGTTCATCAATTATACCACTGAGCTTTTCAACAAGTTTCTGCCCCTGAAGCAGGAGCATGCCGAGGTTTGCTTTTTGCCCGGCCATTACAAGCACAGAGAAATTCTGTTGACCCAGTGTCATCATGAAGCCGTTGTTTGACCTTATGAGGACGTACTCGGCATCACCTTTTCCAGCAAGCTCGGATGTTGCAGCGGTAAGCCCAAGGACAGATGTTGATGATGCAGCGAGGGAATCGTTTTTGTCCGGATTGTAGTCAGGGTATGCCGTTATAATGAGGCCGTCTGATGATGCTACAAGTATCTTGTCGCAATACTGAATCTTTGAAAAAGCCTCTGACAGTAGCCCGTTTATCTCACTCATAGAATTGCTTCCTTGATTCTAGCCTCAACCTTTCCCATTAAATATCTTGCTTTTCCAATGTTCCCATCGGATTTGAGGCAGACTATCTGGAAGAATGGAGTTTCACCAATTTGTGAAGTCAGGATGTGATAATTTTCTGTCGAGAAGATTGAACTGTGAAGCTTCCCTGCGTTTATTTCTCTCCCTGCCTTTGAAACCATCGAGACAATCGAGGCAAATTCGGCCCCTACCATACTCATGTCAACCGAGCTATCTTTTGCGAGGGTCGAGATTGTCAGGCCATCACTACCTGCAACGGCCGCAGCAACGAATTCGGGGAGCTCGTCCTTCAATCCTTCAAGAATTGTGTCCAGTTCCACTTTGTCCTCCTTCATATTGGTGATATCGCACATCTTATGCGATTCTTTTTTCATAGTCAAGCCCCGACCTCGTTTTGTCCTTTCATTTTATCGACGCCCTATTATAATTCTTTGGAATATGTCAAGCATTGCATCAACATTTGTTTCTAGTGGTTTTGCCAGGTCTATCCTCAGGGCAAGCTATCCTCTTTCAAAGCTTGCCATCGACAGCATTGGCGGAAGAAGAAAACCGAAAGGACTCCAGAAAGCTTATGTCTGGGCTTTCTCGGCGATCATGAGGTCCTACATGGCCTCCCTTGGAGTGTCATGGAGTGAAGTAAAGAAAACTCTTTCCGATCCAGGGATTGCACGTTGCTTCGATCTTGTTGTAAAAAGCGTCATCGAATATGGCCTCAAAAAACCGATTGTTCTTTCTGCGCCATTTTCGGTGGTCTACAATCTGACAAACAAGTGCAACTTGAGGTGCGTCCACTGCTTCCAGAGCGCAGACTCCTCGCTTGGCGACCTTATGACAAAAGAGCAAAAATTCTCCATTATCAAGCAGATGGCCGATCTTGGAACAGCGGCCATAACATTCTCCGGTGGAGAGCCGCTCCTCTCGCCAGATTTCTGGGACTGTGTCAGATATGCCACAGAAAACAGAATCTACTGCTCAATAGACACAAATGGCACCCTTATTGATGACAGCGTTGCTGAAAAGCTCTTCAAAGCAGGTTTAAGGTCTGCCCAAGTCTCGATTGATTCACCATTCCCTGAAAAGCACGATGAATTCAGGTGCATGAAGGGCGCATTCGACCTTTCCATGCGAGGCGTGAAGGCGATGAAGAAAGCAGGGCTCTTTGTTTCAATGGGCGTGACCCTCACCTCAAACAATATTGGGCTCATAGATGATTTTGTTGCGCTAGCAAAAAAGCACTCTTTCAACAGGATTGTTTTCTACCATCTCATACCCGTTGGAAGGGGTGAAGAGATATCAGACCTCGATCTTACGCCAAAAGCCCGCGCCGAGGCCATGGAAAAACTGGCCAGAATGCAGGACCCGGACATCGAGATAATGTCTGAAACACCCCACTATGCAACTGAGACATCCATGATTGGCGGGGACTGCCAGCAAAAACTTCCTGCCTCAAACTGTTTCCCGATAACGGCATTCTTTGACATGGGGCCTTCCAGAAAATTCTTCAGGGCGTTCAAGGACATCCTTGGGGGCTGCCCTGCGGGAAGGCTCTACTGCAACATACAGCCAAACGGCGACTTGACCCCATGCATGTTCTCGCCATTTGATCCGGTGGTTGGAAATCTCACAAGACAGAGCTTCAAGGAGGCCTGGAAGGGCTTTAATGTCATGTGGGACAGGACAAAGCTGACCGGTTTTTGTGGCGAATGCGCACATTCCATAGATTGCGGGGGATGCAGAGCAAGGGCAGTTGCAAAAGGAAACTTGATGGGGCCAGATTATGGTTGCTTCACGGCCCGATACTTCTCGGAGGCAAGGCGTGGACATAGAAAAGATAAAGCAGGAAGCGTTAAATCTCGTTGAGCAGTCAAAAAGCTCCAAAGAGCTTGAAGATATAAGGGTAAGGTTCCTTGGCAGAAAGGGCGAGCTGACCTCACTCCTCAGGGAGCTTGGCAACCTCTCTCCAGAAGAAAGAAAATCTGCCGGCGCAAACCTCAACAGCGCCAAGGAAGAGATCGAAGCAAAAATTGAATCCAGACTCTCCGACATATCAAGAAAAGAGATGCAGGAGAAGCTTTTTGCAGAAAAGATAGACATTACAATGCCAGGCAGGCCCGTAATGAAGGGCGCCATGCACCCCCTGTCCATTGTTGCCGAAGACATAACCGAAGTGTTCCACAAACTTGGTTTTGTCGTGAGGCAGGGGCCAATAATCGAATCTGACTGGTACAATTTTGAGGCCCTGAACATTCCGCAATGGCACCCGGCAAGGGCCATGCAGGACACATTCTATATTGAAGGCAACAGGCTCCTGAGGACCCACACCTCACCTGTCCAGATAAGGACAATGGAGAGCGAAAAACCGCCAATAAGGATGATTGCCATGGGGCTCTGTCATCGCAGGGACGCAACGGATGCCTCCCACTCGCCATTTTTTCATCAGGTCGAGGGTCTGATGATTGACCGTCACATCTCTTTTTCTGATCTCGCAGGGATATTGTCTATCATCCTTTCAAACGTTTTTGGTGGCAACGTAAAGGTAAAATTCCTTCCATCGTTTTTCCCGTTCGTCGAACCTGGCGCAGAGACTCTGGCTTCGTGCCCATTCTGTGATGGAAAGGGGTGCAGGGTCTGCCAGAACAGTGGCTGGATTGAAATGGGCGGATCCGGAATGGTGAACCCGAAGGTACTGAAAAATGTTGGCTACGATCCGGAAGAATATCAGGGCTTCGCTTTTGGCTGGGGAATCGAGAGGATAGCAATGCTGAAATTTGGCATCAGCGACATAAGGGACTTCACCACAAATGACCTCAGGTTCCTTTCCCAGTTCGGAGGTGTCAGATGAAACTCTCGTATCGCTATCTGAAAAGTGTTGTTCCGTGGGACATCGACCTGGAAACCATCCAGGAAGGTTTCAAAATATTGGGCCTTGAAGTCGAGGACCTTCAAAAAAGAGACAGGGTCAGGGGCTCGGTTTTTGGAAAAATAACTGAAATAAGGCAGGCAACAGAAAAACTGCACATAGCAAAAATTGAGATTGCTCCAGGAAAAACCATCGAGGTTGTGATCAACTCTGATAGGGTGAAACCAGGCCAGATTTATCCGGTCGCAATCCATGGAACGCGCATTGGCGATGTTACAGTCGAGCCAAGAAACATAAGGGGATTCGCTTCAGAAGGGGCAATCCTTTCCGCCCAGGATTTTGGCGTTGATCCAGAAATCCTTCCACAGGCAGAGAGGGAAGGCCCGTGGCAGATGCCCGATGATACTCCGCTGTTTACAGACCCGGCAGAATCATTCTGGCTCTCAGACTCGATACTGGACATCAAGATAACGCCAAATCATCCGGAATGGCTGTCGCTCCGCGGGCTCCTTCACGAGGTTGCCGCAATCCTTTGGAGGAAAACCGGCAAGATACATGAAGTCCCATCGCTTGAGACATCAAAAAATATCTCTGCTGAAAACACCTGCTTGGAATTTAGAGTTGACATAGAAGATTATGAGGATTGCCAGAGATACATCGGAATGCTTGCAAATGTAAGCGTTGCGCCCTCAGGATTTGAGACCAGAAGAAAATTACTGGCTTCAGGCACAAGGCCAATAAACAATGTTGTCGATGCCTCCAATCTTTCCATGTATGAGGACGGACAGCCAACCCACGCCTTTGATGCAGACAAAATAAAGAGTGGCGTGGTAAGGGTCGCAAGAACAAAAGCACCAATGAAATTCAAAACCCTTGATGACAAGGAACGCGACCTTCCGGTTGGCACCCTTATGATCTGGGACGGCGAGAAACCGGTTGGGATAGCCGGCATCATGGGTGGACAGGACTCGGAAGTCACTTCTGCAACAAAAAGGATTTTCCTCGAATCTGCGAACTTCAACCCTCTTCTTATAGCCAAATCCAGCTCGATCCTTGGAATAAGGAGCGAGGCTTCAACAAGGTTCGAGAAGGGCGCAGATGTGGAGGTCGCCGAGGACACCGCCTGGAAAGTCATCTCGATGATTGGAACAAGCGGATGTGCCCCAGTGGAAAGCTACAACAAAAAAGAAAGGCGCCAGGTCCAGGTAAGGGTCAAGAGAATGAAAAAGATACTGGGTTTTGATCTTGATTCGGAGAAAATAAAAGAAGGCCTTGGCACCCTTGGAATTGACATCAAGGTTGGAGATCCTCTATTGGCCACTATCCCGGGGTTCAGGGACAATGACCTCAGGGACGAAATCGACCTTATCGAGGAAGCAATAAGAGTCATAGGATATGACACAATCCCCACCACTTTTCCAATAATCGAGGAGAAGATAGTCACCGAAACCCCGATTTTCCTTCTTGAGAGAAGGCTCAAAAAAATCTTGTCCGGAATGGGCCTTTACGAGTGCGTCTCAAAACCAATGACCTGCGAGGACGAGCTCAAATTGATGAAGCTCGAAACGCTTGTCCCAAACGCCCCGAAGGTCCTCAATCCGATGACAACAGATTCAACAATCATGAGGCCTGTTTGCGAGTTGGGTGTTCTTGCGGCATCTTCATACAACGCCAGACAGGGCAATTCTACCATGGCGCTATTTGAGGTGGGTTCACAGTTTGGACCTGAATGCCGCAGGCTGGTCATGATTATGACCGGCAAAAGGCCTTCCGGATGGGACTCCCAGCTCAAAGCCAAAGAAACCGAAGGCAAGAAAGACAATATCGAGAATTATGACTTTTTTGACCTGAAAGGCTCACTTGAGGCGCTGTTTGATCTGCTTTGCGTTTGTGGTGTCTCGTACAGACCTTTAAATAAACCCCACCCCCACTTGCACCAGTACAGGCAAGCTGAAATAGCAATCTCTGGCAACCCAATAGGCTATATCGGCCAGCTTGACCCGGAAGTAAACGAGAGACTGCAGGTTGCAACTCCCATAACAATTGCGAACATAAACATAGAAAACCTTCTTCCACACGTTCCGGAAGTGATTGTTGCAAAACCTGTTCCGAGGTTTCCAATGGTCCTGAGGGACATAGCGGTTCTTGCACCGGAAACAGTCCCTTGCTCCCAGATCGAATCAACAATCAAAGACCACGCCGGCAACAATCTTTCATCGATAAGGCTTTTTGACCAGTTTGTTGGCGGATTTGCAAGAGAGGGCAAGCGTTCGCTGGCATTCTCGCTGTCTTTCTATGATCCCGAAGGGACGCTCCTTGGCAGCCAGATTGACGCTATAATCGAGAAAATTGATCTGGCCCTAGAAAAAATTGGTGCTTCTGTCAGAAAGGCATGAACTCTTGGGAGCTTGCGGAAAAGCTCAATTTTTTGGCAAGGCTTGCAAGATACACAAATACTGGTATTGGCTCGAACCAGTTTCTTGATGCCTCGACAACAATCAGACACCTGGACGTCGATGAAGTCGAACTCCAAATGGTCGGTTTCCTTTTGGCGCAAGGGTTGCTTTCTGAAACAACAGCTTCTGCAATTTCAGAGATGATAAAGACTGGCAGTTCAAGTCTTGAGCAGGCATTGCTGAAAAAAACTCCAAAAGGCGTGCAGAGTCTTCTGCAGATTTCAGGCCTTAGTATCTCAAATATCGCAAGACTCTATGAGGATTGTGGAATAGAAACACTTGAGGAGCTCAGAAAAGCATCAAGAGGTGGTCTGCTTTCCTCAAGAAAAGGTTTTGGTGAGAGATTTTCAAAACAAGTAGAGGGAATGGTGACGCAGACCCTCTCCGGAAGGAGGACCCTCCCGCTTTCAAACGCAATACATCTGGCAAATCTTCTGCAAAGAAAAGTAAAACATTTTGAAGAGGCGTCAAAAGTATTTGTTGCTGGCGACATAAGGCGGGGTAGGGAGCTGATAGAAAAAATTGATCTGCTTGTTGTCGTTTCCAAGCCAACCGTAAAAACAGCACAAGAGATATCAAAATATCTGGAATTTGGTGAGTGCATCATTACAAAATATGGCTGCGAAGGCCAGGTTTCAGGTGTCCAGGTGAGAGTACATCTGTGCAGACAAGAGTATACTGGCTCTGCAATGTGCCTTGCCACTGGCCCCGGCGACCACTACCAGAAGCTCTGCTCGAGGACAGCATTCAAAAACAGATCAGTTGCTGGTTTTTTGCTTGTAAAAGGTGACGAAGAATCTTTCTACAAACAGCTTGGTTTGCCATACATTCCGCCAGAAATACGCGAATGGCCGGACTGCATAGAGCTTTCCGAAGGCAAACTCGGCTGGGACATCGTTGAAGAAGATGACATCCTGGGCGATCTTCACGCACATACGCCATGGAGTGATGGCAGATCAAGGCTTTCGGAGCTTGTAAGACAGGCAGAGCAGATGGGTCTTGAATACTTAACAGTCACTGATCACGCTCAAGGAATATCTGTAACAAAAGGACTTTCAGCGCAAGACCTTGAGGCTCAGACAGACAAAATAAGAAAAATGAACGCTTTCAAAGGAACGGTAAAGATAGTTCCCGGCATTGAATATAACATTGATGCCGATGGCCATGTCGATTTCCAGACAAGGCAAAAAATCATGAGGATTGGAGCACTACACTCCGGGCTCGGTGACGATCCATCCATCCTGGAAAACCGCTATTTGAGGGCAATAAGCTCTGGTGCAATTGATATCGTGGCGCACCCGACGCTCCGGAGACTCCTTGTCAGGCCACCTATAGAAATAGACTGGGACATGATTTTTTCGGAATGTTCAAAAGCAGGTGTTGCAGTGGAGCTGAATTATGCTCCTGACAAGCTTGATCCTCCCTGGCAGGTGGCAAGGATTGCCATGAAACATGGGTGCATGTTTGCGCTTGGAAGTGATGCCCATTATGCATTGCACCTGAAAGAACTGCCTTCAGGGGTGAAGCTTGCGCGAAGGGCTGGCGTTTCCCGGGAAAATTTGTTAAACTGCAAATCATATGAACAGGTCCGCGAGCTCTGCTGGAGGGGTCAGTGAACGATCATGCCCTTAGGGTGCTTGAGTTTGAGAAAATAAAAGAGAAACTCACCGAATTTGCGCACACCCAGGGTGGCAGGGATCTTGTTTTTGTCATGCTTCCCACAAATTCGGCTGAAGAAGTTGCTAGATTGCAGAGGGAAACATCCCAGTGCAAGAATCAACTACTGCGATATGGCCCATTGCCGTTCATTGACGCAAAATCGATAACCGACTATATCAAATCATGTGTCATCGGCTCACCGCTCTCGCCAGAGGAATTGCTTGAGGTATTGAAAACCCTCAGGTGCTCAAGGTCTGTGAAATCATCGCTGGAGGGTTCAAGGGAGGACATTCCTGATGTCTGGGTGGTTGCCTCAAGAATAAAAACACAACAGGCAATTGAACAGATGATTGCAAAGACGGTTGATGAGCACGGAGAAGTCCTTGATTCTGCCTCGGAAAGGCTTGCTTCGATAAGGGTCCAGATGAGGCTGGTACACACAAAGATACAGTCCAAGCTCGGGGAGATAATGAGATCGTCTTCATACTCCAAGATGATACAGGACCCGATAATCACAATCCGTGACGACAGGTATGTAATCCCGCTCAAAAGCGAATACAAGAACCACTTCCCATGCATAGTCCATGATTCTTCCGCATCAGGGCAAACACTCTATGTGGAGCCTCTTTCTGTTATCCCGCTAAACAATGACCTCAGAAACCTTCGCCTCAGGGAGCGCGAGGAAATTGCAGAAATATTGCGGAGAATATCTGATGAAATATCCATGAGGTCCGAAGACATGGAAGTGATCGATGAGGCGCTTTCCGGTCTGGACTTCATGTTCGCGAGGGCAGAATTATCAATAAGATGGAACTGCACCGAGCCGGCCATGGAAGATGGCCACAGGCTAAACATCAGGGGTGGGAGGCATCCTCTGATAAGCGAACCAATACCAATCGACATAAGAATTGGCTCTGACTTCAAAATGATCATACTCACCGGGCCAAACACTGGAGGAAAAACAGCTTCGCTGAAGACTGTCGGTCTTTTTGTGGTCATGGCACAGTGTGGCCTTCACCTCCCATGCGAAGATGGTACAGAGATGGGCATCCTTGATGATGTCCTTCTTGATATTGGTGATGAACAAAGCCTTACTCAAAACCTTTCAACATTCTCCTCACATCTGAAAAACATATCGCTGATAATTGGGGATGCCTCATCCTCCAAGCTTGTCCTGCTGGACGAACTCGGCGCTGGAACTGACCCAACAGAAGGTGCCTCTCTTGCCTATGCAATTGCCGAGCATTTTTATGCCGTTGGCTGTCCAACAATTATTACGACGCACATCGGCGAGATGAAGGGTTTTGCATACAACAATATAAACGCTGTAAATGCCTCGGTTGGATTTGACCATGAGACCCTCATGCCAACCTACAAAATCCATATAGGTACACCAGGTTCTTCTCATGCCTTTGAAATAGCCGAGAGGACGGGCCTCCCCGATTTGGTCATATCAAGAGCAAGGGCGCTCATGAGGCCGGAGGACAAAAACAGCGCAGACATAATTTCAAAAATGGCCGAAGACGCCAAGATGATAATGGAAGAAAGGGAGCAGGTCAGCAAGGCTAGGATGGAAGCCGAGGAGCTCCTGAGAAAGCGCGAAGTAGAACTTGTTGAGATAGAACAAAACCGCAAATCAATGCTTGACCGCGAGCTCCTGAAAGCCAGGAAATTTTTTGGCGAAAAGCTTGCCGAAGCTGACGAGATAGTCAAAAGACTTGCCAAAGCCTCGAGACAAAACAAGGAGACAGACACTCTCCAGAAGCGCCTCCAGGAGATCCACGAAGAGGTCGCAAAAGCAGAGGAAGAACAGCCAAGCACAACTCCTGTCGATGTTGAAGGCATAAAAGCAGGGGACATCGTTTATGTCCCAAGGTTCAAATCGCAGGGTGTTGTAATGGACGTTTATCCTGAAAAGGGCAAGGTTCTTGTCCAAGTTGGAACGGCAAGGGTGCAATTACCGGCAAGCAGCGTAGAGCTGGTGAATGAACCCGTGGAAGGAGAAGAAATCGGAAAACCGGAGGTAAGACCGGAAGTCCAATCAGTGCCGATAAAATTGGAACTCTTTGGCATGCCCATAGAAGATGCGCTGGTAAAACTTGAGAGGTATCTTGACAGCGCCTATTCCGCTGGTATGCCATTCGTATATATCGTTCATGGCAGGGGTTCTGGGGTCCTGAGAAAGGCCATCCAAGACTATCTGCCGCACTGCCCGCGTGTTGACAGGTTCAACCTCGCCCAGCCAGACGAGGGTGGTGATGCTGTAACAATTGTTTTTCTAAAGTGAGGTGTAGATGGAACTTGCAGGCAACATCAAAGATTTTTCAGTCATAGAAATATGCCAGTTTATTTGGATTTCAAAACGAACCGGCAAGCTCCAGCTTTTTCTGGAGCAGTCCGGAAGAAGGTTTGAAGCATCAGTTTTTTTTATGAATGGCGGCATAACAGCCGCTTTTGCGGACAACCAGAACGGCAAGGAGGCCTTTTTCGCGATATGCGAGGCGGAAAACGGCAGCTTCAGGTTCATAAGTGATGAAAACAGTCCTGAAACAAACATCATTGTTTCAATGGACCAGCTACTACTGGAGGCCTCTGGAAGAATAAAACTTTACGAGACCCTGAGGCGTGAAATTCCCTCCACCAACATCATTTATTCACTTTCGTTGGAGTTCGAAACCTATGATCTCGTTTTTGATTCAAAGCAGTGGCAGGTGATCGGGCTCATAGATGGCGAGAAATCCCTGGGCGACATCAGCAAAGACCTTGGTTGGCCAGAATTTGATGCAATCAGAATTTTTTATTCACTTTTGCAGGTTGGAGTCATAAGAAGGGCTGCGGTCAAACAAAGAACAGACACGGTTCAGCCAAAACCAAACGATCCAAAATCCAAACCATCATTCATATCAAAAATTATTGATTATCTCAGGAAACTATGAAAAGAATCAAAATACTTGTGACCGGGCCGTTCTCATCCGGCAAAACAAGTTTAATTAAATCGGTTTCTGAAATACCTGTTGTTTCAACAGAGAAGGCAGTAACAGACGAAACAAGGGTTATAAAAAACCAGACAACAGTCGCACTTGATTTTGGAAGGCTGACAATTGATGATGATCTTGTGCTTTATATCTTTGGAACACCAGGGCAGGAGAGATTTTCATACATGTGGGATGTCCTTTCCGTCGGGGCCGTAGGTATGGTGCTGATTGTTGATTCTGCAGATTACAAGTCAATTATAGAAGCAAGGCGTTATCTTTCATTCTTTTTGCCAAAACTCCAGATACCGTGTGTTGTTGCGGCAAACAAACAAGATGTCACAGGTTCCCTAAACCCGGAGCAGGTCGGGCAGATGCTCGGAATTGATGACAGTGTTGAGGTTGTATCATGTGTTGCCAAGGACAAGAAATCTGTAAAAAATGTTTTGATAAAATTATTTGAGCTGGTTGAAAGAACAGGACTGGCGCAGGAAGATCAGGATGCCATCGTATAGAAAATATCTCGAATCAAATGATTATGAAAATATTGTCAAAGCCTATCGAAACCCAGACCCAGCAAGAACCTCGGACAGAGATGCAGAGCTGTACTGCAAAGCACTGAGAAAGACTGGAAAGGAAAAACAAGCCACAGCTTTTCTTGAAAAGGTGGTTGACCGTGGTGGTTGCAACTATCCGCGTTCGGTGAGATTGCTGGCCAGAATCTACAGTGTTTCTGGTGAATACCAGAAGGCCATTGACCTGCTACAAAAAACCTTTGACCAGAGACCAACGCAGTACTGGTATTACCTTTCAATGGGCGATGTTTATTACTACCATAAAAAGGACCTTGAGGCCGCCTTTCAGGTGTATGTGAAAGGGATGGACATTGGCAAGGAGCACCTCAGGAGAGACATACTCTCAATTTACAGGTACCTTTTAAAAAGGATTTCGCATTGCCTTTTCGAGCTTGGTCGTTTCAAGGATGTAATCTGGTATTTCGAGGAGTTCAAAAGACTCGAACCATCAAATTTCTATGAAACCGACTTTGTCCTGCTTGGCCAATGCTACGAAAAAACTGGCCAGAAAGAAAAAGCCCTGGAAATATGGAAAGAGGGCACCAGGAGAAGAAAAGGCAGAAAATGTCTAAAAGAGATCGAGAGGGTGTTTCCGGATGAGGCAAAAATGATAATCCTGAAACCGCCTCTTCCGTCAAAACCTGGCTCGGTAAAGATACCCGTAAAAACAAAAATCATCACCGAGGAAGATGATGCAGCACAAGTTATTATAGAATCAATAAAAGGCATTGCCCAAAAAGGTGACATAGTAACATTTGCTTCTGCTGTGGCCGCAATAACACAGGCAAGGATCTACTCTGCGGAAACAATCCAACCCACAAGGATCGCGAGGATGCTTTCTGGTTTCGTAACAGCTTCATCAAAAAATTCTTTTGCCACAACTTCGCCCCTTGCAAATCCGCTCTCCTTCCAGGTGGCAATTGAAATAGCAGGACTCCTAAAAATACTTTTTGCAACGTTCTGTGGTGCCTTCGGCAAGTTGATCGGCAAAAAGGGCTGGTTTTATATGGTGGCAGGACCCGAGGTCGCAATGATAGATGACATGCCGGCATCAATGGCACCCTACGATTATTTTGTCATACCAGGGCCATACAACAGCGACAAGCTTGCCCAGATAATAAAGGAAAAAACTGGTTTTGAGGCCGCAATCATTGATGCCAACGACATGGGAATAGCCTGGGCGGTTGGCGCCTCTGACGGCGTAGACAAGAAAGAGCTTGAGCAATTCATGGCCGATAATCCCGCTGGCAACGAGGATGACCAGACTCCAATAATTATTATCAGGAAAGCGGCCGCTACTGGACAAAAGGAGGACTGATGTTTGATCTGATTGGAAAAACATTGTCTTTGAGTAATGGGTTTTGCGAAATAAGGATTTCTGACAAGACGAGCCGCGGCGTGGCAATAAAAAACGGCCTGCTTGAAACATCCAGTTCCAAAAGGAGCATTGGGGCAGGCATAAGAGTGCTCAGGAACGGCGCATGGGGCTTTGCTTCAACATCTGACCTCGATCCGGATTCTCTTGCCAAGGCCCTGAAAGATGCCGAGATAGCAGCTATTACAATTGGCTCGCAATCACAAAAGAAAGTGCCAGTGCTATCCCCAAAAAGGCTGGCCAAAAAAGACTACAAATACAAAACAAAAAGAGACCTCGAAGACATCCCGTTTGAAGAAAAAATAGCCTTGGCCATAAGGATCGAGTCGCTGATCCGGAAAAGCTCTCAGTTTATCGTTACTGCTACGACTTATTACTCCGAAACAACAGAAAGCAAATGGGTAATGACAAATGACGGGGCAAAGTGCCACAGCAGGCTTTCAAAGCCTGATTTTTACTGCATCGCTGTTGCCTCAAAAGATAGCCAGATGCAAAGCTCGTTTGAATCCATGGGTGTTGTTGGTGGCCTAGACGAATTGTTTAGCTCCAGGACACCAGAGCAGATGGCTGAAAAGGCCGCCAGGATAGCCGTTGACAAACTAGATGCACCCTATGTGGAAGGTGGGATACATGATGTTGTCCTAAAACCGGGCATGGTTGGCATCCTTGCACATGAGGCAATAGGACACACGGTCGAGGCTGATTTCGTACTTTCAGGGTCGATAACGGCAGGCAAGATTGGCCAGAAGATAGCCTCAGACTTGATCACAATGGTTGATGACGGGCCAAATTTGATGAAGATTGGCAATCCTGCAGGCTACATCGAGATTGACGATGAGGGTGTAGAGGCCGGGGGAACGGTCATCATAAAAGACGGCATTTTGTCTTCATATCTCCACAGCAGGGAAACCGCCGAGTTGTTCGGTGTTGAACCCACCGGCAATGCAAGGGCATGGGGTTACACTGATGTCCCGATAATAAGGATGAGGAATACATACATAAAACCTGGTAAAAACAGCATCGACGAGATCATTGGCTCTATAGACAAGGGTTACCTTCTTGTAAACCCTGAAAACGGCGAAGCAGACGCAAACGCAGAATTCATGTTCGGATGCGGTGAGGCCTACGAAATAGCCAAAGGAAAGGTCGGCAGGCTTGTGAAGAACGTTACCATCTCCGGCCAGGCTTTTGATGTTTTGAAAAGTGTGGACATGGTCGGAAACGACTTTGAGTTTGCAATGGGTTCCGGTGCTTGTGGGAAAATACAGCCTGCCAAAGTCGATGGCGGCGGGCCCTCGATCAAATGCAAGGCAATGCTTGGAGGCAGATGATGGACACGAAAGAAATAGCAGAACGCACGCTTGGAATGTGCAAAAAAGCCGGTGCGCAAAATGCCGAGGTGGCCGTTTCCCACAGCAAAAATGTCTCTGTCAGTGCCCAGGACAACGAGATACACGTCGCGACTTCGGACAAAGGCAGCTGGCTTGGCGTAAGGGTCATCAATTCCCATTCACAGGGCTTTTCATGCGTAAATTCCTTCGAAGACTCAAAAGTGCAGATGGCCATCGAGGAGGCAATGGCAATTGCCAAATCCTCTCCACCTGACGATTCGAATGTCCTTCCGGACCCCGGAGAAACAATCTCAATTGGCGACCTCCACAATCAGAGTCTTGCTGAAATGGGTCTTGACAAGGTTGTTGGCTACGCCAAACAGATGCTCCTGGAATGCAAAACCTACGACAGCAGGATTTCAGTTGACATGGCCAAATTCAACCTGGCTTCCACTGTTTCAACGCTTGCAAACACAAAAGGGATAAATCTTTCCCAGGAGAGGACCGGGATTTTCTATTTTGTCTATGGCATGGCAAAGGAAGGTGAAACAGTCTCTTCAATGGATGGTGCCTTTGGTGCCACAACCGACCCTCAAAAGATCAATGTTTCAGAAGTGGCAAGGAAATTCTCAAAAAACGTCATAGAGTCACTTGGCGCAAAGAGCGGAAAGAGCTTCGAAGGCCCGGTAATCCTCTTTGGGGATGCACTAAGCGAGCTTATACTTTCAACTGTCTTGTGGTCTTGCAATGCCAATTCCATCCAGATGGGCGAGTCAAGGTTTGCCGGAATGCAGGGGAAACAGGTTGCTTCTGAAAAACTGTCCATTCTTGATGATGGAAGGCGCCCTGGCAGGTTTGAATCAACAAACTTTGACAGGGAAGGCATCGCACCAAAGATCATGTGGCCAATAAAAAATGGCATTTTCACAGAGCCTTTCCACAACGCAAGGACGGCGGCGAGGGACAAAACCATATCAAATGGCCATGCCGCAGGATCACCCTCCTCAACTCCCTCCGTCTCTACAACCAACATAATTGTGGAAACTGGCAAAACCACGCTCGAAGAGCTCATCGCAGACACAAAACTTGGCCTTCTTGTGAAAAGATATTCTGGAAACATTGATCCTTCTTCCGGTGATTTCTCTGGGGTTGTAAAGGGTGGCTACCTGATCGAAAATGGAAAGATAACAACACCTCTCCTTGGCACAATGATTGCTGGAAATGTATTCGAGATGATCAAAAACATAAGCGGTGTATCAAGTGATGTTGAAGATCTGATCTCGGTAATCACGCCGAGCATCAGGTTCGAAGGGATAAAAGTAACAAGCCAATGAGTCTTGCACCAGAGAAAGTATTGCCATCACTGGCAACGGTAGATATCGACAGGCTGATATCAAACCTTGGCCTGGTGAGGAGGATCTCCCGGGCGCCAAAGGTGATGGCTGTTGTCAAAGCCAATGCCTATGGGCACGGTGATGTCGCAATCGCGCAGGCTCTTGCCCATAACGGGGCAGACTGGCTTGCCGTCCAGACCCCGGAGGAGGCAATCAAATTAAGGGCAGGGGGTGTTGTCTGCCCAATACTCATACTTGGCTATACCCACTCTGCCTATGCTTCTGACATACTCCATTACCAGATCACCCCAACCATTTTTGACTACCAGCTTGCAGTGGAACTTGACAGGCTAACACCTGCTCCGGTACCGGTACACATAAAGGTTGATACAGGCATGTGCTGGGCCGGAATATCGGTCAAGGACTCGGTGCCGTTCATAAAAAGTGTAATGAAGCTCCCAAAAATAAGGATCAGTGGTCTGTTTACCCACTTTGCTGTGGCTGATTCTGATCCTGAATTCACAAAGCGCCAGGCTGACCTGTTCACTGCAGTGGCCCTTGAGGCAAAGGCAATGGGGGCATCACCAATGCTTCATGCTTCTGCATCATCTGCAACAATGAACTATCCGGAGTATCATTTTGACATGGTCAGGCCAGGCATGATGCTCTACGGGGTGCCAGTTGGCGGCAGGTTCGACCAGGAACTTCTGCCGATTCTTTCATGGACTTCCGTTGTTTGCGACATGAAAGTCATCCACAAGGGTGAAAGTGTCGGCTACGGCAGGGATTTTATCGCTGATTCTACAAGAGTCATCGCAACTGTGCCCGTAGGATACGCCGATGGATGGAGATGGAACCTAAAAAATGGTGGTTTCGTGCTGGTTCAGGGCAAAAAAACCAAAATAGTAGGAAGAATCTGCATGGACCAGTTCATGATTGACGTAACAGATATTCCAGGAGTTGAGGTTGGAGACAGGGTAACGCTCATTGGAAAAGATACCGATGAGGCTGTTACTGTAAAAGATTTATCTGAGGTCCTGAGAACCACCCCATATGAAATCTTGACTGGTCTTGGTGGCAGGACTAAATTTGTTTACAAACAATCAGGAAAGGAGGCCGAGCTGTGAAAAAACTGTCAGTAATTGTTCTGCTTTCTCTCATACTTTCACAGACCGTCCAGGTCTACTCGAGGACAATGCCGCTCTCCGTTTCAGATTTCACTCCGAAACGTGCAGCATTCTGCGAAATTTTTGTGGAGCCGAACTGAACGAAGTGTCACACTGCCGTGCGCAGTATGGACAAACTCGAGTCTGAACTTGGCTCGGACTCTATTATCAAATTAAGGCTGCATTCAAACCCCAACGACGAGTTTTACATTGAAGAAGTCGACAAAAGGGGGCAGATGTACGAAAGAAAGTCTTATCCGACGATAGCTTTTAATGGCAATTTCATAAAGAGGTCGGGTATGACTGAAAAGGAAGTTGAGGACACGGTTTCAAAGGTCCGCTCTTCACCCTTGAGCTTCAATATTTCGCTGAATGGGAAACTGAAGGAAGAAGCCGCAGGGCAAAAGATCGATTTTGAGGCCATGGTTGAGCAGTTTGGTCCTCTCGACCAGGCAACACTCAGATATACCTTCTTCCTCTTTGAAGACAATGTGGACAGGGAAGACCAGTATTTCCAACATGTCGTGCATGCAATCAAGCCCTCTGCAAAGGGTTCAACCATGCGCATCAAAAATGGCGAAACCAAGAAGCTCACAGCCAGTTTTGATCTCAAAGAAGACTGGACAAAAGAAGAATTAGGTGCCGCGGTTGCGATATTCGATCAGGACACATTCGAGGTTTATGCCTATGGCGCATGGAAAATCAAAGCACCGCATCTCACCAGTCCGCTTCCTGGCAAGGTATCGCCAAACTCGCCACTTTCGCTACCATTTGACAAGGATATGGACCCTGCAACATTCAACGAGGGCACGGTGCTCCTGGTTGACCAGAATGGCCTCGCTGTTCCTGGAAAAGCGTCTGTCTCAGGGTCAAAGTGCACGTTTGCTCCAAACAAGGCTTTTGAAGAGGGCAAGAAGTATACGCTCTACGCAAAAAGCGGCCAGTCCGGCATAAAATCAAAATCAGGCGAAAAACTGATTGGCAACATCATCTGGAAGTTTGAATGCGAAAAAGTGGCCGAAGAGCCAAAGCTTGAAGTCGCAGAAAAATCGTTTGACCTCGGTGAGATTTCGACAACCATAACCAAAAAGCTCGCTTTCAAAAACGTTGGAACCGGAAAACTTTCAGCGACCATCAAGTCTTCAGAGTCATGGCTCAGGACTGAAAATTCGGAATTCGAGATCGAGCCAGATGGTTCTTTTGAAACAATCATGACCGTTGACCCACTTGGTCTCGAACCGGGACCATATTCAGGGAAGCTGTCGATTGGAAGCAACGGCGGAAATTCAGAAATTGCGGTAAATTTCACCTACAAAAAATCCGGAATGATTCTGAAGGTGGAGCCTTCAGAGCTGGATTTTGGCAAAATACCAAAGAACACAAAAAAATCACTCCAGATCGAAATCATCGAGCAGGCTGGCGAAGGCGGAATGCTCGAGGGAACAATTACTGCGAGCGCTCCATGGATAAAAGTTGATCCTTCATCATTCAAGTGTGACAGATGCAAGATAAACATCACGTTAGAGCCGAACACGGAAGGTGCCTTGACAGGCGAAGTGACAATTGACTCCAACGCAGGAAAAATTGTTGTTCCTGTTAAAGTATTGGTCGAGTCTGCAGCACTTCTTGATCTCTCGGTCAATGGTTCCTCTGGTACTCCATTGAGAACCACTTCTCCAAGCTACACAATCCCTATCTCCACAACAAAGGGAGCAACAGTGATGGTTGGTGGCAAGCCGGCAACCGTGGATCAGAATGGAAAGGCTAACTACTCAGTAATACTTATCCCAGGACTCAACAAGTTCGAGATCTCGGCGACACTGGGCAGCCAGAACAAAAAAATAACGGTCGATGTAATTTATGCCGTCACAATAGAATTATGGCTGGACAAAACAGACATCACTATAAACGGCCTGAAGGTGACACTCAAAACTGCTCCAACATCTTCCTCGCCACCGCTTCCGAAAGAACTTGGCGGGAGCACATACATGCCAATAAGGGAAGTCGCAGAGGCCCTTGGAGCACAGGTTGGCTATGATGGTGCAGAAAAAAAGGTCACCCTGACGCAATCGCTCTGGAATGGGAAAAACATCGTTGAGTTGTGGATTGGCAAGAAAACCGCCAAGATAAATGGCAAAGAGGTCTTCATCGACTCAAAGGCCCAAAAGCTCTATCCAACAATCATTAGCGCAAAAACCATGTTACCGCTAAGATTTGTCGGAGAGGCTCTTGGGGCAGGTGTGGCCTGGGAAGGCGCCACAAGAAAGATAACGCTGACATATCCAAAATGAAAATCGATTTTGCAATATTAGGCGGCGGCGGAGTAGAGCCGTGGTTCGCAAATGAGGGCGTGCCCAACAAGGGCATGCTTTCATTTGCAGGAAAACCATCGATTGAGTACGTCATCGATGCGCTTCGCAAGGCTTCCCTCACGAACAGGATCATCCTTGTTGGCAACGGCTATCCGGATTCCATAAAATCAAAAGTGGACCTGATGCTGGAAGAGGGCGACAGCCAGAAGGCAAACATAGATCGCCTTGTGGATGCCTCAGAGACAGAGTATCTCGTTGTGACAACAAACGACATCCCGCTGGTAACCGAAAAAACCTTTGACATGGTGGTTTCTGCACTCCAGAAAACAGGGTGTGATCTTGGTTTGCCAATCATAACCAAAGAAGACACCCTGAGGATGTTCCCCGGAACAAAGCGCACTTTTCTCCGCATCAAAGAGGGAAATGTCAAAATCGGAAACCTCTTCTACATCAGCAAAACCGCCTACAAAAAGGTGGAGCCAATAGTCGAGGAAACATCAAAGAGGAGAAAGTCCGCCATAAAACAGGCCCTCCAGCTTGGTGTGCCGTTCCTTCTGAGATTGCTTTTGTTCAAAAATGTCGAAATACCCGAGCTTGAAAAGAGAATTTCAAAAATGCTTGGCGTTACCATAAAAGCACCAATATTGCAGTGCCCGGAGCTGGGCGTCGATGTTGATAAAATAGAGGACCTCGAATTCTGCAGGTCCATTCTGGAGGCAAAATAGTGGGAATCATTGAAGCATTGGTCCTCGGCTTTGTCCAGGGTCTCACAGAGTTTATTCCGGTCTCGTCTTCTGCCCATCTTGTCCTTGTTCCCGCTTTTTTGGGGTGGGGCAAACCACCGATGTGGTTCGATGTGTTCCTTCATGCTGGAACGCTCCTTGGAATAATCGTCTTTTTCTGGCCGGAAGTAGTCAAATATGTAAAGGCCTTTTTTGCTGGTTTGCCAAAGATTGGCAGGGGTCTCCCGCCAGATTCGATTTTTTCATACAACCTCATACTTTCAGTTGTACCGGCAATCATCTTCGGCCTGCTCTTTGAAAGCAGGATTGAATCTGTTTTCCAGGACCCAAAAACTACCTCTTACCTTTTGCTTGTTACTGCAGCTTTCCTCATAGTTGCTTCTCTCATGAGTGGCAAACGCAAACTTGAAGAAACAACATGGATCGATGCACTAACTGTTGGCTGTGCCCAGGCGATTGCCATGTTTCCTGGCATATCAAGGTCAGGCGCCACAATAACCGCAGCCAGGCTGTTGGGGTTTGGCAAAAAATCATCTTCCAAACTGGCTTTTCTTGTTGCAATTCCTGCAGTCGGCGCTGCAACAGCAAAAACACTCTATGATGTTTATAAAATGGTGGCCAGTTCAGGGATGCAGATTGACTGGATGCCTTCCATAGTTGGCTTTGTGGTGGCCGCCGTTGTTGGCTACTTATCATTTTTCCTGTTCTTCAAGGTCATCCAGAAATTCAATTTCTACATCTTTGCGGCCTACTGCGTTGCCCTCTTTGTTGTAGCCCAGATTATCTTATGAGTCTTTCTCCTGTCAGAACGCTCATCCTTGGCCCTGCAATGGCCGAGCTTGAGAGGGGTTGCGATGACAGGGCGGTGTTTGGCGGGTTTTCAAAATTTGTTCTGGCAAAGCTCGACCAGTGGGCAAAAGACGAACCCAGTCAAAATGCCAGCATAAAAAGGGCTATTGAGGTTTTTTCCAGTTATACCTCCCTGGATATCACATCAAGGGAAAAGGCCGTAAATGACCTGTTAAAGTTTGCCAGGGGCCATTATGTCAGGCAGAAACCGGTACCCAGGCAACAAAAAATACATCTGGGTACAGAAATGTCTCTCGCTTCCATTCCAGGAATCGGCCCCGAGAGGGCAAAACTCTTAAAAAAACTTGGACTTGTGACTGTCCTGGACGCCCTAAACCATTTTCCCATCAGATTTATAGACAGAACAAAGGTCTTGCCTATTGCACAGCTCTCCACCGGAACGGAAGCGACTGTCTTTGCAAAAGTGCTTGATGTCAGGGAACCGCGTGCCGGAAGGAATTTTGTGCAGGCGCTTTTTGGCGACTCGACCGGCAAAATAATGGCCACATGGTTCAACAACCCATACGTCCTGAAAAAGCTTGCCATCGGGAAAACAGTGGCACTCTATGGGAAAGTGGGCGATTATGGCGGCCCACACATGACAAACCCCGATCTGGACACTGACATACAGGACATGGGGATTGTGCCGGTCTATCCACTGACTACTGGGCTCCCACAGTGGGTCATAAGAAGCGTAATCAAAAAAATCGTCGACAACATGCCGGAGATTGGTGATGGCTACCTTCCTAATGCCGTAAAGAAGAGCATGTCTTTGCCATCCCTCCGTGAATCCTACGAGAAAGTGCATTTCCCTGACAACTTTGAGCAACTCAAACTCTGCGAAAAAAGGCTCGTGTTGGACGAATTTTTGCTCATGGAAACGGCTCTCCTGCTCCGCAGGGCAGAGTACAGGCAGCAGGATGCTCCAATCATCAAGGGTGCACAAAAATCTTCAAAGGATTTCCTTTCAAAACTTCCGTTCGAGCCGACCATAGCCCAGAAGAGATGTTGTCTGGAAATAGCAAAAGACCTGGAGTCGGGAAGGCCGATGAACAGGCTCCTGCATGGAGATGTTGGCTCTGGGAAGACGGTTGTTGGTTTGAGTGCATGCAGCTCTGCCGCAAAGCTGGGCTACCAGGTTGCATGGATTGCGCCGACAGAAATCCTTGCAAGCCAGACCTACAATGTCGCCAGAAAATTACTTCCGTTCAACACTGCGTACCTCTCCGGTTCATCAAAAAAAATGGCAAGGGAAAAGATATTTGAGCTGCTTTCCTCTGGAGAGCCATGCGTCCTCTTTGGGACACATGCGCTCCTTGAGGACTGGGTGAAGTTTGAAAACCTCGGGCTTGTGGTTGTTGACGAACAGCACAGGTTTGGCGTCCTGCAGAGGGCCAGGCTAGCAAAAAAGGGCTTCTGCCCGCATGTGCTCGTCATGAGTGCCACCCCGATCCCGAGGACGCTTGCCATGACGATCTACGGTGATCTGGACGTCTCTGTGGTTGATGAAATGCCAAAGGGCAGGGCAACTATAGAAACAAAAGTGCTCACAGGTGCAGGCAGTCTCGCCTACAAAACGGCCCTCGCCGAAATAGAAAAAGGCAGGCAGGTCTACGTTGTCTGCCCTCTTGTCGAAGAGTCAGAAAAACTCTCCGCAAAAGCCGCCACAAAGCAGTTCGTTGAGCTTACCGAGTCACATTTCAAAGGCATTCCGTGCGGGCTGCTCCATGGCAGGATGCCGGCAAAAGAGAAGGATGAAACAATGTGCAAGTTCAGGGACAGGGAGTTAAAGGTTCTTGTCTCGACAACCGTCATTGAGGTTGGAATAGACGTCCCGAATGCAACGGTCATGATAATTGAAAACGCTGAAAGGTTCGGGCTGGCCCAGCTCCACCAGTTGAGGGGCAGGGTTGGAAGGGGCGAGCACAAAAGCTATTGCTTCCTGATACCGTCAAGACCGACAGTTTCACTGCAAGTTCTGGAAAGAACAGCAAATGGCCTTGAGGTTGCTGAGGAAGACCTCAAATTGCGCGGACCCGGAGACATTGGCGGAACAATGCAGTCTGGACTGCCGATGCTTGCTTCATCAAGACTCATCACTCCTTCAAATTTCCCGCTTCTTTCCTTGGCAAGGGAAATCGCAGAGGATATCATTAAACATGACCCGGAGTTGAGGTTCAAAGAAAATAGAGAACTTAGGACAGGTATTGAAGGAAAAATGGCACAAAGAGTAGGACTTGCCTGGGTGAGCTGATGGGGCAGATCCAGGTTCAGAACATAACAAAATATTTTGGTGTGAGGGCCGTTCTTGATGGCATATCATTCACGCTTGGCGGCAACGACAGGCTGGCGCTTGTTGGCGCAAATGGCACCGGCAAATCCACACTGATAAAGATAATCATGGACCAGATGGAGCCGGACGGCGGAAAGGTCTTCAAAGAACCCGACAAGGTCATTGGCTATTTTGCACAGGACAGGTCACTTGATGTCTCGGACGTCATTTTGTTTGACCAGGTCAGGTCAGCTTTCAAAAACATATATGAAACCGGTAGGCAGCTTGAAGAGATCTCTTCAGAGGTTGCAAAAGATCCCCACAACTCACAGCTTCTTGCCAAGTTTGAAAAACTCCAGCACCAGTATGAAGCGCTTGGCGGATACGACATAGACCACAGGATAGAACGAATCCTGTCCGGCCTTGGCTTCTCAAAGGAAGACTGGAAAAGGCCCGTTGTTTCCCTCTCTGGCGGTGAAAGGTCACGCCTGCAACTGGCGACAATACTGGCCACAGAGCCTGACACGCTGGTGCTCGACGAGCCTACAAACCACCTCGATCTTGAGGCAACCATCTGGCTCGAAGGCTTCCTTCAGGAATTCAAGGGCTCAGTGCTCATTGTCTCCCATGACAGGTACCTTCTGGACAAGGTTTGCAACCATACCGTGATACTCATTGACGGAAAATCCTTTGATTTTACCGGCAATTTCACACAGGCAAGGGCCCAGTATGACCTTGAGAGGGAACACTCTCTCGAAAAATTGCAGGAGCAACAGGAATTCATCGAGAGAGCAACCCGCTTTATAAAAAGGTTCAAGGGGTATGGAACGGAAGTGGCCGCCAAGAGAGCAAGGAGCATGGAAAGGCGCCTTGAGAGGGTCGTCCAGGTCGAGGCTTTACCCCGGGAGAAAAAAGTCCAACTCAACCTTGAATCATCTGGAAGAACTGGCGAGATCGTCTTCAGGACAAAAGGCTTGTCGAAATCTTTTGGAGACAGAGAGCTCTTTGGTGAGCTCAATCTTGAAATGAAAAGAGGGCAGAAGATAGCCCTGATGGGCCCTAATGGTTGCGGGAAAACCACTTTCCTGAAGACAGTAATTGGCGAAGAGGAGCCTTCAGGTGGAGAGGTGTGGCTTGGCTACAATGTTTCTATGGCCTATCTCGAACAGGAACTCGGCAGTTTCAATCCCGAAGCAACTGTTATCGAAGAGATAATGAATAATTCCGACCTCAAGCCCCAGGAAGCCAGAGACCATCTGGCAACATTCCTCTTTGTCGGCGACGAGGTCTCAAAACCGTGCAAATCACTCTCCGGCGGAGAGATAAGCAGGCTTATTCTGGCCAAGTTAGCCCTCATTGACGCCAATTTCATCATCTTTGACGAGCCCACAAATCATCTCGACATAAATGCCAGGGCTTCTCTGGAAGATACCATAAAAAATTATTCCGGGAGCGTGCTTTTGGTCTCCCATGATAGATATTTTATAAACAACATCGGCGCCACAATATGGGCATTTGACGGAAACACAATTGTTGATACAAGGGGTAACCTCGAGGAGTACCTGCAGAGAAAACCTGAAAAACAGACAGACAAGAGCGACCAAAAAATCCAGCAGAAACAAAAGAAAAAAGACCAGGGCCCATCAAAGAACCAGATAAAATCAATGCAGGACAAACTTAAAAACCTTGAAGACAAGATAAGCATGCTGGAATCAAGGAAAAATGACATTGAACAGTCAATGTCAAACCCAGATTTCTATTCTCGGGGAGAGCAGACAAAACTCGATCTTGATGAGTATGACAAGACAAAAACACAGCTTGCAGAAACCGAGAATGAATGGGCCGAACTTTCTGAAGAGTTGTCCGCAATTTCTGCCCAGTAGGGTAGTTTTAGCCCAATAAACCAACATCCAAGGCAATTTCACAAAAAATTCATTCTTAACACAATTTGTGAATTTATTAACTTTTTAAATCGAGGTTATTTTCTGGTTTTATAAAACATAAGTTTTTGCCCATCCTTAATTTATTCTTCTTTGTTCTTACGGTGTAACTTTTTTATAAAGTGTGTTGTCTATGCTCACTGTAAAGACATTGCTTATCGTGTTTACGCTTATATAATTTGCAAAAGTGTGCAACTTTTGGAGGTAAGCTTTGAACGATTATTCTTTCGGTTACCTGTTTGTGGGCATCTTCGCCCTGGTTGGTCTGGCCATGGGTCTTATAGCATTCTTCCTCGCCTTTGCATTAAGACCAAAGAGAATCGATAGTGACCTCGCAACAACGTCCTACGAGTGCGGAATACCGCCAAAGACAGATTCAAAAATAAAATTCAACATCAGGTATATCGTTTTTGCATTGATATTCGTCGCATTTGATGTGGAAGCTGTTTTTCTCTACCCATGGGCCGTAAAAGTAAAAGAACTCGGAACTTACGCCATTTTTGAAGTAACACTCTTCATAGCGATACTCCTCGTTGGATATTTCTATGCTTGGGGAAGGGGGCTGTTGAAATGGGATTGACACAAACACCTGCACCAACAGAACTTGAAAAATCAACTGTTCTTCTTGCACCACTGGACTGGCTGGTGGGCTGGGCCAGAAAGAATTCCCTTTGGCCACTCACTTACGCAACAGCCTGCTGCGCATTCGAAATGATGCAGGCATGGATGCCAAGATACGACTTCGACAGGCATGGCTGCTTCTTCAGACCAACTCCAAGACAGTGCGATGTCATGATCGTTGCAGGAACTGTAACAAAAAAGATGGCAGAACCTACAAGACTCCTTTATGAGCAGATCCCCAACCCGAAGTGGGTCATTGCAATGGGTGCCTGCGCCTGTTCTGGCGGGCCTTTCATTGACAGTTATTCCGTAGTTAAAGGCGTCGACAAGATAATTCCTGTCGATGTGTATGTCCCAGGGTGTCCACCAAGGCCAGAGGCCCTCCAGTTTGCCATTCTTGAGCTTGAGAAAAAAATCATGAAAGAAAGAGCCAATCTTGGGAGGCAACCATGAGCACCTCCAAAGACATTGCAAAGCAAAAATTTGGTATTGACCTCTCTCCAATGCCTGCCCCAGAAACAGCCCTGATGATCAATGTAGACAGCTCAAAGGCGGCCGAGACATGCCTGAAGCTCCGCGAATCTGGTTTCAGTATCCTCTCGATGTTGACCGCAAAATGCAAAGACAATGGTTTTGAAATGGTCTACATGCTGGACAACTGGGAAACCAAGGAAAGGGTCTTTATTTTCGCTCCACTGCTTGCACAGGACCCAAAAATCAAGAGCCTGACGCCTGACTGGGAAGCGGCAGATTGGCTGGAACGCGAAGTCTATGACATGTTTGGAATAGTGTTTGAGGGCCATCCAAACCTCCAAAGAATAATAACACCGGAGAATTTCACAGGGCATCCTCTCCGCAAAGATTTCACAGATACTGACTGAGGAGGGAAAATGGAAGAAAAAATCAGAACTGACCTGCTTGAAGTGAACTTTGGCCCCCAGCACCCTGCCACTCACGGTGTTTTTAGAGCAGTCCTCACCCTTGACGGTGAAATTGTGGTCGGGTGCAAACCAGTGCTTGGCTATCTCCACAGGGGAATAGAAAAGATTGCCGAAAGACTGACTTACCAACAATTTATTCCTTATCTAGACAGGCTTGATTACATCTCTGGTTTCCTCAATGAGTATCCCTATGTAAAGGCCGTTGAAAAACTCATGGGGATCGAGGTGCCAATCAGGGCACAATACATAAGAGTCCTGATGATGGAACTTAACCGCATTGCGGCGCACCTTGTAAACGTTGGCGCGCAGGGACTCGACCTGGCATCGATGACCCCGATGGTCTACTGCCTCAGGGAAAGGGAGTACATCCTGGAGCTGATGGCAGAGGTTTCCGGATCAAGGATGACCTTCAACTACTTCAGGTTCGGCGGCGTCAAGTTCGACCTTCCAGAAGGATACCTCTCAAAACTCGACAGGTTCATTCACTACTTCAAAGACAGACTCCCAGAATACGCTTCAATGCTCCATAAAAACGAGATATTCCAGGCAAGGACAAAAAACATAGGAATCCTGAAACCCGAAACTGCCCTCAAGCTCTCCTGCACGGGGCCTACCCTCAGGGGTTGTGGCATTGCAAGGGACCTCAGGAAAGACGAGCCATACGAGATATACCCCACGCTGGATTTTGATGTAATAAGTGAAAATACATGCGATTCATACGGACGCTTCCTGGTGAGATTCAAGGAGATAGAGCAGTCCGTTAGGATCATCGAGCAGATAATGCCAAACCTTCCGGAAGGGCCTGTAATGGCCAAAGTGCCAAAGGTGATCAAGCCCCCGGCCGGTGAAATATACTGCAGGGTTGAAGCTCCAATCGGTGAATTTGGCGTTTACCTTGTTTCTGATGGCTCTTCAAAGCCATATAGAGTAAAACTCCGTTCACCAAGCTTCAGCAATCTGATGTCGTTCCCACATATTGCCCAAAATATCTCCATGCCTGATGTCGTCGCCGCATTTGCATCGCTGGCGCCAACAATGGGCGATTCGGACAGGTGACAAAATGGAAAACTTCGTCCCATATCTGATTGTAGCACTCATCCAGGTAGCAATATCGCTAGGCATTTTCGGGTTCGTAATGGTAAATGCACTACTTCTGACCCTTGCCGAAAGAAAACTGCTTGGCTGGATGCACCAGCGACTTGGCCCGATGGAAGTTGGGCCATGGGGTCTCTTCCAGCCTTTCGCCGACATGATAAAGCTTCTGACAAAAGGTGATGTTATCCCAAAGGCAGCTGACAAATTTTTCTATTCATACTCTGCCCTCATAGCATTCACCCCATCTTTTATCACCTTTGCCTTCATTCCGTTTGGACTTGTTGGCGGAATAAAGCTTGTTGCCGCGGACACTGAAATCGGTGTTCTGATGATCTCGGCCGTCATGGCGCTGTCTGTCATCGGCATAATCCTTGGCGGGTGGTCATCCGGAAACAAGTTCTCGCTCCTCGGTGCTGTCAGGACTGCTGCCCAGGAAATCAGCTATGAAATCCCAAAAACACTGGCGATTATCGCAGTGGTAATGCTCGCCGGCAGTATGAATGTATATCACATCTCTTCGATACAAAGAGTTTGGTTTATCGCCCCACAATTCATTGGTTTCCTGGTATTTTTCGTTTCTTCACTTGCTGAGATATTCAGGATACCATTTGACCTTGCAGAAGGTGAATCGGAGCTTGTGGCCGGATATAACGTTGAATTCTCCGGCATCAGGTTTGCGTTCTTTTTCTTTGCAGAATACACATATCTCTTTGTGACTTCAGCAATCATTACTGCGCTCTATCTTGGTGGGGGTTCAGGCCCAGAGTTCCTTCCATGGGGTCTGTCTTCACTGTTCTGGTTCCTCCTGAAGTCCTTTGCTATGGTTGGTTTCATCCTCTGGTTCTCCAGGTCGCTGCCAAGGGTCAGGGCTGACCAGCTCATGAACATGGCATGGAAAGTCATGCTACCGCTCTCTCTCGTCAATATAATCTTGACCGCATATGTTGTTTTAAATGAAAACTGGCTCAAGGTTTTTGTGAAATGAGGTGATCATGTACGGAACAGGAATAGCAAGCTCTCTCTGGGTCACTTTTAAAAATATATTCAGGGTCAAAATAACGCTCCGCTACCCAAAGCAAAAGCAGGCGATGGTGCCAAGGTTTTTTGCCCTGATGAGAATGGTCCGCGATGAAAACGGCAGGGAAAAATGCACCGCCTGCGGAATTTGCGCAAACAATTGCCCAACACACGCGATCACCATTGAAAAAGGCAAAAGGGAAGACAACACGCCTTTCCCGGTTAAGTACAGTGTAAATGTCCAGCAGTGTATATTCTGTGGGATATGCGTCGAGGTTTGCCCGTTTGGTGCACTGCAGGTTGGTCACAAATATGAGCTTTCCTCATACACAAGGGAAGGGATGATACACGAGAAAGAAGAGCTCCTTCTTCCGTTTGGGGGTGCACAGTGAATGTAACAATGTCACAGGCTCTTTACATGGCACTCGCCTTCCCCGCACTTGTCTTTGCGGCCCTAACTGTAACTGTAAAAAATATTGTCCATGCGGCCATATGTCTGATTGGTTGCCTCCTGTCAATTGCGGCAATCTATGTAGGGTTGCATGCCGATTTTATCGCTGCAGCACAGATAGCCATCTACGTTGGCGCTATAGCCATACTCATCCTGTTCTCGATCATGTTCACGCATGATGTCTCTGGAAAGCAGATGAGCCACCTGAACCGCCAAGCCGTCCTTGGTGTTTTTGTCGCCCTTGCGCTCTTTGGTGCAATCTCCTTCTTCATCATGAACACCTCGGAAAGCCAGTTAACAACTAACTTCCAGGGACAAATGGCCCTCCCACCAAAAACATCATTGATGGCAGTTGGTGACGCACTTTATTCAGACAATGCTTCCACACCTTACATGGTGCCTGTTGAAATGGCCTCTTTCCTTCTGCTTGCGGCTGTTGTTGGCGGAATAGAGATGGCAAAGAAAAAGGAGGACGAGGTATGAACTACCTCTTGCTTATCCTTGGTGCTGCAATATTCAGCTTTGGTGTCCTCGGCGCCCTCACCCTGAGAAACGCCATCAGGATACTTATGTGCATTGAGTTGATGCTCAATGGGGCCAACCTCACCTTCATCGCTACGGCAAGCCAGCTCCCCGATCCAGGCATGGCGCAGTCAATGGTCGTGTTTGCCATAGCAATTGCAGCAGCTGAAACCATTGTCGGACTCGGTGCAATTGTGGCAATGTACAGGGCAAAGGGCTGGGTAACTCTCGAGCAGTTCAGCCTGCTCAAGTGGTAGGAGGGACAATGGAACACACTGTAGCTTCCCTTGCCGGTTCCTGGACCCTCACCTCGATCCTCGCTGTTTTAACGATGGCCTTTCCACTTCTGGGATTCATCATTGTTGGCCTCTGCGGAAAAATAGCAAAGGAGTGGGGACCAAAGCTCGCAACAATAAGCATCTTTATTTCATTGATAACCTCGATTGTGGTGCTTGGACTCGTTATCGCAAACGGGCCAGCACCAACAGTCAGCTTTGTCTGGCTCCAGTCTGGCAACCTGACGCTTGATTTCGGGTTTAGGGTCGACCAGCTCTGTGCAATGATGCTTTGTGTGGTCACGCTGGTATCGTTCCTTGTGCACCTGTTCTCCCAGGACTACATGCACGGTGATCCTGGAATTGCAAGGTTCTATGCCGAACTCCAGCTCTTCACGACTGCAATGCTCGGCGTAGTTACCGCATCAAACCTTCTCCAGCTCTTTGCTTTTTGGGAGTTGGTTGGTCTCTGTTCATATCTTCTCATAGGCTTCTGGTTCCACAAGAGGTCCGCATACCAGGCCGCAAAGAAGGCTTTTTTTGTTACAAAAGTTGGAGATATTGGCCTCTTCACAGGCATAATAATGTGCCTCATACTCTCAAACCCTCATACGCTCAACCTTGAGGCCCTGCCATCTGCAATTGCATCACTCGCCCCTGCTCTTCTCATAATAATACCACTCCTGATTTTTATGGGCGCAATGGGCAAATCTGCCCAGTTCCCGCTCCACGTCTGGCTCCCCAACGCCATGGAAGGCCCGACACCAGTTTCTGCGCTTATCCATGCCGCAACTATGGTCGCGGCCGGTATATATCTTGTTGCAAGGTGTATGGGGCTGTTCACACTTGATTCCAGTGGGATTGCTTTGAAGGTCGTCACTTATGTTGGCTCTTTCACGGCAATTTTTGCTGCAACAATAGCCACGGTGCAGGATGACATCAAAAAGGTTCTTGCCTATTCAACCATCAGTCAACTGGGTTACATGGTAATGGCGCTGGGTTTCGGCAAATTTGGCTACACTGCTGCACTCTTCCACCTCATGACCCACGCAATGTTCAAAGGTTTGCTCTTCCTTGGCTCAGGCTCGGTCATTCACGCAACACATACCCAAAACATGCATGAAATGGGCGGACTGTTCAAAAAAATGCCCATCACCGCGTGGACTTTCATACTTGGATCGCTTGCCCTTGCGGGACTCTTCCCGTTTGCCGGGTTTTGGAGTAAAGACGCAATACTTGTCGGGGCAGAGGCAACCCACTCGACCATACCGCTTATCCTCGCACTGATAACCGCCTTCCTCACCCCATACTACATGACAAGATGTGTCTGGCTGACCTTCTTTGGAAAACCCAGAAAAGAAAACCATGCCCACGAAGCCTCGTGGAAGACAACCCTTCCGCTAATAATACTGGCCGTGCTTTCAGTGGTGATAGGCTTCGTCGGGGCACCGTTCTTTGGTGAACTCTTCCAGAGGTTTATATTCTTCCATGAGTTCGAATCCGAAGCAGTCAACTGGACGCTCATTTTTGGCTCCACAGGGCTTGTTCTTGCAGGCATCTTCCTTGGGCTCGCAATCTACGCCTGGGGCTGGTTCAAAAAAGAAACACTCATAAGGGTCCTCAAACCACTTTACCTCTTTTTCAAGAATAAGTGGTTTATTGATGAGGCCTGGACTTTCATCGCAGTGAAGCCGCTTTTCTATGTGAGTGAATTTTGCCACTGGTTTGATCGGACAGTCATTGACGGGGCAGTCAATGGAATGGCATGGCTCTCGGTTGTTCTTGGCAACATCGTTTATTGGTTCGATGCCGGAATAGTTGACGGTCTGGTCAACCTGGTAGGGTATCTGACCGTCAAGGTGTCAGAACTTGTCAAATGGTTTGATGAAAATGTCATAGATGGTGCCGTCAATGGCGTTGCTGCGTTGACTGGATTCATTGGCTCAAAGGTCAGGAAGGTGCAAACCGGCTACCTTCCAAACTACGCGACAATAATGTTTGCCTCAATAGCACTGGTATTGATACTTGTGGCATGGTTTGCCGTCCTAAATTAGGAGGAATGAATGGAATTCAATGGATTGCTTACAATCGTAACGTTTCTTCCGCTCCTCGGTTCGCTCTTGCTTCTGCTCTTCCCGAAAAAATGGGCAGGCTGGATCAAATGGACCGCTCTTGGCTTTACAGTAGCCAACCTAATCATTTCCATATTCATCTGGACACAGTTTAAAACTTCAGTTCCTGGTTTCCAGCTGATCGACAAGGTGCCATGGGTTGAAAGTGTTGGCATTACCTACTTCTTTGGTGTCGATGGCATGTCAATGCTCATGCTCTTCCTCACAACCCTCCTTTCCTTTGTTGCCTGTCTTGCATCGTTCAACATCGACCACAGAAACAAGGAGTACTATTCACTGTTCCTGCTTCTTGAAACCGGTCTTATAGGCGTCTTTGTTTCGCTTGACCTGGTGCTTTTCTATGTGTTCTGGGAACTTGTGCTTGTACCGATGTACTTCCTGATCGGTATCTGGGGTGGCCCCAGAAAGCTCTACGCATCGATCAAGTTCTTCATCTACACTTTGGTTGGCTCCCTGTTCATGCTGGTCGGTGTGCTTGCAATATATTTTGCTTCCGGGCAAAACACCTTCTCGATACCACAGTTGATCGAGACAAGTGCCAACCTGAGAGGGTGGGCCCTTGGACTCCCAGTGTTTGGAGCACTCTTCCTCGGTTTCGCAATCAAGGTACCGTCTTTCCCATTCCATACCTGGCTTCCTGATGCACACGTCGAAGCACCGGCCCCAATATCAATCCTCCTTGCAGGCGTCCTGCTTAAAATGGGAGGCTACGGCCTCATCCGTATCGGAGTAGGTATCATGCCGTATGCTGCAACATGGTGGGCAGACATCATCGGTATTCTTGGAGTAATAGGCATTGTTTACGGAGCATTCTGTTCGCTTGTCCAGAAAGACCTCAAAAAACTTGTTGCATACACTTCAGTGAACCACATGGGCTTTGTTCTCCTGGCTGTAGCGGCATTCCTCAAAACAGGTGCTGTGGCTGCTCTCCAGGGGGCCGTGCTTGTAATGTTCAACCACGGCATCACAACAGGCCTCCTCTTCCTTTTGGTCGGCTACATCTATGACAGAACCCACACAAGGGAAATTGCAAAGCTCCCGGGAATGGCATCAATCATTCCAATCATCTCGATAATGCTCATCATCGCATCATTTGCATCAATCGGTTTGCCAGCTCTTGCTGGTTTTGTCAGTGAGTTCCTTTCAATGACTGCGGCATATCAGGCAGTCAACTGGTGGGCCTGGGTCTCCGTTGTTGGAATGATCATAAACGGTGGTGTCATGCTCTGGATGATGCAAAGAGTGTTGTTCGGCACTGTTGCAGACCCGCATTTCAAGGAGCTCAGGGACGCAAGCTTCAGGGAATTTTTCGCCGCAACCCCGCTTCTTGGATTCATATTCTTCATTGGAATATTCCCGATGCCGCTCCTCAATATGATACAACATGCAATCACCACACTGCCAACACTTCCAATAGTTTAAGGAGACGAGATGAACTTTGCTTCATTTTATCCAGAGATGGTCCTTCTTGTTGGGGCCTGCATAATACTACTCCTGTCGGTATTCAAGTTTCCGCTAAGGAAGTATATGCTTGGCTTGTTGGCTATCCTGACTGTCGTGGTTTCGTTTATTGTCATGCAGACTGTTCCAGGAATCAGGGAACCAGCAGGCAACCTTTTTGTGCAAAATGATTTCTCCAATTTTGCCAGGGGACTGCTTCTGGTCATCTCCGTGCCAATACTGCTCTCCTCGCTTGACATGTTCAACGATGCCTCAAAGCGCCAGGGAGAATTCGTATTCCTCATGCTCATCTCCGTCACCGGCTTGATGCTCCTGGTCCAGTCGTCACACATGCTCTCGCTCTATTTGGGAATAGAGCTGTCTTCAATACCCCTATACATGCTGGCAGGCCTGAAATCACACGATCCCAAATCAAAAGAGGCCGTCGTAAAATACTTCCTGCTTGGCGCATTTGCATCTGCAATGACGATCTATGGAATATCCCTCATCTACACAACAGCAGGTACATTCAGCTTTGTAGAGCTTTTCAACAGCATAAAGGGCACTCCGCTTGAAATGGTCGGGTTCATATTTGTACTCGCAGGCCTTTCTTTCAAAATAGCGGCAGTTCCGTTTCATTTCTGGGCCCCGGATGTTTACGAAGGCTCACCGCCAATATCAACTGCATTCATTTCTGTTGCCCCAAAAATTGGTGCCTTGATAGTTCTTTCAAGATTTATATCAATGGGCATTAACCCAGTGGCAAGCGACAATTTCACCAATCTGGTAAAATGGTCAATAGCTGCCATCTCGGCACTCTCCATGACATATGGTAACCTCACTGCGATCTGGCAGACTGAAGTAAAAAGGATCATGGCCTACAGCTCGATTGCGCAGATAGGTTACATGCTCATAGGCATTGTTGTAATAGCATTCTCTCCTGAAGCAGCAATCAGGTCAGAGGGTGCCAGGGGCATACTTATGTATGTTACCGCCTATGCGCTCATGAACATCGCAGTGTTCTCCGTAATTAAGGTTGTAAAAATAAGAAGAGGTGGAACAACCCTAAACCACTTCAAGGGATTGAGCAAAACAGATCCTGGTCTGGCACTTGCAATGACGGTCTCGCTTGTCTCGCTCCTTGGCATTCCATTTGCCGCAGGGTTTTTCGGCAAACTGCTTATTTTTACCGCCGGTGTCTCGGCAGGCCTCTACTGGCTTGTGGTTCTTGCAGTCATAAATTCTGCCATCTCGGCATTCTATTATTTTGGCATTGTAAAGAACATGTATCTTGAGGCTCCAGATCAGGAGCACTTGGAAACAGAAACCAAACCAGGATTTTCTTTTGCTTATCTTGTGGCAGTAGTATGCTCGGTTTTAACACTCGTGATTGGCCTTTTGCCATGGATCTACCAGCTCATTGCAAAAGCTAGCGAATCACTCTAAGGAGAGAACATTGAGGGCAGGAAAGATATTTGCTGAGATGATAAAAGCAAGGGCCCTTGGTCTGACAATCGTCTTCATGCTCATCATGCCCATTGCTCTTGGTGGCGTGGCTGGCTTCTTTCTCGACAAAGCATTGGGGACAATGCCGATATTCTTCCTGATCCTGATATGTATGGGCCTCGTTGCCTCAGCAAGAACGGCCCTTAAATTCAAGCTATGAAAACAGCATTAGAGATAATAGGCGGAGCGATCTGGGGCTGTGGCCTCGGGTTCGCATGGTTCCACCTCCTTTACCTGCAAACGCAAAAGTCATTCATGAAAGGCCAGACGGTTATTACAAACCCGCTGAGGCTCCTCATTGCCGCGCTGGCACTTTTTGCCCCAGTTTTACTTGGGTTTTATGTTTTGTTAGCATCTTTTGGTGGCTTTGCGCTTGGTTTTGGCCTATGGTGGATATGGTTTACAAAGTTTAAACGCGGAGGCAAAAATGGCTGAAGTGGTGAAAAAGAAAAAAACTCCCCTGCTCAGGAAAAAAAGCTTCTGGATTGCATTATTTTTTGTGGCTGCCTACGCCTGCGTAATGTTCTTGGTTCCAGCTTCTCCACACCCTCACAAGATTGAAGTTGGCCCACAGCAGACAACCTTCTCACTTTTTGGATCACCCCTGTCAAACACGTTTTTTGCACTACTCATCGCGACTGTGATTTTCTCCACGATCATCATAGTTATTGGCTCAGGGGTTAAAAAACCTGGATCAAAGAGGGCTGTTCTCGCAGAAATGGTTGTTGTCACCACACAAAATTTTGCAGAGAGCATCCTCGGACACGAGGGTAAAGGCTATGAGGTGGCAGTTTGTGCTTTCTTCGGCTATATCCTCATTTCAAACCTTTTGGGTATCGTCTCCTCACTATTCATTCCTTTCTATGGCGTTTCCCAAAATTTCAAGATGGTCATTGCGCCAACAACCGACCTTATGGTAACCACTGGTTTCGCTCTAACGGCAATTTCCTATTATCATGGGCAATACATGAAGGTCAAAGGCATTGGGCCATACTTGAAACATTATGTAAAACCGTACGCATTTATGTTGCCAATCAACATCCTTGAAGAAGTCAGCCGCCCGCTTTCGCTGGCTGTCCGTCTTTTTGGAAACCTGACTGGCGAGCACATAGTTCTCGAAGTAATTTCTTCTCTTGTGGCTTTTGTTGTCCCTATCGTCATCCTGGGACTCGGATTGTTCACCGGAGCTGTCCAGGCACTGGTATTTACCATGTTGTTCCTGGTTTATCTGCAACCTGCAGTAACTTCTAAAGGGGGTCACTAACAATGGACGCAAACACAAGCATGGTTTGGTTAATTAAGGTTGTTTCGGTCTTCTCCGCATCTTTCGCAATCGCTATTGCAGCATTCGGAGGAGCCCAGGGACAGGGCAAAGCAGCCGCAGCCGCAGCCGACGCCATCGCAAGGCAGCCTGAGGCAGGAGACAGGATATTTACGACCCTGATCCTTTCGCTGGCCCTCATAGAGTCGCTCGTAATCTATGCCCTTGCAGTAGCGTTGGTCCTTATCTTCGCAAACCCGCTTATATAAGCAGGTGGGCACAATGAATTATCTGCTAGCTAGTGCCGCCCAAGCGGCAAATGAAGTTGCAAAAGAAGCTTCTTCATCTCTTATCCAGATTGACTGGCGAACCCTGCTATTTGCAATACTCAACCTCTCTCTACTTTTCATCGTTCTCTGGACTTTTCTTTACAAGCCAGTAAAGAAGATGATGGAAGACAGAAAAAAGGCCGCATCTTCAGTCATTGATGACGCAAAAAAGCTCCAGGAAGAAGCAAAAGCAGGACTTGAAGACGCCAAAAAACAAAAAAGCGTGGCAGCCGAGGAATCGAGAAAGATAACATCAGAAACGGTCCAAACCGCGGAAGCCATAAGGGAAGAGATCATTGGTAAAGCAAGGGAAGACGCCAAGTCCATACTCAGGATTGCAGAGGAAGAGGCAAAAGGTGAGCGTGAAATAACCGAGCAAGATTTAAAGAGCCGCTCGAAAAAGATCATTGTTCAGGCTTCAAGACAGGTCATGAAGCAGGTCTTCGATAATGGCATGACCGAAGCCTACACAAAACACATCATTTCTGAGCTGCCAAAACTCACAGTCTGCGACATCCATTCCCATAAACTCAATCTTTGCGATGCGCTCTCCCAGGCAGGCAAGGTATCAAGAATCGTCATCGAGTCTGCAACTGAAATGCCAGAAGTGGACAAAAAGGCAGTTTCAGATTTCGTCCTCGGCTTTGTGAAAAACGGCGCCAAGGTTGAATTTATCATAAAACCAGAGCTCATTTCTGGCCTCAGGATAGTCTTTGGTGACACTATATTCGATTCCTCAATCTCAAGGATGGTTGAAACCACCATCGAAGACTTGAGGTGATCCTATGCCTGAGATACTAGACGAGATAATCAACACCTGGCAGGCCTCTTTTGAGGCAAAACCTTTCATTCCGGTAATTGAAAATGCCGGCTCAGTCAGTGAAGTTGGTGATGGTGTTGCCCTAGTAAGAGGGCTCTCTGATGCCTTCATCAGCGAGGTGTTGAGTTTTGAAGGTGGCATCGAGGGTTTCGTGCTCTCGCTTGCTCCTGATTACGTCGGAGTCGTTTTGCTCGGTGAAGACAAATACGTCAGGGAAGGTGACAGGGTATCAAGGACTGGAAGACTTCTCTCAATTCCTTACACCCAAAACCTGATTGGTCGTGTAATTGATCCCCTCGGCAATCCGATTGATGGAAAACCAGCACCAAAATCAATAAAGTTTCTCCCGCTTGAAACAAAAGCTCCATCAGTAATCGAGAGGGAGCCAGTCCATCAGCCGATGCAAACCGGCATCAAGACCATTGATGCCCTTTTCCCGATCGGCAGGGGACAGCGTGAGCTCATCATTGGCGACAGGCAAACCGGAAAAACTGCCATTGCCATTGATACAATCCTGAACCAGAAGGACGAAAATGTAATCTGCATCTATGTTGGAATTGCACAGAAATCGTCCACCATGGCAGGAATTGTCAAAACACTGCGTGATTATGGTGCGCTTGATTACACCCTCATCGTCACAACCCTTGCAGACCAGTCGCCAGCAACCAGGTACATAGCTCCTTATGTCGGTTGCGCAATTGGCGAAGAGCTGATGCGCTCCGGCAAGCACGTCCTGATAATCTATGATGACCTCTCAAAGCATGCCGATGCCTACAGGGAACTTGCACTGCTTCTGAGGCGTCCGCCAGGGCGTGAGGCATATCCAGGAGACATTTTCTACCTCCACTCAAGGCTCCTCGAGCGCGCTGCAAAACTCCACAAGGATCTTGGCGGTGGTTCCATGACCGCCCTGCCAATAATCGAAACACAGGCCGGCGATGTTTCGCAGTACATCCCGACAAACCTCATATCCATCACCGACGGTCAGATATACCTTGAGAAAGAGCTTTTCCACGAGGGTATAAGGCCAGCTGTAAACGTCGGTCTTTCCGTTTCCCGTGTCGGTGGAAACGCCCAGATTCCGACCATGAAAAAGGTCGGTGGTTCACTCAAGCTAGATCTGTCACAGTACAATGACCTCAAGGCATTCGCCCAGTTTGGCGCAGAGCTCGACCCGGTAACCCAAAAGAAGCTCCAGAGGGGTGAAAAGCTCGTCGAACTGCTTAAACAACCACAGTACAGCCCGATGCACGTGGGTCAGCAGGTACTTATTCTTGGCGCCTACTCGCTTGGCGCACTGGATGATATAAGAAAAGATAGGGTCCAGGAGTTCGAGCGTGTCCTTGTTGAGGAAGCAAAAAGATTCAGGCCTGATCTCCTTAAGGAGCTCTCAATGGCACCAAAACTGACTGATGCGCACAAGGAAGGAATATCCAAACTTGTGCAGTCTGTATCATCCACCTTTGGGAGCTGAGCGTGGCAACACTAAGGACACTAAAACGACGAATAGCCTCTGTTGATTCTGTAGCGCACATAACGCGCTCAATGGAGATGCTTTCTGTCGTCAAAATTTACCACCTTAGGAAAAAGGTTGAAGAATCAGTACCCTATGTTGAAAAACTCAGGGAGCTTCTCGTATCGATAGCAAGCCACACGTCAACCGACCTCACCGCGAATCCCCTATTTATTGCAAGACCCATCGAGAAAGTTCTCATCATCCCGCTTACTTCAGACAGGGGTTTTTGCGGCGCGTTCAACTCAAATGTGATGTCGCTGACAAAAAGATACTCGGAAGAGTTGGGCCTGAAATCAACATTTGCCACAATAGGCAAAAAGGCCAATGCCGAGCTCACAAAGCAAGGCCACGAGATCAGCTTCCAGATGCCAGGCATCCTTGATAAGTTGTCATTTACCCAGGCCCAGATACTGTCCAAAAAAATAAAGGAAATGTACATATCAGACGAAGTGCAGGCAGTTTCCTTTGTTTATATGGAGTTCCAATCAGTACTTCGCCAAGAATCGGTGGTAAGGGAAATGCTCCCTCTTGTCCCAATCATGAAAGGCCATTCCATCCCACTCGAGACATTCATCTTCAAGCCCAATCCAACAGCCATTCTGGACACACTCATGGACAACTATGTTGACCTGTTCGTCTACAAAGTCCTTCTTGAGGCTGGCGCATCGGAACAGGCAATGAGAAGGATGAGTATGCATAGGGCAACTGAAAATGCCGATGATTTGGGGCAAAAGCTCACGATAAAATACCAACGCACCAGACAGGCTGCAATCACCAAGGAATTGACCGAGATAACCTCCGGTGCAGAGGCGATAAAGGAGAGAAAGAGTGTCTAAAGGAAAGCTCATTAGAATAGAAGGTCCAGTTCTGGACTTTTCCTTCCCCAAGGGAGAGCTTCCAGACCTTTACAACGTGGTTGTGGTTGAAGACCCTGCATTGCCAGAAAAGCTCGTTTGCGAGGTCCACCAGGTCGTCAATGCCACTGATGTACGTTGCATAGCCCTTGGCTCAACAGAAGGACTCCGCAGGGGGATGATTTGCCAGGACACAGGCGCTCCAATCAATGTTCCTGTTGGTGAAGGAACACTTGGACGTGTTTTCAACGTCTTTGGTAATCCAATTGACAAAAAGGGCGACGTGCCAGCAGTTGAAAAAAGGCCAATTTTCCACAACCCACCACAATTCTCAAAAATCAATCCGACTGAATCCATCTTTGAAACCGGCATCAAGGTCATTGACCTTCTTGCTCCATTTCCAAAGGGTGGAAAAATCGGTCTTTTTGGCGGTGCAGGTGTAGGGAAAACCGTTCTTCTCCAGGAGCTCATACGCAACGTTGCCTATGAACACCAGGGAGTGTCGGTATTCGCCGGAGTAGGAGAGCGCACCAGGGAAGGCAATGAGCTCATTCTCGAGATGGAAGCCTCTGGAGTCATCAAATCCACCGCGTTGGTCTTCGGCCAGATGAACGAGCCGCCAGGGGTCCGCATGAGGGTGCCTTTCACCGCTCTGACAATGTGCGAGTATTTCCGTGACGACAAAGGTCAGGATGTTCTTCTGTTTGTTGACAACATATTCCGCTACGTCCAGGCAGGCTCCGAAGTCTCAGCCTTGCTGGGCAGGATCCCTTCCGCAGTAGGCTACCAGTCAACACTGGCCACCGAAGTTGGCTCTCTTGAGGAGAGAATTATTTCAACAAAAAAAGGCTCCATCACCTCAGTCCAGGCAATCTTCGTTCCCGCCGATGACTACACGGACCCAGCCCCGGCAAACATCTTCACCCACCTTGATGCAACAATCACACTTGACCGCGCACTGGTCGAGCTCGGAATCTATCCGGCAGCAAACCCGCTTGATTCTTCCTCAAAAATGCTTGACCCAAGGATCGTCGGAAAAGAGCACTACGAGGTTGCACAAGAGGTCAAGAGAATACTCCAGCACTACGAAAACCTCAAAGACATCATTGCGATTCTCGGAATGTCCGAACTTTCTGAAGAAGACAGAAAACTTGTCTACAGGGCTAGAAAACTCCAGAAATATCTTTCACAGCCATTTTTTGTCGCTGAATCTTATTCCGGAAGGGTCGGAAAATACGTTTCACTCAAGGAAACCGTTGCTGGATTCAAAGAAATCGTCGAGGGCAGGTGCGATGATTTGCCAGAAGATGCTTTCTATATGGTAGGCAACATCGAGGAAGCCAAAGAAAAGGCAAGAAAACTGGTTGAAGAAGAGCAGGCAAGGGCAAAGGTCAGCGTCAAAAAGGAAGAGTACGTCTAAGTGGACCAGCTAAACATCACCATCATAACACCGGAATCAAGGGAGGAAAAACTTGTTGCAACCTCGCTCATCGTCCCTCTTGAAGATGGCTATTGGGGCATCCTCCCAAAACACATCAATATGGTTGCGACCCTGAAATCCGGCAAAATAACAGCAAAAACTGCAAAGGGTGATTCGGTTTACAATGTTTCTGATGGATGGATTGAGGTGTTCCACGACAAAATCATCATACTGACCACCGACTTCAAGAAGGTGCAATGAGAAAGGCCATCATTGCCGGCCTTTTGATTGCCATCTCAATCTGGCATCCGGTTTTTGCGTTAGGCACCAACACAAAAGACCACGACAGGCCACAGGGCCTCTTGTGGTCTTTTCATATTGACAACGAGCTAAAAGATGGCTGGTTCAACACCGAGATGAGGATAGTGGAAGATGGCGCCAGCAACCAGTATTATGTCCAGGTATACAGCAGGCTCACCGGAGTGGAGGAGCAAAAACTCATTTGTTACTGGATGTTCCACGAAACAGCAGAACCAGTAGGAGGAATTGGCCAAACGCGAAGGATAAACTTTCACTGGCTCTGGTTTGCCTCCACAAATGATTCCAGGAAAGAGTGGTTTGAGAAAGGGAGTAAACCCGGCCCCATCTCGATTCTTAGCTCCATGTCACCCTTTGACAGGACCATCATGATGCTGGACATCAAAGACAAGGCAATGGTTGATGTCCTCTCTTTGCCAGACCACATAACACCATGGATCATTGACGATCTGGACAAGGATGGAACCTATGAGCTGGTTTGCGCCGACAAATCGTGGGCAGGCAAGTTTGGTACCAATTTTGTCCCATCGGCACTGGTTGTTTATTCCATGAAAAACGGCAAATTTGTTGATTCGACACCAGACTATCTGGATGCCACAAAACAGTGGGACGATGCACTGACAAAAACGGTTTCCGAGTCAAAAGATGATTTCAGGACACAATTTTGCATCAGTCTGGCACAGTCCCTGAAAACCCACGGGCACAAGGACCCAATATCAATTGTTGAGCCGCTACTTAAAAACAGCGCCGGATATACAAATGACAATAGTAAACAAAGAGCATTGAAGGAACTGGAAACCATAAGGAGCATGCTCGGTGAGAGATGACATAAAAAAGCTCGCCGGGATATATCTCCACTGCGAGACCCTTACAGACATACCGAGGTTTGGGTATCTCCTCTCCGGAGTGGCCTCACCGGAGCCAGTTTCATCTCATTCTTACAATGTTTCCATGCTTGTCCTTTTACTCTCCGACCACATACCAGGCATGTCAAAGGAAAAGGCCCTTGAGCTGGCCCTTGTTCATGACATCCCGGAAGCCCTGCTGACCGATTTGCCGCTTTGCGCAAAGGAATTTATTGACAAGGAAAGCGCGGAGAAAAAAGTTTCTGAAAAGATTTTTGGGAGCTCCCAAAAACTGCAGGCACTGTTCGAAGAATACGTCAAATGCCAGTCGCTGGAAGCAAGGTTTGTAAAAGAATGTGACAGGCTCCAGATGCTCTGCCGTGCCTCAAGATACAAAAGAATGGGCCGTGGAGATATGTCCCGTTTTTTTGAAAGACAAAACAATTTTGAATTCGAAATTATCTCGGAATTTCTGGAAGCCTTCAGGCTTCTTGACGATCAGTCACAATAACATAAAATCATTTTTGTGTTCTCGTCTGTACAAAGTGTAACATTGGAGGGACTCAAACCGCTCAGGCTCCGAGTTGAGGTGGACATAACCGGGCAGGCTTTGCCTTCTTTCAATATAGTTGGTTTGCCTGATGCTGCAGTTTCCGAGGCAAGGGAGAGGGTCCGCTCTGCAATAAAAAACTCCGGTTTTGCCTTCCCGATCAAAAGGATAACAGTCAACCTCGCCCCCGCCGATCTCAAGAAAGAAGGGTCAGGGTTTGACCTGCCAATAGCTCTTGGCATACTTGCCGCATCAAACCAGATACCTGCCGAGTCCCTCGAGGGCAAGACTTTTCTGGGCGAGCTGTCGCTTGATGGCGCATTGCGCCCTGTCCCAGGGGTTTTGCCGATAGCCATAGCCCTCTCTGGAACTGAAGAAACGCTTATGGTCCCAAAAGACAACATTGCCGAGGCCTCCATTTTCAATGTTGAAGTTATCGGGGCAGACAACCTGCAAGACATGGCACTGCACCTTGCCGGAGAAAAGCCATTGCAGTCAGTGAAAATGAGGAAGGTTGATTTCACCGATTCCTTCCTTGAATATCCAGTTGACATGTCCGAAGTAAAGGGCAATGTAATGGCCAAGAGGGCGCTGGAAATCGCAGCATGCGGGAGCCACAACGTGCTTATGATGGGGGCACCCGGTTCTGGAAAGACAATGCTGGCAAAGAGGTTACCATCAATCTTGCCACCACTCACCTTTGACGAGGCGGTTGAAATCAGCCAGATATATTCGATTGCAGGTCTCCTCCCGTCAAAAGAAGGCCTTATAACAAAAAGACCCTACAGGTCACCGCACCACACTGCATCACCTGCCGCAATCATCGGTGGAGGCTCAAATCCTATGCCAGGCGAGATAAGCCTCTCACATGGTGGTGTCCTGTTTCTGGACGAATTGCCTGAATTTAAGAGAGACGTTCTGGAGGTGCTCAGGCAACCAATGGAGGACGGCGAGGTAACTGTCGCCAGGGTGAGGCAAACCGTCACCTATCCTTCAAGGTTCCTGCTCGTGTCAGCAATGAACCCTTGCCCGTGCGGGTACTATGGAGACAGAACAAAACCATGCACCTGTGGCATTTCATCTATCAGAAAATACCAGTCGAGAATCTCTGGTCCGCTACTTGACAGGTTTGACATATACCTTTCGCTCTCAAGGCTGCTTCCTGAGGAGCTTTCAGGCACACAGCCTGGTGAAAAGAGTACAACAATAAGGCAGAGGGTGGCAAATGGCAGAAAAATGCAAACTGAACGTTACAAGAGCCTTGGAATATATTGTAATGCACAGCTCTCATCAAAACAGATAAAAGAGTTTTGCAGGCTTGGGGCAGACGAGGAGTCTTTCCTGAGGCTCGCTTGTGAAAGAATGAACCTGACTGCAAGGGGATATGACAGGATACTCAGGGTTTCCAGAACCATCGCCGACCTGGCCGATTCAAAAGAGATTAAGACTCCCCATATTGCAGAGGCTGTCCAGTACAGGGAAAATCTGATGGTATGAAAACAGTTTTCATTGGCTCGGGCAATTTTGCAAAAACCATAATCGAGTTTCTCTCGGAAAATTATGATGTCTGCCTTGTGGCCACAAGGCCTGACGCAAAAAAGGGCAGGGGTCAGAAAGTGGTCTCCTCGGTCATATCAGAATTTTGTGCAAGCAAAAATATCCCTTGCTACTCCCCAGAATCCATCAACTCCGATGAATCAGTAGAAATTCTAAAAAAGGCTTCGGCCGACATTGCTGTCCTGGCTTCCTATTCTGAAATACTTTTACCTCCAACCATTAATGTTTTTGCAAAAGGGATACTCAACATTCATCCATCACTACTCCCAAGATACAGGGGTGCAGAGCCGATAAGGTGGGCCATCAGGAAATGTGAGAAGGAAACCGGTGTGAGCTTGATGCTCATCTCAAACAGACTCGACAGGGGCAACGTAATTGCTTCAGAGACAATCGCAATAGAAGACACAGATGATTTTGGTTCCCTTTCAGAGAAGCTGGCCAAGCTTTCTGTTTCAATGCTGCCGGAAGCAATCAAAAAACTTGGGCAGGGTTTTGAAGGAGAGCCACAATCCCAGGAAAAAACCTTCTATGCAAGAAGACTTAAACCAGATGATGAAGTCATCAACTGGAACAAGACGGCTTTTGAGTTGTCTTGTCACATAAGATCAATGTCGCCTGATCCCGGTTGCTACACGGTGCTTGACGGCAAAAGGATAAAACTGTTTGGCCCTAAAGTGGTTGAAGGCAATGGGCAGCCAGGGGAAGTGCTTCTCTCGAAAAAAACATTAATAATCGCCTGCAAGGAAGGGGCGCTGGAATTTACAAAATGCCAGAAAGAGGGAGGGAAATTGCTCGATACCCGGGACTTCCTGGCATCAGGTTTAATAAGGCAGGGACTGGTTTTTTAACCTGTGTTGACTAAATGACCTCTACGGGTAAAATAAAACAAAATGAGATACGGCATAATTTCTGATATACACGCCAACATCGAAGCATTAAACGTTGTGCTTGCCTCACTGGAGAAAGAAAACGTTGACGAGATAATCTGTTGCGGGGACATCGTCGGGTACAATGCAAATCCCGATGAGTGTGTTGCAAAAATAATAAACCTTGGGGTAAGGGCAATAATGGGCAACCATGACAAGGCGCTTATAGAGCCCTCTGAGGAAAGATATTTCAATCAATATGGCCTCTCTGCAATCAGGTGGCAGAGAACACAGGTAACTCCCTCGCACCAAAAATTCATAAGCAATTTACCAATGAAGCTGAAAATACCAGGGCCAAACTCACATGATGGTTTCCAGGTCGCCCATGGTAGTCTGGATTCATCCGCACCCTTCGAATACATAGCTTCGCCAATGGAAGCCGTCAGACTCTCAGAAATAATGAGCTCAAATATATGCTTTATCGGGCATTCCCACATATCCGGTGTTTTTTCGATAAAAGGCCATGATGATATTGAATACCAGAGGGGTTCTTATGGTCTGGAAATATCGCTTGAGCCCGGCATCAAATACATAATAAATGTCGGGTCAGTCGGCCAGCCAAGGGACAGGAATCCCCAGGCAAGCTACGCTGTTTATGACACAGACATGAGAAAAGCCACAATAAAGCGCGTGGACTACGACATTGAGGCAACCATTGCAAAAGTAATGGAGGCTGGACTTCCACTTTTCCTCGCCGACAGGCTGAGGATAGGCTGGTAGAGTATTGACATAAAAATCATAATGACTATAATACGTCCCGCCATGAAAAGGTATGCAATTTACAGTTTGGCGCTAGTTTTCTTACTCTTGTCGATAACGGTTGCTACAACCCAGGAGCAATCGCGCACAATTGTAATGAAAATCGGTGAAAAAATCGCAACTGTGGATGACAAGTCAGTCACCCTTCAGCCAGCGCCAACAATAATTGAGGAGAGGACAGTCGTTCCACTCCGTTTCCTTATTGACAATGTTTTCCCGAAAGATGGTTCCTCTGTGGAGTATGACACAAAGGAAAAGAAAATAACAATTACGATCCCGGACATCTCGGTTCTTAAAGCAGAAAATCTTTCTCTTCAGGATGAAAACCGCAAGCTCAAACAAGCCCTTGCCGATTGCATCAAAAATGCTGAAGAGGGCGGCGGCGGTTCAACTGAAAATCTTGTTCCGCCAATAAAATTCTCCAAAAATGGCGTTGATTTCACCCTTGTTGCAATCGTCAAGGAAAAAAACAACCTCAGGCTCGACATCAAGATCTACAACAAGCTTGAAACAAAAGTCAGGTTCCCGGCCTCACTCACAAAAATGATTGTCGGCCAGGAAAAGCTCCAGGCCTCAGACTGGGACCCTATTTTCTCAAGCGATATACCATCGGGTGCTGAAAGATCGGGTTGGGTAAGGCTTCCTTTGAAGACCCTGACTGGAGTGGCCACGTTTGAATTCACTGTCTGGCCAAAAGACGTTCTTCTGTACTACACCTTCCAACTCAAGGTAAACCTTGACCAGGCCATACCAACTTCAGTGCCTCCCTCAACGTCCCTGCCGAGATAATCTCCAGCCCTTCAATATCAGGCTTGTCCTGATTTGGCACCAACACAGTTTTAAGCCCCAAAGCATTGAGTTCTTTTAGTTTTGTTCCCAATTGGCTGACAGGGCGTATTTCACCAGTAAGCCCTACCTCACCAACAAAAGCCACGCCCTCGGGCACTTTTCTGTCCATAAACGAAGACACAAGCGCAAAAGATATTGGCAGGTCAAGTGATGGTTCGTCAGAATCCAGACCACCAACAAGATTTACATAGCAATCCAGTTTCCCCAGAGGAATAGAGGCCCTTTTTTCCAGGACAGCCAGAAGCATCAGCGCCCTGTTCATGTTGCAACCAGTCACCACCCTCCTTGGGGAAGGATAGTATGTTGGAGCCACAAGCGCCTGGACTTCAAGCGCTATCGGCCTGTTTCCCTTTGAAACGGCGGTTATTGCCACCCCAGGAACATTCTCATTCCTGACAAGCGATTGCCTGTCTGCTGCCCTGAAGCCACCCTCGGTCATTTCCATCAAACCAACTTCATCTGTCGCACCAAAGCGGTTTTTTACACCATGTAGTATCCTTAGGGTTGAATATCTTTCGCCCTCAAGGTAGCAAACCACATCAACGAGGTGCTCAAGGGTCTTTGGCCCTGCAATGTTGCCTTCTTTTGTGACATGGCCAATAAGAAAGGTTGTTACAGAATGCTTTTTTGAGAACTCGACTATTTTTCTGGTCGCTTCCCTCAGCATGTTTGGCCCGCCAGGGGTGCCTGCATCCTCAAGCATTATTGTCTGGACCGAGTCGATGAACAGTGCTTTTGGGAGGTTTTCTGCGGCCTCGTTCAGGATTGCATCAAGATCTGTTTCAAAAACCAGCGAAATGCCAGAGTCCATCACCCCAATGCGTTTTGCCCTCATGGATATCTGCTTTGGGGACTCCTCGCCAGAACAATAGAGGGTGCTTTGGGAAGTTTTTGCGTAGCTGTTTGCCACCGCGAGCATGAGCGTGGATTTGCCAACACCTGGTTCTCCTCCAATGAGAACGACCGACCCCTGGACAACACCACCACCCATGACTCTGTCAAATTCTGTTATGCCAGTTTCAATCCTGTTTTCTTCGGCAAGAGAAATGCCCTCCACCTCAATGTCTTTGCATTTGGAGGAGTCCTGCGGGAACATCTCTTTCTCTTCAAATGTTCCCCATGCACCACATTCGGGGCATTTTCCAAGCGGTTTCGTGCTTGAATAACCACAATTCGAACAGGCATAACTTATCGTTTTTTTGGCCACATTCTGGATTGTATGTTGGCATTCAATCTTGACAAGGACCAATGCGAGGCTAGACTCGACCATGCAAAGGCAGCGGAAGCCGGTGAGAATCCGGCGCGGTCCCGCCACTGTAAGCGGCAAGTCTGGGGAATCCACTGGGCAACCGGGAAGGAAACCCCGCAAGGCGCCAAGCCGCAAGCCAGGAGACCGTCTTTGCGAAAACCCGAGGAGGTAAATATGAAAAAGATATTGTCTGTTTTATTGCTGGCATTCATGCTCTGTTCTTGTGGAGTCCAGCCGGCCCAGCCTTCTGCCAATGCCCCGGAGAAGATCATCTCCCTTTCACCAAACATCACAGAGATAGTTTATTTTGTTGGTGCAGGCGACAGGCTCATTGGGAGAACCTCACAGTGCAACTATCCCCCGGAAGTTGCCAAAGTGGAAAGCCTTGGAAATCCGTATGCACTAAAGATAGAGCGTGTAGTCGAGCTTTTACCGGATGTCGTTCTTGTAAACAGACTTGTTCCGCTTGATGTCATAAACAAGATAAAATCATCCGGAATAAGGGTCGAGACCTTTGATCCGCAAACCGTAAACGATGTTCTGGACACAATAGACAAAGTTGCAGACATCTGTGGTCTGCCGGCAAAGTCCCAGGAGCTCAGGCCAGAAATTGAATCGCTCCACAAAGAGACAGCGAAGGGCAGCAAAAAACTGGTTTATCTCGAAATATGGGACAACCCGCCAACAACATTTGGCAAGAATTCACTTGGCGCCGACATGGTAAGGTGGGTTGGAGCAGAGAATGCTGGCGACAGGCTTGATGGCGATTTCCCGACGCTTTCAGAAGAAGCAATCGCCGGCCTTGATCCAGAAGTAATCATTGTTCCGGAATCATACAAAAAGACGGTTGCCGAAATCGAGAAGAGGCAAGGTGTCGCCAAAACCAGGGCCGCCAAAAACGGCTCGATATACATAATGAATGATGATCTTTTGATGAGGCCAAGCCCAAGGGTGCTAGACGCACTGAAGATAATCTCGCAGATTGTCGGCAAGTGAAGCAAACCAGAATAATACTGTTACTCGTTTTTGCCCTGTTTCTGGTAATGTCTGTCGGGCTACTATTTGGCTCTTCAGGCATTGGCCCGATTGATGCAATAAAAGCCATTGCAAGCATTCTTGGCTTTGGTAATTCTCCCGAAACCCACACGAGGATAATTCTACTCATGAGACTGCCAAGAATGCTTGTGTCTGTTCTCTCTGGCATGGCTCTGGGACTTGCCGGAGCACTCTCGCAAACGCTCTTCAGGAACGACCTTGCAGACCCGTACATCGCAGGTATTGGCTCAGGTGCAATATTTGGGGTCAACATCGCGTTGCTTTCTGGTGCCAGCCTGACCATCCTGGGATTTTCCGCAGTCTCTGTTTTCGCTTTTGCTGGTGCGGTTCTTGCCTGCCTGATAATATGGTTGCTTTCGGGAAGAACAGGCAGCACAGGCACCAGCCTCGTGCTCGCCGGTGTCGCGCTCTCGTTTGTGTTCGCAGGGCTGAACTACATCATTGTGGTGCTGGGCAGAGACATCCTCCAGAAGACGTTTTTCTGGAGCTATAATGGCCTCTCGAGTTCATCCTATACCGGGGTCATTTTCCTGGCCATCGCAGTCGCCATATCGGTCGTCATGCTCATAGGGATTCCAAGAAAGATGGATGCTTACCTGCTTGGCGACGAACAGGCCACTTACCTTGGCGTAAATCCCGTCAAGCTCAGATCATTGATGTTCGTGATCGTCTCGCTCCTGACAGGCATGGCGGTCACAACTGCTGGCCTGATGGGCTTTGTGGGTCTCATAACACCCCATATCTCTAGAAGAATCGTTGGCGGGGAGTCAAGATATGTTGTTCCGTGCAGTATTCTGCTTGGTGGAATAACGCTAGGTCTTGCCGATGCCGTGGGGAGATCGATAATGCCTTTCCAGGAAGTCCCCGCCTCGGTCATCATGAACATAGCCGGCGGCCTGTTCTTCTTCTATCTCGTATCAAGGAAACCGTCATGGTAAAAGTCAGAAACCTGAGGGCCGGATACGGGAGCAAAGTTGTCATTGATGATGTTTCGTTTGATGTCGAGAACTCAAAACTTGTCGGCCTGATGGGGCCCAATGGCTCTGGTAAGTCGACCATTATAAAAACATTCTTTGGCATCGCAAAAACTTTCTCAGGCAGCATATCAGTGCTTGGCAAAAATACAAAAAGCTACACACTCGACGAATTGTCAAAAACGGTCGCAGTCCAGAGACCGGTAAAATCCGGAACAATCAAACTCCCTCTCTCTGCCTATGTGTCGCTTGGATTGACCGTAGCCGATAAAAACAGGCTGGACAATGTTTTACAAGACTTTGACCTTGTGGCGTTCAGAAACACCCCTATTTCAGACCTTTCCGATGGCACACTGCAAAGGGCATCGCTTGCCCAAACTGTCATCAGGGACCCCAAGGTTTACCTTCTGGATGAACCCACAGCCCACCTCGACCTGAAGTACAAGGTCAAGACATTTGCAGAGATAAAAAAGAGGCTTGGGCCGCAAAACTGCGCTGTTGCGGTCGTGCATGACACATCACTGGCAAGGGCCTTTTGTGACTGGACAGTGTTTTTAAAAGACGGCAGGATTTTCTGGCAGGGCGAACCGAAAAACATAACCCAGGAGCTGTTGGGGTCGCTTTATGACCTTGAAGATAACCAAATTATTTTATAGAATCCAGACTGCCTTCGGGGATGGGTGAAATTCCCTATCGGCGGTAAAGCCCGCAAGCAAGGCAAGGCCTTGCAGATCCGGTGAAATTCCGGGGCCGACGGTAAAGTCCGGATGAAAGAAGGTCTCTTCTTTCCGTATATTTTCCCCGACTTGGCGGAAAGGAGCACTACATGAAAAGGTTGTCTGTAAAAACCATCGCAATTATCGGAGTCTTGTCATGTCTTTCGTTTTTGGGGATGTTGATCCAAATTCCATTCTGGGTGGATCCAATTCTAAAGTTTGACTTTTCCGAGATTTTTTGTCTTCTTGGAACATTCATGCTTGGGCCGGTTGCCGGTGTCTTGATTATCGCAATTAAAGATATATTGCGTCACTTCCTTGTAACACCCGACGCAATAGGTCTTACGGCAAATTTTATTGCATTGTCAACATTCTGTCTTGTTTCTTATGCGGTCTTCAAGCCATTTTCAAAAAACAAAAACTATTTGATATGGTTTGGTGTCGCATTGCTCATTGGTGTTGTTGCCAGGGCATTGATCATGCTTCCAACAAATGAGGTTTCAATAAGACTGTATGGCCTTAATCCTCAAGGATGGGGCAAATTTATTTATTATAGCGCCCCTTTATTCAACTTGATCTCAGGAACAGTATCATCGATAATCATGATACCTTTTTATTCTTTCTACAATAGGAACTATATCGTAGCCAAGGAGGAATAGTAGCAATTGATTACACTCGGCCTTGAGGAAGAGGTTTTTGTAACAGAACCCCTTCTTCCAACGACACGCTCCCTATATTACCTGGCAAAACTCCTGTGGAAAAAACCCTCTAGAAACTATCACCTCACGGCATCGAACTTCGCAAGGGGAAAAGACCTAAAATATGGCATGATGAGCGGCCTTGAAGTGGCCACCGACATCTGCCATTCACCACTGGAGATCATAACCCAGCTTCGAGGGCTGAGGGCCGAACTGTCAAAAATAGCAATGGGATACATCGTTCCGTTGGGGCATCTTATCCAGATTGATGCCCCAACGAACGTTTGCGCCCTTCAAATCCATATCGGCGGGCCAGAGGACATAGAGCGCGCTTATGACAATATCGCACACTTCCTGCCAGCCATCATGCTCATGACCGCAAACGCCCCGTTCCGGATGGGGGAGAGGTTTGGGCAGTCTTACAGATTGGCTGTTGGCTATGCAACAGGGCCGCTCACAGGCGACAGGTTCTACCGTTTTCAGGACCTCATCATCAGCAGGAGGCTTGGAACAATAGAGGTCAGGGCGCTTGATCCAGTCACGTGCACAAGTAGAATAAAATATGTTTTGGACGCTGTTTATGCGCTTGCGCAAATAAAAGACCACTACTCACTGGACCTCGAGAGATACAAGAAGCTCAGGGAACAGGCGATAACAAATGGCGCAAACCCCGAGATTGTCCAGCTTGCCCGCGATTTGAACAAATACTCCAACTTCCCGGTTGAGCTGATTCAGCACACGCAATCAGACACCACTGCCAAGATGTATGAGAAATACGGGCTAGAAGAAACCTACAGGCACATCGATTCACTCTATAGAATGGACGGCATCCTCTATAAAAAACCATCTCCGTTTGTTGGAAAATTTCTTCAACCGACCGCAGGTTTTTTGGGTTACTATGCGCCCAAATTTCCATACGTCACATATAAATGGCTAAAGGAAAAGTAATGAAAAACGTCTTTTGGATAATCCTGGGAGTACTCTCTGTTTCTGTGGTTTTGGTTGTTGGGTTTGTTTTTGATTTGCTTGGGTGGATGCTCTATTTCGTTTTTGGATTGGTAATCATTGGAATTTACTGGCTCACTACTGGTAGAAAACAACAATAAGCAATTTTTTTGTTTATCAATAATTTATCTAATTTTCAAATACTCACATGTCCATGAGATATTGATTTTATCAGGATTAAGTAACCACAGAAAAGCACAGCTTCTGGACGACTAGGCCAATTGTTGCTATAATCCCAAGGATTCTGTTTTTGCTGGAGGTGCAAGTGGTTTACTGGATTCTGGGCATTATTGTGGTGCTGATTGGCCTAAATTTTCTTTACCAGCACTGGAAAAGAAACATCTGGTTCTTCAGGGACCCACCAAGAACTTCTCTTGGAGACTCATCTGTTATTGTCTCGCCGTGCGACGGCATGCTCATGTATGTAAAAAAGATCGAAAACGGGCAAGTTGAGTGCGAAAAACTCGGTACAAAAATAAAGGTTGAGGAAATTTCCAAATCTGATGACAAACCCCAGAAAGGGCTTCTTTTTGGAATATACATGTCTCCCTTTGATGTCCATTTCAACTACGCGCCAATATCAGGGAAAATAACAAAGGTTGTCCACACACAGGCAAAGCTGAATCTGCCAATGGTTGACCTCTGGGAGTACATACAGTTTTGTTGGCTCCGCAGGGCAGTAAACCTTCTTGGGGCAAAATATCAGCTTGTGAATGAAAGAAACACCATATTTATTGAGGGCCCTATAAAGATGGCCATGATTGAAATTGCCGACAAGGTAGTCAACAAGATAGACTGTTTCGTATCAGAGAACGATTACATCAACCAGGGGCAAAAAGTCAGCTTTATCAAAAGGGGCTCTCAGGTTGATCTTGTTCTGTGGGGGGATGATTATGATGTTCTTGTTCATCCAGGACTTCATGTGACTGGTGCTGAAACTGTCCTTGCGAGGGTTGGTCACCAGGCTGGCCATGGTGTGGGGGCCTGACACTCGGTTTATCTTTCTTTTTTTTCTTCCTGGTTTTTGCCAGTTCTGCATTTTCAAAGCTGATTCTTGCTCTTTCAGCTTTTTGCTCTGACATCTTCTCATACGAGCCGATTGCAGGGATCCACTCGCCATGGTAGTTTCTTGATATTTCCTCTATCTTGACCGTTACGATAGACACTTCTGGGCCTGTAACTGTTACAGTCCTGGCAAACGGATTTACGCTCTGGACCTTGCACTCCTGGCCTGAATAAAGCACCGTTTCCCCGTCTTCAGGAAAATCCTGTAATGCTTCTTTGTATGTGTCAACCTCATACTTCAGGCAGCACATCAGTTTTCCACACATTCCTGTTATCTTCTGTGGGTTAATATCGAGCCTCTGGCATTTTGCATCTTTAATGGTGACTGACTCTTTTGAGTTGAGGAAAGTTGCGCAACAAAAAACCTTGTTGCATGGGCCAATCCCACCAAACAGTCTCGTTTCGTCCCTTTGTCCGATCTGCCACAGTTCAACTTTAATATGGAGTTTTTTGGAGAGTTCCCTGACAAATTCCCTGAAGTCAATTCTCTTTTCAGCCATGAAATACAGGGTCACCTTTGACCTGTCGAGGTTGTAGCAGGCAACAACAAACTGCATCTGGAGATTCATTGAATCAGCAAGTTTCTGGGCCTCAACCCTGGCAACATTCTCCAGGGCCATATTTTCATGGAACCTTATAAGGTCAAGCGCTGTTGCCCTGCGGAGCAGTTTTTTGAGCCCTGCCGGGTTCTCCACTTTTTGGGTTGTGTAGGTCACATGACCAATATCAATACCTTTTTCAGTGAGGGCAACCACGGCATCACCGGGCCTTAATCCGATCTCGTCCGTAAGAAAGTGATATACCTTGTTGCTTCCCCTGAATTTTATGCCGACGACGTCCATGCCCTCAGGAACATTGCCTGTGCCAACGTCGTTTTTTTCGATTGTGTCTTCCATAACCTTTCCGTTTCTGCGAGGGCCCTCTCAATTGTTTGCAGCCTCTCTTGAGGCATGCTGGCAATTTTTGGAACAGCCTTCTCAAGGAATGCACCATCAATATGAATTCCGTGTTTCAGAAGGACCGCCCTATGGAGAACTTCTCGCACCAAGTGCAAAATATATTCGAGATTTTCATCATCTTCAAGAACAGCAAGCAAAGGGAGAACTGTACCTTCGCCAAAACTTGTCATGACCTGAAGCAGCTGTTCAGTTTTCTCTGTGTTTTCCGCCATCCACGCGCTAAGAGAGATGTCGCCCAGAAAACTTTCAGACTCCCTTTTTGCAATTTCTTCTGCAAGACCTTTTTCAACAAGCAGGGCGGCAGAAGGGCCGACAGGGAGTGGCGGCAACCTCAAAATGATTGATCTTGACTGTATCGTTGGCAGTATCTCGTCAAGACTCTCCGAAAGGAGAACGTTGGTGCAGTTTGGCTTTCCGTCCTCAAGAAGCTTGAGCAGGGCGTTCTGGGCCTCAGTCGTCATGGAGTGTGCGTTCTTGAGGATGTTCACCCTGTACCTGGCGCTATAATTGGACTCCATCGATTCCTGCTGCACTTGTCTTGCAAGACCTATTCCAAATCTTGCATCGCCGGGATCATAGATCTTCACATCAGGATGCGTCTGGGCTTCAATCATCCTGCATGAATGGCAAACGCCACAAAAATCGGAATCCTGCTTCTCACAGTTTAGCGTTTTTGCAAAGGCCCTCGCCAAAATGGAGGCACCCCTTGACTCTGTCCCAACAAATATATAGCTTGCAGAAACCCTTAGCGAAGCTATGTGGTTTTTAAAACGCTTGGTAAAAAACGGTTGTATGGGTAAATCCGAAAGACCCATCACAGCATGTGGAATTCTTCGACAGGAAGCACGAAAATCTTTGCGCCACCAACGGTCACTTTCACCGGGAACGAAAGTGGTGGCATTCCCTCCATCGGGACAAACGGCAGGGCGTTGATGTATCTGTCTCTTGCAACACATGTTTTCTGAAAAATCTGGAGAACCTTTGGTACATGGGCGTCTTCGACACCAATCAAAAGAACAAGGTTGCCCTCTTCAAGAAAACCGCCAATACCTCTTAGCTTTGTTATTTTATAGCCGTTCTGGAGAAGTTCTGCAGTTGCTTCGTTTGCGTCTTCCTGCTGGATTATTGCGGCAATAAGTTTCATTTTTCCTCCTTGAGCAACCACGAAACCTTTTCCCACACTGAGAGGAACACCTCTTCTTCGCTCCTGCCAGCTTCAATTAGGAAAGTGTTTGGGGTCTCTCCTGATTTTTTTATAAATCCTTCCCTCACCTTTTCCTGCAGGGAAGTGTTCTCAAACCTGTTAGCATTTTGAACTCTTTTGAGAGCCATGTCAACTGCGATATCAAATACCAAAGTTACGTCTGGGACAAGCCCTCCCAGCCCCTTGCTGTTTATTTCGTTTATCCATTCTTCACCAAGCCCCCTGGCAATCCCCTGGTAAACCAGCGAGGACATAAGAAACCTGTCACAAAGCACTATCTTGCCTTCATCGATGGCGGGACGCACAACCTCCCTTATATGAACAGCCCTGTCAAAAGCAAAAAGGAGTGCCTCCGAAACTGCATCAAGGTCCTTTTCTATCAGAAACTTTCTGACACTCACACCAACCGAATTGTCACCAGGCTCGTAAGTCATGATGCAATCATGCCCTATAGTTGTGAGTTTTTTGTGAAGGAGTTTCATCTGTGTGGTTTTTCCTGCGCCGTCAACACCCTCAAAAACAATGAATTTACCACTCATGGGTACACCGTGTATGACCTTGAATACTCGGCCACCCTTCCACCCGCATCATTGTAGAGAATAAAAAGGAGATTATAGGTTTTGGCCGATCTCGGCGCCCAGACAATTGACCATGGGAAGCTCGTTGCTGTGTCCACCTGGACACCGTCCACATACATCGTTACCCAGCTGACCCCTTCGTAATTGAAAACGTAGTCAAACCTGACAAATTCACCAACTGAGGCTGAGGCCTGGCTTGGGGAGACAAAAAAGTACCTTGGCTCCGGTTCAGGTTGGGGCTCAGGCTCTGGCTGCGGCTGTGGCTCCGGTTCAGGTTGGGGTTGTGGCTCTGGATTTGGCTTGTCAATTGGTGGTTTTGTGCCGGGAGTCGTGTCTTTTCCTCCATTGCCAGGCTTCTCGGTGGAAGGCTTTTTGGTGGGTGGTTTCTGGGTGTCTTTCCCTGAAGACTGCTTTTCTTCATCGGTTTGTTTGTCCTGTTCTTCAGGTTTCTTGTCTTCAGGTTTTTTATGGACTTCGCAAAACTTTTTTGGTTCCTTGCCAAGCTCAAACTCAACCTTTTCTTTTTCAGGGCAATATTGATTGGCCAGGAGCTTGGTTTCTTTGCATATTGTTACAAAAATCTTCTTTGGGTGGTCTATTTTACATCTCTCACTGGGCATCTTGCTCTTTCTTACAAGCATGTAATAGCCCGGGCAGGTGTCGTTTGCTATAAGACCAGTTTCCTCACAGACCCTCACTCTGACGTAATCATCAGGGTTTTTGTCCACCCAGTCCTTGATCGTCCTGCCCTTTGAATACATCGAAATAAACTCTTTCCAGATGCGTGCTGAATATTTTGATCCATAGTTGGAAACAAATGACAAATCAACCTCTCTGGAGTCAGAGCCAAGGTAAACCGAGGCAGAGATTTCAGGGGTAAAGCCAACAAACCAGCCATCTCTAAAGGAGCCTGTAGTTCCTGTTTTGCCAGCGCACGGGACGCCTGGCACTTTGGCCGACATCCCAGTGCCTCGCTCAACAACATTCTTCAGCATCGAGATCATGTCGTATGCTGTTGGCTCATCGATTGCCCTGGTTGGTTGCCCATAGGCAGGGTCAATGGTCTTGCCTGTTTTTCTGTTCTCTATCCTCTTGATGGCAATTGGTGGTATGTGGGTTCCATAGTTTGAAATAGTTTGGCCAACGGAAGCCATTTCGATGGGTTTGACCTCTACATAGCCAATGGCAATAGATGGCACGGCAAGCAATTTTGATGTGCTGATGCCCATTTTTTTGGCTGTCGCGACAACATTGCCAAGCCCGACCTTCAGAGCTGCCCTTATTGCACAGATATTGCTTGATTCCTGGAGAGCATATTTGACTGTTACAGTTCCAAAATATCCCCTGAACCATTCCTTTGGCTGCCAGTCACCAATTGAAATCGGGCTGGAGCGGACCAGACTTGATGGTGAGAGGACGCCATGCTGGAGTGCGGCGCTGTAAACAAGTATTTTAAATGAAGAGCCAGGCTGTCTTAACGCTGTGCACCTGTTGTATTGGGTGTTCTTGTAGTCCCTTCCGCCAACCATTGCCTGTATCTGGCCAGTATCGGCATCAATGGCACAAAGGGCCACCTGCGGCTGTTCAACTCCAAGCTTATCTTTTTGAATTTTGCCAAAATCACCAGCTTTTATGGCTTCTCCAAGGACTTTGTTAACGGCTTGAACGGCATACTTTTGGCAGTCCTGGTTTATGGTTGTGTATATGTCTAGGCCACCCTTTTTGATTGGGAACTCTCCAAGTTTGTCGTAAAGCTCGTCTTTGACGTAATCTATGAAATAACCTAGGGAATCGCCAGCCTTAAGCTGGATGGAATATGGCCGGAAATTGAGCTTCTCCTTTGATGCCTTTTCCATCTGGACATCGGTTATAAAACCATTTTTGGCCATCTTTTCGAGAACAACTTCCTGCGCTTTTTTGGCCTCTGCCAGATTGTCATACGGGTTATTAAATGATGGCGAAGACAGGACGCCTGCAAGCATCGATGACTGTGCAAGCGTAAGGTTTTTGGCTGGAATGCCAAAATATCTCTTTGCCGCAGACTCTATTCCGTAGGCCCTTGAGCCAAAGTAGACCTGATTCAGGTAGAATTCGAGGATTTCATTTTTAGAGTAGGCTTGCTCTATTTTTCGAGCCAGCAGCAACTCTTTTAGCTTTCTTGTAAAAGTCCTCTCGTTTGAAAGGGTTTTCCCAGTTCCAAGGTACATGTTTCTGGCAAGCTGCTGGGTGATAGTTGAGCCACCCTCAGAGGCTTCTCGCGTCTGGACATTTTTGAAAAATGCTCTCAGTGTGGCCCTCATGTCAAAACCCTTGTGGTAATAAAACCTTACATCTTCAGACGCGATGATTGCTTTTCTGGCCCATTCGGAAATTTGTTCGAGCGGGACATATATCCTGTCCTCATCGCCATGGAACTCATGGATAAGGTTCCCCTCGGCATCAAAGATCCTGTTTGTTTCATTTACAGTCTCGTGGGGATTTGGCGGTTTATGGTTTTGTGGGTCAAGGATTGTGGGCAGCCACCTGACATCATAGTCTGAAACAATGAACGCAAGGTAGAAGGCCGCAGAAAAAACTACCACCAGAATAATAAGCACGAAAAAACCCAGAAACGGGAATCCTCTGGGTTTTTTCGTTTTTGTTCTTGGTAGTGGAACTGGGAGCATCGCCAGCCTAGCTTATCCCCACATCAAAAGTTTTTTTGAGATAAAAGCCGCCTGGGCCCCTTATCTCAAAAATCAATTTTTTTGTTTTGTCTGCATCATCTGGAGACACAGCAAACATGGCATTGAGCGGTGAGCTGAATTCCACTTTTTGACCTGTATCGGAATCAAGATCACCCTCTTGCCATTTCTTTACCCTCATATCACCAAAATAGACATCTATTTCGTTGAATTTTCCAAGGACATCCTGTGGTATGGAAACATCAAGGTTGTAGATATTGCCCTTGGAAAGTGAGTATGGCTCCTGCATCAGCTGGCCTGATTGGTCGGAGATGGTAAGGTTGATCAATGCCGGACAATCAGATTTTGTCTGGAGTTTTTCGTAAACATCTTTTGAAAGGAGAACTTCTTTTGTCACACACCAGGAGTTTCCGGGTTTATAATAATATTTTTTCCCGTCAACAATTTCTTCAACAACGTTGTATGGGAAAACGCCCTGTTTGTGGTATTGGCATGGAGTGTCAGGTGTGGTCCCGGCAAAGAAATAATCGCTGCTAATCTGGTCCCTTGGGCAAAAACCATTGACAAGCTCGCCGGATGTTTTACAGAAAATACTTCCAGTCATGCCTTTTGGTGCAGGTGGGAATGGGGTTTTTGGCAGAGGATGTTTTTTGTCAGTGAGGCAGGCATTTACAAAATCTCTTGCCATTGGAGCTGCCATTGAAGAACCCCAGATGATTGTGTTGACAGCACTCATGACTTTTTTCGAGTCTTTTCCAACATAGCAGGTAACAGTTATTTCTGGTGTAAAGCAACAATACCAGGCATTGAGTGAACCAGTAGAAGTACCAGTTTTTCCAGCCGCCGGTGTTTTTATTGTGGAGCCAAGAATAGAGTGTAAAACATCTTGAAAAATATTTCCAAGTATCCACGCTGTTTCTTCGGAGAGGACTCTAAAACCTGTGCCCTGATAGCGCTCGATTATTATCCCGTCCCTGTTTTGTACTTCCAGTATGGCAACCGGATCATGACGAATTCCACCTGAAGCGAGGGAGGCATAGGCAGTACACATATCAACAGGTCTGACTTCAACTGAACCAACGGTGATTGAAGGGTAAGGCATTATTGGGGTCTTGAGGCCCATTTTGGCTGCATAATAAGCGACTCTATCTAATCCAACCCTAAGGCCCGCTCTCAATGCACAGACGTTCGAAGAGGTCAAAAGTGCGCCTCTTACAGTATAAAGCTTGTTGGTAACGCTGTAATTCCATTCACCCGGGTTCCATCCATTCACGTTGAAGCTGTAGTCTGACTTGAGGATGGAAGCAGGGGTAACAGATTTGTTCTCAAGTGCGGCCGAGTAGTCAAAAATCTTGAATGACGAGCCGGGGTGTCTTTCTGCTGTTGTGCGGTTCCACTTTGTGTTTTTGTAGTCTCTTCCACCAACCATCGCGAGAACATACCCATTGCGGGGGTTCATTGCCACAAAACAAGCCTGTGGCTGTTTTACACCAAATTCATCAAAAACTTTTGAGGAGAATTCGCCACTTTTTTCAGCTTTTGCAAACACATTTCTCATGGCGTTCTCGGCATATTTTTGGTAGGACCTGATAAGCGTTGTCTTGATCCTGAGGCCACCCTCTTTCAGGTCCTTTGGATCGTAGCGCTTCTCCATCTCGGCTTTGACGTAGTCGATGAAGTAGTTTACAGAATCGTTGTCCCCGACTTCCCTGAAAGATTTTCTTTGGTACGGCACCTCAAAATATTTCTTCGATTCTTCTTCAGTTATTACATTATTTACAACAAGTTTCCGCAAAACGTTTTTCTGGCGCACTTTTGTACCAGCAAGGTTGATTATCGGATTGTCGACCGAAGGGGCAGGAAGGATCGCCACGAGAAGGGAGCTTTCTGCATAGTTAAGGTCTTTTGCATGTTTTCCAAAATAGTTTCTAGCTGCAGATTCCACACCATAGGAGCCAAACCCAAAGAATATCTGGTTGACATAGGCTTCTAGAATCTCTTCTTTTGTGTAACGCTGCTCAAGCTTGAATGCCAGTATTATTTCCTTGATCTTCCTTGTGACCGAAGTTTCTTTGCTGTCTATAAAAAGCTCCGAACGGGCAACCTGTTGGGTCAGCGTAGAACCACCCTGACTCATGGAACCTGTCTTTATGTTGACAAAAAATGCCCTGAAGATTGAACGAAGATCAAAACCCTTATGCTGGTAAAACCTTTCATCCTCAGAGGTCACTATTGTGTTGAGGAAATCCTTTGAAACTTCACTTATCTTTACAGGTATCCTGTCCTCAAAAAAGACGGAGCCTATTAGTTGGTTGTCGTAATCAAATATCTGGGACGCCACTGGCGGCCTCTTCTGTTCATCAAGATTTGGCAAAGTCGCAACAACATCTGATCCGACCCTGTATATGAAAAGAGCAAGGGCAATGGCCACTACAAAACCGACGGCAAGGCCGAACCTTAAAACTGTCCAGAAAAGCCTATTTGCTTTTTTTAGTTTTTGGCTTTGAAACTTTGGATGCGCCTTTTGCTGTCCTTCCTGTTGCATTGTCAAATTCAAACCCTACCTTCCCGTCATCTTTTAAAACCAGATACGCAGAAAACGGTCTGCCTTTGCGACTTATGAAGCCTGAAATCTTTTCTGTTTTGCCTTCTTCAAAAAGTCTGGCGGCCGTTTCGCGAGCTATGGCCTTCCCTAAAATTACTTTACTAAGGGACATTTTGCAAGACTTGCCAAAGTTTTGGCAGCGGTACACCGAGGTTCCCTCGAGGATGTCGGCCTTGCAGACCGGGCACTTTGCAACAGGGTCTTCAAGGAAGACTTCTTCTATTTTTGTTTTTTCCTGGCCACCTTCATCCTGGCTCTTGGAGAACTCGAAGGTTATTTTACCGTCATCGCCAAGCAAAAGGGTAGCAGAAAATGGCCTGCCAGATTTTGATCTGAAACCGGAAAGAGGACCTGCCTTCTTCTTTTCGATGAGCTCTTTTGCGATGTCCTCGGTAATGATTTTTCCGGCAATCGTTTTCCAGATCGCAAAATTGCACCCGCTCTCTTCATCTTCTTCCTTGGCTTTCGTTTTCTTTGCGCCTTTTTTGGTCTTTGTGGATTTGTAGTTGGCACACCTGAAAGACATAAAAGAGTCAACAACATCTTCCCCGCAGAGAGGGCAAGTTCCAATGGCCCTCGCCTCTCCATTGCCATCCTGGCTGGCAATTGGAGCATCAAGACTCCTGTCCTTTACCTTGTTTACAAGCTGTTTTGTGAAATCCACAATTTCATTAAGGAAATCCTCGGGGCTCATCTCGCCTTTTTCAATACAGGCAAGCTTGTATTCCCAGTTTCCGGTCATTTCTGGTGAATATAGTTCCGGAAGAGGGAAACCAATCAAAAGATCGTACAGCGCTATCCCTTTTGTTGTTGGGACAAGGTCTCTGCCAACACGTTCAATGTAGCCAACTTCCAGTATCCTTTCGATGATAGAAGCTCTTGTGGCCGGAGTTCCCAGGCCTTTTTCCTTCATTGCATCTCTAAGTTCCTCATCATCGATAAACTTGCCAGCCGTTTCCATTGCTCCAAGGAGGGTTGCCTCGTTATATCTTGGCGGTGGCGTTGTTTGTTTTTCCTGTAGTTCCTGTGCAACAGTTTCCACTGTTTCGCCTTCTGCAACCACTGGTAGAGAAGATTCTTCCTGCTCTTCCCTGCCATAGACAGCGTAGAAACCTTTTTCTTTCAAACTCTTGGCATCGGACTTGAAATCAAGCCCGTCAACCTGGGTCACCCTGTGCACGACCTCCCAGACTGCATCCGGGTAGAACGCTGCAAGGAATTTTTTCACTATCAAATCATAAATTTTTGTCTGTTCTGGAGTGAGAGATACTTCCTCAAGCGATTTTTCTGTGGGGATTATTGCAAAGTGGTCAGAGATCTTCTTGTTGTCAAATATTCTCTTGTTTTTTGCAACCTTCTGGCCAACAAGTGGCAGGGCCACCTTGTCATATTTTGTGTGGGAAAGTATGCCAAAAATTCTCGGAACAACATCCGTGTAGTCCTCGGGAAGATGTTTGCTGTCAGACCTTGGGTAGGTGACCAGTTTTTTCTCTTCGTAAAGTTGCTGGGCAAGCTGCAAGGTTCTGGCAGCAGAAAATGAAAACCTTCTATTGGCCTCTCTCTGGAGTTCATTGAGATCAAAAAGGAGCGGCGGGCTCTGCTTCTGGAGCTTATGGTCCTCAACAATAACTTTGCCTTCCTTTCCCTTGATCCTGTTAACTATCTCATCAGCAGCTTTCTTGTCCCCAACAGATTCAACAGTGTCTCCCTGGACGGCACCATCATTGGCCTTAAGGGCAGATGTAGCTATCTGGCCATATTTCTTTACTAGTGAGGCCAAAATATCATCGGTTATTGGTGCATTTTTTTCTTTTGACACCTTGGGAACATCGATAAACCATTTCCCCCTGTAGACACCAGATTTGGCTTCAAACTCTGCAAAAATATCAAAATATGTCCTTGGGACAAAGGCATTTATCTCTTTTTCCCTCGAGATGATTATCGAGAGTGTTGGTGTCTGTACTCTGCCAATCGAGAGGAGGTTGCCAAGTCTCCTTGTAAAGGCCCTGGTTGCATTGATTCCAATGAGCCAATCGGCCTCAGATCTGCACTTTGCCGACTCCCCAAGGTTGTTCAGCTCTTTTGATGGTCTAAGCCTTTCAAAACCATCAGCAATGGCCGATTTGGTCATGGACTGGAGCCACAACCTTTTTGTCGGTGCTTCAAGTCCAAGGTACTCATAGATGTACCTGAATATCAGTTCACCCTCGCGGCCAGCATCACAGGCATTTACAAGCGTTGATGATTTTTTTGCCAGCGAAGCTATCTTCTTCAACCTGCTTTCAGATTTTGGGATTGGCTTGAGCTCGAACTTATTGGGGATTATTGGAAGGGACTGCAAAGTCCAATACTTATAACCCTTGTCATAATCTTCAGGCTCAGCCAGTGTTACAAGGTGACCGACTGCCCATGTTATATAGGTGTCGTCACTCTCGTAAAAATCCTCTTTTTTGTCGAAACCGCCTAGTGCGTGTGCTATATCGGCGGCAACTGAAGGCTTCTCGGTCAATATCAATGTTTTTTCCATAGTTTACGTGCCGTGTATAGTTATGGGCTTCATGGCTGTCAAGGAAATGAGTGTCAAACCTTGAACAAATTGCGACTGGCAGTAAAATGATTACTTGGTATGAACAATATTCGCAATTTTTGCATAATAGCCCATATCGACCATGGCAAATCGACGCTGGCCGACAGAATACTGGAGCTGACCGATGTTGTCCACACAACAGGCAATGCCCAGATTTTGGACAGCATGGACCTGGAAAAGGAGAGGGGAATAACAATCAAGGCCTCTCCAGTCAGAATCCCGTACAAGGCAAAAAACGGCCAGGAGTACATCCTGAACCTGATAGACACCCCAGGCCATGTGGATTTCAACTATGAAGTTTCAAGGAGCCTGAAGGCCTGTGAGGGAGCGCTTCTCCTCGTTGACGCCACGCAGGGGGTTGAGGCTCAGACAATTGCCAACGCATATCTGGCAATGGATGCTGACCTCCACATAATCCCGGTCATAAACAAAATCGATCTCCCAAATGCGATGATCGATGAATGCAAGATACAGATGGAAGACATGCTTGGCCTGCCTTCTGACGATGCGATGCTCGTCTCTGCAAAAGATGGCACCGGAGTGCCAGAACTGCTTGAAGAAATTGTCCGCAAGATACCACCACCAAGAATAAGCGAATCAGCACCACTCAGGTGCCTGATATTCGACAGCCACTATGATTCCTACAAGGGTGCCATTAGCCACATAAGGATTTTTGATGGTTCAATAAAACCGGGTGACAAGATAATGCTCAAGTCCAACAGCAAAATCTTTGAGGTTGAAGAGGTTGGCTATTTTGGATTGAGACTTATTCGGTGCGACGAGCTGAAGGCTGGTGAAGTTGGATATTTTGCCGCAATCATAAGAGATACAAACGACATACATGTCGGAGACACAATAATTTCTCCGGAGTTTCCAGACACTATGGCCATCCCTGGTTTTAGAAGAATGCAGCCAATGGTCTTCTGTGGTGTATACCCTATCTCGACCAATGACTATGACAAGCTTCGCACCGCCATTGAAAAGTATCAGCTAAACGACAGCTCGATTGTCTACGAAAAAGAGAGTTCTGCAGCACTTGGGCACGGTTTCAGGGTTGGCTTCCTTGGGATGCTACACATGGAAATTGTTGTTGAGAGGCTAAAAAGGGAGTTTGAGCAGGAAATAATCGCAACGATGCCCACCGTTGTTTACAAAGTCATCGGCACAAAAGGCCAGGAAACCTACATCGACAACCCCTCCAAGTTTCCTGATCCAAATGAAATTGAATCAATCGAGGAGCCAATTGTAAAGGCCCAGGTAATCACACAAAATGACACGATTGGTCCGGTAATGGAGCTCTCACAAGCAAGGAGAGGCACCATGACCGGCATGGAATATCCAGATCAGAAGAGAACCATCATTCACTACGAATTCCCTCTCGCCGAAATAATAACGGACTATTACGACAAACTGAAAAGTATTACACATGGATATGGCAGTCTTGATTATGATTTCACAGGATATCGCCCGGATGACCTCGTCAAGGTTGACGTGTTGGTCAATGGTGACCAGGTAGATGCGCTCTCATACATCTCCCACAGGGACTTTGCCGTTCAAAAGGGGAGGTCGCTGATCAACAAGCTCAGGAAGCTCATCCCAAGGCAACAGTTCAAAATCCCGCTCCAGGCCGCAATAGGCGGAAAGATCATCGCAAGGGAAGACATAGTGGCCTACAGGAAAGACGTTCTTGCAAAATGCTACGGTGGCGATGTGACAAGAAAGAAAAAGCTGCTCGAGAAACAGAAGGAAGGCAAAAAGCGCATGAAGATGGTCGGCGCAGTCGAAATTCCGCAGGAGGCCTTCCTGTCCCTGCTAAAGGTTGAAGAAGAAGAGTGATCGGGCTTTACGTCCACGTTCCTTTTTGCGCAAAGAAATGCGACTATTGCGATTTTTACAGCCTTGCAAAATCTGAAGGACGAATCCATGGTTATGTCGAAGCTGTCCTTACAGAAGCAAAGCAATATCAGGGGCTGTATTTCGACACTATTTACTTTGGTGGCGGTACCCCAAGTCTACTTGGCCCGGAAAATCTCGAAAAACTATACTCAGGGCTAAGGAGAACATTCGGATTTGAAAAAATCCTTGAAGCCACAATAGAAGCCAATCCGGAAAGCCTGACGGAGGAATTTGCGCTCTCGGCCATAAATTGTGAATTTGACAGGGTTTCAATTGGTATCCAATCGTTAAATGATGGTGAACTCAAGTCGGTTGGAAGAATACACAATTCAAAAAAGGCAATCGATGCTATTGCCATCGCAAACAGATATTTTAAAAGAGTCTCGGCCGATTTAATAATTGGATTGCCTGGACAAACAAAAAGCTCCTTGCTGTCGACATTGTCCAAGTTTGTAGAGTTTGGGCTTAAGCACATCTCCGCCTACTGCCTTTCGCTTGAGGAAGGAACAAAAATTTATCAAAACATGCCTGGCAACTTACCATCAGATGATGATCAAGCAATTCTTTTTGAGGAGTGTAGGGATTTGCTGGTTTCCAAAAATTTTCACCACTACGAGATTTCAAATTTTGCCATTTCTGAGGAAGAATCACTCCACAACATCAATTACTGGAAATGTAGTGAGTATCTTGGCCTTGGCCCGGGTGCATCATCACACCTAGACGGTATCAGATTCAAGAACGAGGAAAATCTCGAAAAATACATAAGCAATCCGCTTTCATGCAAATTTATCGAAGAGAAACTTTCATCTGAAGACAAAATATTCGAAGAGGCAATGCTAAACCTCAGGCTCCTGGAAAATGGAACGGATCTGAGTTTGCTGGCACAAAGATACGATCCAGAAAGTATTTCCAAACTTCAAAGCAGGCTGGATGAACTTGTCCAGGATGGCAAAATTGATAAAAATGGCAGTATTTACACAATAAATCCCTCATTTATCCTGGTTTCCAATCCTATTTTTTCAAAAATCCTGAGCGGATGACTGGATTGTTGGTTGCCAAAAATCAAAACAATAATAGTATTTCCAGCATGAAAACCAGAGACTTGGTCCTTGTCGCTATTTTTGTCAGCCTTTCTGTCATTTCGGCCTTCCTAAAGATCCCGCTTCCGGGATTGCCACTCACATTCCAGCTTGCAACAGCAATTGCATCCGGTATTTTTCTTGGTAAGGTGCTTGGCCCGGCATCCCAAGGCATATATCTTGTTCTGGGTCTGATAGGCCTTCCGGTCTTTGCAAAAGGTGGCGGGCCAATGTATGTACTGCAACCATCTTTTGGCTACCTTCTGGCACTCCCGCTCTCCTCGTTCCTTACAGGGTGGCTATGGGACAAGCAGGGCTGGAAGAAGATAATTTCCGTGGCAGCAGGAGTCATCGTTGCTTTTGCAATTGGAATTGCATACACATGCATCTGCACCTATTTTTTCCTTGGCAATCAAAAAGCCATCGCAGATATACTGAGTATCACTCTGCTTGTGCTTTTTGCAAAAGATATTGTCCTCGGTTATATTATATACATCATCGGATCTGTGCTCTCTCCATACTATGGAAGGAACAGGCAATAAGCCCAAGAGTATCTTGAAAGGGCAGGAATAGGGTGTACAATTTTTGCCCTGTAGTTGACAAAAGGTAATTGTAATCATTTATCGTTGCAATACCTTGCGTGAAGCTTTGCACAATCCCTTAAGGAGGATTTCAAGTGAAGGTACTGGTCATCAACTGCGGTTCATCATCCATCAAGTACAAACTCTACAACATGGAAAACGAACAGGAACTCTGTTCCGGGCTTCTTGAAAAGGTCGGCACCCAGGAAGGCATTGTAAACCACAAAAGAGGGAACACAAAATACAAAGAAACAATTCCCCTGCCAGACTATGAAATCGGCATCAAAAAAATCCTCCAGAATATAACCGATCCAGAGAGAGGGGCACTAAAGGATGTGCACGAAATAAAGGCAGTGGGTCACAGAGTTGTTCATGGCGCAGAAACTTTTTCCGGTTCGCAACTGCTGACCGAAGAGGTAATAAAAAAGATGGAAGAGTGCATACCTCTTGCCCCACTTCACAACCCACCAAACCTTGCTGGCATAGGCGCATTCAAAAAACTCCTCCCGGACATCCCTCAGGTCGGTGTTTTTGATACGGCATTCCATCAGACAATGCCAAGAGAGTCATACCTCTACGCCATACCATACGAGCTCTACAAAAAGCACCATTTCAGAAGGTATGGATTCCACGGCACATCGCACCTCTTTGTCTCGCAAGAGGCTGCAAAATTCCTTGGCAAACCGGCAAGCCAGCTGAAAATAGTCACATGCCACCTCGGTAATGGCAGTTCGATATGCGCTGTTGATGGTGGAAAATCCGTAGACACAACAATGGGCATGACACCGCTTGAAGGACTCATCATGGGAACAAGGTGTGGTGATCTCGATCCAGCTTTGCCTTTCTTCATAATGGAGAAAGAAAAACTTGATCCAAAGGGTGTTGATAATATCCTCAACAAAAAATCGGGTCTGCTTGGTATTTCTGGCTACAATGACTCAAGGGACGTTGAGGAAGGATACCTTAAAGGCGATGAAATGTGCACACTTGCGCACATAATGTTCTGCAGAAGAATAAAGAAATACATTGGTGCATACGCCGCCGCAATGGGTGGACTGGATGCGGTTGTTTTCACAGCAGGAATAGGTGAAAATTCTGACCTGACAAGAAGGGACTCGCTTGCAGGGCTCGAATTCCTTGGAATCAATCTTGACCAGGAGAAAAACACCGCAAGGTCAAAAGAAACGCGCGACATAAGCACGGAAGATTCGAAGGTCAAAGTCCTTGTTATCCCAACCAACGAAGAGCTTGTGATCGCCAGAGACACAAAGTTGATAGTATCGAGGCCATGAGAGAAGGAACACTTCAGGACGCACAAAATTTTGGTTTGACAAAAATCGAGTTTGAAGACATCAAGACGCGACTCGAAAAGACGCCAAATTTTCTTGAGCTGGCCATATTCTCGGTGATGTGGTCGGAACACTGCTCCTACAAATCGTCTAGAATGGTGCTCAAGAACTTCCCAACACAGGGCCCTGCCGTCATTCAGGGGCCAGGTGAAAATGCCGGCGTAGTTGATATTGGCGATGGATATACTGCAATCTTTAAGGTTGAAAGCCACAATCATCCATCAGCCATAGAGCCATACCAGGGTGCCGCAACAGGCGTTGGCGGCATCATAAGAGATGTTTTCACAATGGGCGCCAGACCCATCCTCTCCCTTGATCCACTTTTTTTTGGCCACCCGAATGACCCCCACAACAGGAGCCTTCTTGAAGGAGTTGTTGCCGGAATAAGTGGCTACGGCAATTGTGTCGGCGTCCCAAACGCTGGTGGAGAACTTCATTTTGACAAATCTTACACAATAAACCCCCTGGTAAACGTGTTTTGCCTTGGCATTGCCAAGAAAGAGGAAATCCGTTATGCAAGGGCCTCCGAACCAGGTGACATTGTCATGCTCATTGGTGCCAGGACTGGAAGGGACGGAATCCATGGCGCGACGTTTGCTTCGGACGTCCTTTCAAAAGAGTCTGAAGAGAAACGCTCCGCAGTACAGGTTGGCGATCCGTTCCTTGAGAAACTCCTCATAGAGGCAACTCTTGAACTCATCGAGAAAGACCTTGTCGAAGGAGTCCAGGATCTTGGTGCTGCCGGACTAACATCCTCCTCGGTCGAAATGGCCGGTAGGGGCGATATGGGCCTCGTCCTGAACATCGATGCAGTCCCAAAACGTGCAGAGAACATGACGGCCTACGAGGTCATGCTTTCCGAGAGCCAGGAAAGAATGCTGGTCATCTGCAAACCCGACATGGTCGAATCTGTCAGCCAGATACTCACAAAATGGGAGCTGGAGTCTGCAGTTGTTGGCGAAGTAACGGCCGATGGATTGCTAACAGTCATCGAAAAGGGCGAAGTTGTCGCAACAATCCCGATACCACACCTCACCAAGGGTGCCCCGTGCTACAAGATGGACACATCAAGGCCGAACCTCGAAGAGAGGCGCAGGGAACCGCATGGTTTCCAGGTTCCATCATGGGACTATGCCAATCTTGTAAAAAAGATGGCTTCCTCCTTCAACGGTTGTTCAAGGGAATGGGTGTGGCACCAGTACGACACAACACTCCTCACAAACACAGTAATACCACCATCACTTGGTCCTGGGATTGTAAGGGTCAAGGGCACTGACACACTGCTTGCCATCAAATCCGACGCAAAACCAAGGCACTGCTACCTGAATCCATTTGGCGGAGGCCAGGCAACAATTTGTGAGGCAGCAAGAAATTTGTGGGCGGCAGGATTCACCCCGCTTGCCGTTTCTGACTGCCTGAATTTCGGCAACCCAACCAATCCTGAAATCTACTACGAATTCGAGCAGAGTGTCCTTGGGATGTGCGATGCCTTGAGGGCCCTCAACATCCCGGTCATCTCCGGAAACGTCAGCTTCTATAACGAAAGTCCAAGCGGGGCCATAAAACCAACCCCTGTCGTAGTCATGGTTGGCAAGGCAAGGGCTGGAAAAATAAACAAGCCAGACTTCCAGAACACCGGAGACGTCATCGTGCTGCTTGGTGAAACATTGCCAGAACTCGGCGGATCGGCACTCTTTGAGATGCTTACCGGAGAGACTTTTGGTACACCGCCAATGATCAGAATTAATGCAGAGGTTTCACTTTCAAAAACGCTTCTCGCAGCAACTAGTGAAGGCATTATTCGTTCGGCAACTGATCTTTCAGAGGGCGGTCTTGCACAGGCACTCGTTGAGTGCGTGTGCAACTCAGGCCTTGGCGCGCAAATCGCCCTGAAGGCAACTGGCATCCATATAACAGAACAGCTTTTCTCCGAGAGCAACGCAAGGGCTCTGGTGACTGTATCTCCAGATTGTGTTTCAAGGCTCACCGAGATATGCGCCCAGAACGAAACACAGATAAAAATACTTGGCGTTGTTGGCGGCAAAACACTATCGGTGACAGGTTCATTTGATATCCCAGTGCAGGAGCTGAAAGAGCTCTATGAGAATTCCCTGAGGAAGGTGATGGATGAGCAAGGCCTATGAGTCAACGGGAGTTTCTATTGACGCCTCAGACAGGTTTGTCGAAAAAATAAAAGAAGCCGCAAAAAGGACAATTATTCCCGGTGTCTTGGGTGGAATAGGTTTTTTTGGCGGTTTTTTTGAGGTCCCAAAGGGTTATTCGAACCCCGTCATGGTCTCAGGCGCCGATGGTGTCGGGACAAAAGTGAAGATCGCCCAGGCACTTGGCAAACACGACACGGTTGGTATTGATTGCGTGGCCATGAACGTTGATGACATAGTCTGCTCAGGCGCAAAACCACTGTATTTTCTTGATTATCTGGCCGTAAACAGGCTCGATGAAGAAGTGTCATACCAGATAATAAAAGGTGTGGCCGAGGGTTGCGTTCAGGCTGGATGCGCCCTAATTGGTGGAGAAACTGCCCAGATGGGTGACATCTACCAGCCCAACGAATATGACCTTGCAGGTTTTGCAGTTGGAATAGTCGAGAAATCAAAGATCATCGATGGATCAAAGATAAAAAAAGGTGATATAATAGTTGGACTGCCATCATCAGGACTCCATTCAAACGGATATTCGCTTGTCAGGAAGATTGCATCAAAATATTCCCTGGATTCAAAATTTGACGGGATTGACCACTTTGGTCTTGCGCTTCTCGAGCCAACAAAAATATATGCCCAATATATTGTCAAAATAGCACAAGCTGTTGAACTCCACGGTATCTCCCACATAACGGGTGGTGGCCTCGCTGACAACCTTCCAAGAATCATGGGCTCTGGAAAAGCGGTCGTAAAAAGAAACAGCCTCCCAAAAATCCCGATAATCGAGTTCCTTATCAAAGAGGCCAAGCTTTCAGATGAAGACGCATTCAGGACCTTCAACATGGGAATCGGCATGGCATTGTTTGTACCGGAAGAAGAAGCCTCAAAAACAATGTCCCTCTACCCAGGCTCGGTAGCCATAGGAACAGTCGAGGGTGACGGGGAGCCTTCTTTCGGGCTTGTCTGATGAAAAAGATTGCAGTTCTAGTATCTGGCAGGGGCTCCAATCTCAAGGCGCTCTACGGCGCAATAGAACAGGGTAAGCTAGAAGCAGAAATTTGTCTTGTGGTTTCAAACAAATCAAAAGCACCTGCGCTTGAATTTTGCAGGGACAAGAATATCCCCTATCAGGTTTGCAAGCTGAAAGATTTTGAGTCAAGAGAAGTCTTTTTCGATCATCTGGCAGGCATCCTCGCCCCATCCAATGCGGACCTGGTAGTACTCGCCGGATTTATGATGCTTGTAACACCCAATTTCATCCGGCGTTTCAAAAACAGGGTTATCAATATCCATCCTTCGCTTCTGCCGTCCTTCCCGGGCCTTGATGCACAACAACAGGCATTTGATTACGGGGTAAAGGTCTCCGGGTGCACGGTATTCATAGTTGATGAGGGTTGCGACACAGGCCCCATACTCATCCAGAAGCCTGTAGAAGTTCTTGAAACAGACACCGAAGAGACGTTTGCCGATAGAATACTTTCGGTAGAGCATGACACACTCTGGAGGGCATGCAAAATCATGCTTGATGGGAGAGTAAGCGTTTCTGGAAGAAAGACGCTAATAAAGGAGGATCAATGAGCTACGTTCTCATTTCAGTGCACGATAAAACAGGACTTGAGCCACTCGCTAGGGCAATCACACAGACAGGCTATAAAATCCTTTCAACGGGCGGAACAGCAGACCACCTTAGAAAACTAGGCTTCCAGATTACTGAAGTTGCCAGCTATACGGGCTCACCTGAGGTCCTTGGCGGCAGGGTCAAGACGCTCCATCCCAAAATCCACGCCGGAATACTCTGCAGGAGAGACAACCCCAAAGACATGGAAGAGCTTGGCAAAATGACTGCCGAGTCGATAGATATCGTGATCTGTAATCTCTATCCTTTTGAAAAAACCATCGCATCACAGGACTGCACTCTTGAGAAGGCCATTGAGGAGATAGACATCGGCGGTGTAACACTCCTCCGCGCAAGCGCAAAAAACTTCCAGCATGTCACAATCCTTAGTGATCCTTCACAATATAGTGAGTTCATCGAGAGGCTTTCACTTGGCAGGTTTGACATTGAGTACAAGAAATCTCTTGCGATCAGAGCTTTTAGAACAACAAACGCATACGATGGCGCAATATCAGCATATCTTGAAGGTCCTATAAAAGACCATCTTGGTGTTCCTGAAACAATCCATACAAGGCAGGTGATGCCTCTCAGGTATGGTGAAAACCCTCACCAGCAGGCCGGGCTTTATTCCGTCGGCAACAATGAGTGGCCAATTGCATCACTACAAGGGAAAGAGCTCTCCTACAACAACATCCTCGACATTGATGCCGCGCTCTCGACACTGCTGGAGTTTGATCCAACATGTGCTGTAATTGTCAAACACCTCACTCCATGCGGGGTGGCGATAGGCACAAGCATGAAAGAGGCCTACCTTAGGGCACTGGAATGCGACCCAGTTTCCGCGTATGGCGGTATCGTTGCTATAAATGACACAATTGACGAGGAAGCAGCAATCGAGGTTGGAAAACTATTTGTCGAAGTGATTATCGCAAAAGATTTCAGCAAAGAGGCACTCTCTATTTTTGCGAAGAAAAAAAATACAAGACTGGTGACATACAATAAAGACCTTCCCAGGGCAAAATTTGCCATCAGATCAACAATGTTCGGAACTCTTTTCCAGCAACCCGATCTCAGCCTGGCTGACTCATTCAAAATTGCTGGCGAAACTCCAGTATCCGAGCACGATCTCGAACAGCTCACTTTTGCCATGGCGGTGGCCAAGCATGTAAAATCCAATGCAATAGTTCTGGCAAAAGATTTTGCAACAGTAGGTGTTGGTGCCGGTCAACCAAACAGGGTTGGTTCCGTGAAAATCGCCTCATCACAGGCCGGCGAAAAAGCCAAGGGCTCCTATCTTGCCTCTGATGCATACTTCCCGTTTGCAGATTCGATTGAGCACGCGGCAAGCTTTGGGGTAAAAGCAATCATTGAACCAGGCGGTTCCATCAGAGACGATGAAGTGATTGCAGCGGCAAACAAACTTGGGATTGGTCTGGTTTTCTCAGGACAGAGACACTTCAACCACTGATTCTTTTGAAAGCAAGGCTGTAATCAATAAAATCTATCAGGCCGTTATCATCCAGATCATAAACTGGATCATATTTTGGGTCCTGTTTTGTGCACCCGATTCGCGACAGAAGAAGCGCTAGGTCAAAAGAATCCACTTTACCAGATCTATCAAAATCGGCTCTCGAGATCCAAAGTTCTTTCTCCCCAATTGCTATTTCAAACGATTTGGACTGGATGGCTAAAGCCTCCGGTCTGTCTGTCATTGCAACAATTTTTGATACATCGATTGATGTTTTTCCTACAAATTTCATCACCCTGAAGCTTATCAGCGGCAGTACCTCGGAAGCTCCTGAAATCCTGATGTATGCAAGACCAAAATGGTTATCAAAAAACGAGAAAACATCTGATTTTTTTGATGGCTGACCTATGGAAACAAACTTGATTTTGTCAGGATCATATTTCAGTGTGACCTCAAGATATTTTGTTTTCTGTGTCAAATTAAGGCTGGACTTGACCCTTGAAAACGGGATTATCGCGCCATCTCCTGATGAAAATCCAAAGCTGGCCTCCGGTTTTGGCACAATATTGAGAACTATCGGTATTTGCGACGACAGGTCGCCCCTCTTCTGGTGGAGTATCCAAAATCTCTTGCCGTTAGGAACTGATGATGGAATTTCTGCTGTCAAAACAAGCTTGTTTCCAGCAATCACGACTTCCGGGACGGCCCAGCTCATGTCCTGCTTGTCCGGGATCACCTGAAAGATATTGCCAGTCAAATCGCTGCCGGAGATATTTGCCTCCCATTTTGCCACTTCTCCAGGAGAGGCGCTGATGCTTGGTTCAAGTATTTCGACGCTTCCTCCAATATCACCCTTTATCAGGCAAACCGATGGATCGCCATAGAGATTGAAGTTGTAAATATTCATCTGGGCCGACTCGATTGGGTCCTCGATGTCACCAAAGAAATATTGTTTGGCAAACTCAACCCTCGCCTGTGCGATTGCCTGCCCCACGGATGTGCCTGGAACGGAAAGGTACCTGCAAAAGAGGTACAAAATAGTGTCCATTCCGCCATCTTCGAGTTTCCTCCAGTATGATGGTGACCAGGCAACCCTGGTTGAACCAACATAAGCTGAAGCACCAGCCTTGATTACCGAAGCACCCAGACCCGTTCCTGCGGAAGGGTTCGATGTTGAGCAAGATGCCGAAACAACAATCCCCCACCTGGTCTTGGCACCTGTCATCTGGGTTGAGTTCAGGAGTCTTGGCTGTGAAAGATCGGCCTTGGAAGGAGAGGATTTTTGGGCACTACCCGAGTTCCAGACTGTCCTAACTATATGTTCAGGCGAGCCATGGGCAGTCCACAAGACAAGCCCATACCTGTTTGGTATCTGGTAGCCGAAAGTCTCTGCGTTGAGCGGCTCTTCACATTGGAATGGAGATGGAAGAAAACCATCTTTTTCATAGAGTCTGTATCTGGAAAATCCCTTGCCACTAAAAATTTCCGAATATATTTTCTCGCAGTATTCCCCACCGTCTGTTCTTTCCATTATCTTGTCGTCCCAGACCTCACCCTGGAAACCAAGCATTGCACCACCAAAAAGCATCTTTGCTTTCTGGAAATCAGGTAGGCTGTCGAATTCGGCCATTGATTTGGAAATTTCGGAAATTGTTTTCGGTTCATCAAACGGTATCCTGCCAACAAAAATATCGGCTTTGTGTTCTGCTATCCCATCATCCGGGTACTCCCCAACCCTTCCGTCATCATCCTTGTCCCAATCGTCATAGATCGACGAGTAATAGAAATCTGTTGGCGTATCAACAAGGTCTCTCGATACAACACCCTCGGAGGCAGGAGAACAATACATCATGGGCACGGTATCTTCTGTTCCCACTATAAGCAGATATTTTATGTTCCAGGCATCTTTATTCTTCTTCAAAAATATTCTGATATCTTTCGGCCCAAGATCATCATCATGTGGTATCTCACCAATATTTATATACTTAACTTGAAATCCTGCCGCTTCTTTGGATTTGACCAGCTCATCCAAAAGTGCTTGCGGATGCTTTGAGATAATAAGAAAGCAAGGTTTTTGCTCTTCTGAAAAGACTTTGTGTACAGGTGAGATAGTTAATATAAAGATAATTAAGATGATATAATTTATCGTTTTTTTCATTTAAAACAATTCTAGCATGGACGCTTTTTAACTCAAGTAATGGAAAAAATACGCTTGACACATGAATAGTACAATAATAGAATCGATAAACACGCGTGGTATTCGTGTGTATATATTTTGGGTAACAAAAACTGAAAGCGCTACGTATATAGTAGAATGAGGAAAATGAGAAAAAGTTACAGATTAATTTTGGCTCTTTTGATTCTTATTAATGGATTGCCATTTTCATCGTTTGCCAACGCCGAACAAGTGAGCAACAACCAGTCAGCAGTCTTCGCTGCTACAAGATGGGCACCAGTAGGGTCTGCATGGAGCGGAAATCAGCTTGTTCCAGCACAAAATTATGCCTTTGATGGCGAAGGTGTGACTTCTTGGGGTAGAACAGAATTTCCAATGCCAGATGCATCATTAGCCGTCTCTGGCGGATACAACATAAGGGCTACCCAGGCCACAATGACAACCCCACTTTATTATACCATTTTCTATCTAAACAAATCTGGAACAAGCAAAGCAACCAACCTGACCGAAAAAGTTATAGCTGCGCTTGACTCGGCCGGACAACTCTGGTTCTCCAGAACAGGGGCATTTGAAGACTGCAGATACTATGGTTATGCGAACCCAGATGACCCAAACTATGGCAGGGACCCAGATCCATCATATCAATGGGACAATATAAAACTGAATCCATGCTGTTATGTTGACCCCATAAACTGCAACAACACCCAGGGGCCATATTTTATCCTCCCGACAAAAGCTGATGGCTCCATCCAGCCGAACTACAAATCGGGGTCGGAAGTGTATTTTAGGATTGACAAAGAGATCTGGGAGGGGTTCCAGCCAGATCCATTCAACCAGAAACCACCTGTAAGAACAAGGCTTTTCCAGATCGGTTGGGTCGACATGCCTGACTTCCCACTCATCCAGGACAACAATCCAAGCACCGATTTCCCAATTATCCCATCTATAGGGACTACATTAAAACCAAGGCCGGTTTCCAGTTCCACAATCGAAAGGTGGGACATAGGCCTTCATTATGTACCTTTTGTAAATGACTTTGACACAGATTTTGAACAAGGCGAAGAATGGCACGCCGAGAACATAAACACCGATGGAAGATACACACCGGCAGAGTGGATATATCGGAGAACCACAAACCTTACCACAGCACCGGTAGTTTCATCGGGTGACACAAGGCTTACAAATGTAATCGTCATATCGACAAACGGTGAGCCAAGAACATACCTTGCAGGATCCTCAGTAGTTGATGCTCCGCCAATCGGCGTTCTTGATCCAGGGGACGATCTTGATGTTGGAAGATTGCTGGTCCAGTTTGTCCATTCCGGGACAACAGCCTCCGGTGATGAGCTACACACTGAAAATGTAAACAGGAACCTCGTCTACGACCCACATGAGTTCATTTACAGAAAAGGTGATGCCGAAGCAACGGTAACCGAAAGAGACATCGCACTCACGGATGTAAACACAAATGCTCACAAGTTTGAGAATGCAAATGCCGAGGGCAACTGTGTATTGGGTGGTCTTGAAGCCGGTGATCTTTTCATGGCCGTTGAATTGCTCCAATCTGGGCCTTTCGCACCGACGTATGATGTAGTCGTCCAGTCTGATGTCTGGATGGGCGCAACCCCTGCAAATTCTGTCACCTCGCTCTATGACCCATACGGAAGGTTGCTAACTGGCTCCCAGAACATCAATAAATCAACTTCTCTTGATAGCTCTGCAGAAGATTTCGCCATACCATCGACAACGTTCTTTAATGTAAAAGCCGATTTCAGGTCATATTTTGGGTTATCAATATTCCTTGATAATGGAATAGACAATCTTCTCGGGCCAAGTCCGGAGGTATTTTCAAACAATGTTAATTCGGACTTCTTGGCTGGCAAGCATTCCGAAAGTTATCTTGGGGCCGAGGAAGGCCTCCAGTCGCCAGATGCAGGAAGGACATCGCCACCCCCTTGGGGCGGCGAAGGTCTAATAGGTTTTTCTTCTGCGTATAGATGCACCGATATTGGAACGGGTGCATTTGGTTGCCAGAGATCGATTTACAGGAAATACAGAAGCAACACAAACCAGGTAGAATCAGCCGACATAAGGATGACAGAGGTCACGATCACAAAGGGCAACAATACTGTCACCTACAAGGCCGGCACAAATGTAACCGCAGGCGACCTGGACTGTGGCGCCCCACTCCTTAATTTGCCAACCACATTACGTTTTTACGATGTGATCCATGGTGAGAATCAGCCAAATGGCGAATATGATGTTGGCGAAGATATATACAATGACCTCAATAACAACCTGATCATCGACTATGGTGATGTGAGAATGAGCCAGATAAAAATCGGCTACTACTCATATCCGTGCAGTGATGTTGTTGATGAATGGGGTTGTTTTGTCCATGAATACAAGGCTCATGGTTTCTCAATCGGTAAATGCGGCCACCCAACAGCAATAGATATTCCAGTACTCCCCGGAAAAGTTGGTCTTGATCTTTATGTTGACAGGGAACTGCGTGTTGAACAGACATCAAAGTTGCGTATCAAAAGTCCAATTTTGCTAGAAAAAAACCAAAAAATCTATGTTACCCTCAGGTCACCAGCAACTTATGGAAAAATTCCGTGGGAACAGACAAGCACAATAACTGATGCCGACAGAGAAATCTATTTTGAAATAACCCCTTACCAGGGTTCACTTTATTCAAATGGGAGATACGATCCGCTCGTTGTAACGGCTTTTGCAGATTTTGGCGACCCAGTAAAAGTAGCGCCACCAGATGGGCCTTATCAGGACATGTTCTACCTGACAAAATACATGCCCACAGACAACGTTCAGAACAACAAAAATACTCTCACTGCAGTCCCTCCTCCATGGCCGCAACCGGCTGTTCCGATTTCACTTGCAAACAAGTATGACGCATGGGAAAAGGGCTATCTGAAAGTCAGGAGTGAAAGGCTCGAAATAAATTCCACAAGAAAGTGTCTGGACATGCTCGAAGAGAGATATCCAAACATCTCTCTTGAGACCTATGATGCAGACAACATGCTCGATATTAACGACCCATGTTGCATCCCGTTTGCCCTCAATAAGGACGAGCAAACAATTGTTTCCTATAATGCCACTGGCGGTGGCGTAAATTGGATGGCAACCGCCATAGGTGAAAACGGACAGCGATACATAATCCAATACAACATAGACAAAACATACTACTTCTGGTATTGGAATGATATAGGTTATGTTCCTGGAGCACTTGATTCGGGTGACTATGTTGGTGATGATCCAAGCTTTATGCCACCTCTATTTGTTGGGACATCCAGACCAATAGAAGTTTCATCACAGGCATCGCTGGTTGATGTAAACAATTCCTCGCAGATGGCCCAAACATGGGGTGATGACGATGGTTTCCTCGCCTGGGGAGTAGTCACAAAGGGTGATGAACTCGGATTGTTCGATGGCATTACCACAGACCCAAAAACAGGTGTTAAATTTGGAAGAATTGAGACTTATGGTGTCCCAACATATATCACCAGTGCTTCAACATTCACAGATACAGATACCGGTGGGTGGGCACTGGGTCTTGTAAAACCAAAAGAGAACACCCAGATAAGGCTGAGAATAAGCAGTTTCAACATTATGTTCGACTATAACAGCAAACTACCAGTCCACCCTTCACACTTCCTGCTTGATGATCACCTTGGTCTTGATTACAGCGGTTATGCAACAGCAAAGGTTCTTACACTCGACCCAGTACTCAACTTCTCAGAACTCGAGGTCATCGATCATGGTCTGCAATTCTCGCAACTGGATTACACAGCAGGGAAAAACTCCATAAACCAGATCTCGCCGCCAACTCCACAAATCCAGCACCCATACAATCCAATGCTAAGGAATTTGCAAGATGATTTCAGGGTCTATCCAGGCGGACAGGCGCACTTGAGCAGGATCATAAATATTCCTTTTGCCAGAGCAATGATATGTGGCTACAACTCATATCCCGCAATATGGTCCGAATGGGGACAAAGGCTCAATGCAAACAAAGAAGCACTTGGCAAAGACCCCGATGAAGACAAAAAACAAAGGAAGGTAAACTTTAACAAGCTTGGTACCGAATTCTTCCCGCTCACTGATTACGGCATTTATTTCGTCTTGAAAGACTCAAATGGTACTCATTTGACATTCAATCCTGGAACCACATCAAATCCAACACCATTCAAAAGACTAATAAAGAAACTCACGGTTACAGGGCCATTCAAGAGGCCAAAGATCATGGACCCGATAACTGGAAGGGTCACAACTGACTTTGCCTTTGAGGGAATGGTCAGACTTCCAATCATATATGATTTCACTGGAAAAGTAGTCATAGACAGTACTAACTATCAATGGTACGAGTTTGAAGGGCAAAACTGGATCGGTGAAATAGGTTTTGGCCCAGACAAGATAACATTCATGCCTGATGAATTCAACAAATTCCTCATATGGAACAAAAGGCTGGATTATACAGGCGTTTCAAACGTCATAAAGATTGATGAATTGACCCCTGTTGGTTCAGGCAGGATAGAAATCGAAGTTGAGTTGTTTGACGGTACCATAAAGAAATTCCAGGACTGCTGTGGCAACAAAAACGAATTTGGAATAAGGGTGCATGGGCTCACAATCACGGGCCTTCCAGACGCAATTCCAGTTGATCAAGACCATCATTTCAAAATAAAAATCACCGAACAAGAAGACATGCAAATAGAGGAAGCGTGCAACAACGCTTTCGTCTATATATGGCAAGACAGGGGAATCGCCTTCCAGATTGAAGGAATGGACGAACCAATCCATTTGGGCATGGGTGATGGAAGAACAATGGGAACACCAATGCCAATGAGAGGTAATTCGCGTAGCGGCGGCAGGATGTATTCTGAACGCGACGATTTCAACGAAAATGGAAAAATAAGTTTTTCGGAATACGAGACAGAAATAATTGGTACCTATGATCTTGCAACAAACCTGTGGAACGGTGGAATGTATGACGCCAGGACATTCAACAGAAATGATGGTATTTACGAACTTGATCTTACAAAAGAGACAGGTTGCCAAATCACCGATGTAGGTATGGACATTGGCGGCATGAATATTGGGTTTATGAGAAAAATGATGACACCTGCCGACCACGTCATCTCGGAACAGGAAGAAACAAGCGTTTATGTTACTGCTTACAAATATGGTGATGACAACAATGATAGGTCCTATTCGCCATATTATTACCACGAATGGTTTGAACTAAGCTATACCCACGAGGTCTATCTCGCAGGCGAAGCCAAAGCAAACATCGGACCAAAAGACGACCTCACCGTTGAGATTTCGCCACAACCACTTACAGCTGGAGTTGTAAATGAGATGGCTGATCCGTCTAAACCCCTAACCATAAGGGTCACCGATGCAACAGGTACTCCAGTCGACCTTCTCCAGGGCGTAAGGGACATGGGCGGAGACAACGAAGTCCCACCTGATCGAGCATGGTTACATTGCTTTAAGGACTGGTTCCCGGACGATGAGCTGTTCTTTGGCCCAGACGCAAGATTGCCGCAATATTACTGGGTAAGAACAGACCTTCACAACGTTTCCTATAATTACTACGCCAACATGTTCCTCTACTCTGATTGGGAAGATGCCAAGAAGAGATCATTTGAACCAATCCAGATTGACTTCTCGCGCTCAAAAGATGGAATATATCAATTTAAAGGCTTCTGTGCCAACGATGCAGGCGAATTTTATCTTACTGTTTACACGCCCAACAGAAAACACTTTGGAACAACCAAGATCAAGGTTGAGCTTCCAATTGTTGAATACAATGTTACAAACCTTGATGACCCAGAAAGAAAAGTGTTCACAACTCCTGGTGAACCAGATTTCTTGCTTACTGCGGGATCCAATAGAGTCTACGAGGTAACAGCTGTCTGCAAGAACCGGCAAGGTTTTATTCTCAAACAACCTCCAAAAGAGGTGAGAATTTGCGGTGACAAGATAACATACCCAGCTCACTTTACCCCATTTATAAACGTCCCCGCCAACTGGCGTCCGAGAAGCTTCTTCCCCTGTGAAAGGTGTGAGACAAAATACAGCGTTCACCTTGGATTGGACTGGAACGGAGATAGACAGCTCCAGAGATCAAATGGTGAGATACTCCAATTTAGTTCATTCCTGACAAAGAGGGAATTCTTCACGTGGGATGAGCAGTTAAGGGCTGTAACGATATTAAGGCGCAATGAGCCAGTCCTCTACAACATAACAAATATCCACTACAATAACGATACGTTCTCGGACAGGCCGAATATGCTTGTCCAGCCGGAGTACAAACCTACTCCATATGGGTGGGGCCTTGGTTGCATATACAACAATCCTCACGAGGGTACATATCTCTTCGCTGACAGGGAAAAGGACGGTATCCTGGATATCAAAGATACTCTGCCTCTGGATGAGCTTGGTTCATGCAAGTTCTATATTTTTGCCGAAGACGTATGCAAGGTAGGTGGTCTAGTTGGCCTCAACTCATACTCAACTGACGACCTCTTTGCAGATGTAGCAGGTGCTCCTTTCTCAAACTACACAGATCCTGGCTTCCATTACACCAGGTTCAAGTACAAGACAAATCCTGGGCCACTGGAAGGTTCAACCATGGGTTCCAGGGACGGAACATTTGCTCTCGACTGGGATGCTTTCCCAGAGACAATGCTCTCGCTTGAAACACCAAAGATGGCCTTTAAATCAGCAGAAAGCAAGATGCCGCTTTCAATAGGGTTACTCGACCAGAACAACTTTGATCTGGCCTATGCCACTGACAACCACATACTGGTAGAAATAATGCCGGCTGATGACAGGGATATCCAGATCACTGGCGGTGGCTACATAATGGCCACTGGAGCAAATGAGAGCTTCCTCTCCCAGGGTGGATTCTACGCATTTGAGCCAGGAAGTGTTCCTTATACCTACCTCACTCTAAACCCAACGGGACAGGGTAAATCAGTTATACAGCTTGGATACACATGCAAAAACACTTTGCTGGACAAAGAACCATTTGAATTCACCATAAAAGATGCCCCCGAATACTTCTCCATTTACCCGATTGCTGCACTTGACAGCTCACCCGGAATTGTCCCAATACTTCTCTCACCATCAAAAATCGTCAATGGAATCAAAAACACCCTGACTATTCAGATCATTGATAGGGCCACAAAAGCAGTGATACCGAATGCCGCAGTAAGGGTTAAAGGCGAGGATGTTGATGCTGAAGGGCAAACTGATGCAAACGGCAAAGTAACGCTTGAAATAGAGCCCAAATCAGTCATGAAGATCGTTATATCTGCGACAGCCAAAGGTTTTGTGCCCGGGGAAATCATCGAATACACAGGTGACCAAACCGAACCTCCAGTTCTTGAGGTTGATCCATACCCATCCCTCACCAACAAACAAACGGTCACGCTAAAAGGCAAGACGTCCCCAGGAGCAACACTGGTAATCAATGGAAAACTGACCCAGGTTGCCCAGGATGGTTCTTTCACCACAAAGGTGTCTCTTGTTGAAGGCCCGAATTTTGTGGTTATCGTGTCCCAACTTTCAAAAGGCCCATCAAGAACACTGCAACTTTCAATAACACTCGATACCATAAAACCAGAATTGCTTGTGCCAAAATTCCCAGAGCTTATTGGTGCACAAGAATTTATAATAAAGGGAAGGGTTGAGCCAGGGGCCTCTGTCAAGATCAATGGCAAAGATGCAACCGTGGTTTACGACATTTATCAGGCCAGCATTTCTTTGGTGCCTGGCAAGAATCAGATCAAGATTGAAGCTGTTGACCAGGCAGGAAACATTGCCATCGAAACAGTAGAAATCCCGGTATATGCACAAGGCTGGGGCCGAATTGTTGTTGGCCAGAAAGAAGTTTTTGACCAAAAAGGTGATGTGATTGGCGTGATGCAATCCTCTCTGACAAAGGATGGATTGATACCAGTAGACGCTTTACGGGTAATTTTCGGTGCCTCGTTCCAAGTTTCCCAGGAAGCAAACACCTGCAAACTTGATGTGTTTGGAAAATCAATCATCTTTGAGTCAGGTTCAACCGTTGCTCTTTCTGGAGGTACCCAGATACAATTGCCAAACTCACCTTCACTGGTGGATGGTTCGTTCTATCTGACGCAAGAAATTCTCAGGTCTGTGCTTGAATGCACACTAAATACTGACCTGCTCAAAGGTTTTATAGTAATTGAAAGAGTGTGGTTACCTTAACCATTGTTCATTGACATTAAAAGGGCCATAGGTTAGGATATTCTTTTGTGAATATGCCCCTAGCAATTCGTATGCCCTGATGAGTGGGGTAGGAAGGAAACCACATGAGAATTGAACGGGTTTGGTTTGGCAAGAGAAGAACTGAGGTCAATCCACCAGATTTGATAAGAATCCAGACCGATTCTTACAAAAGGTTTTTGACCGAGGACCTCAAAAACCTCATTGCTTCATTGAACGAAGATCGTTCACTTCGTGAATCGGGAAAAGTCGAAGTCGAGTTTGTTGATTACACACTCGGTGATCCACCATACAGTCAAATTGAATGCAAACAGCGCAGTTTGACATACACCATACCATTAAAACTCACTGTTAGGCTTATAAATAAAGAAACCGGCGAAATAAAAGAGCAGGAGCTTTTCGCTGGAGAGCTTCCACAAATGACAGATGCCGGAACATTCATAATCAACGGCGTTGAGCGTGTCGTTGTTTCCCAGCTCGTGCGCTCACCAGGAGTGTATTTCGAATTTGAACAACTGCCAAATTCAAACAGAAACAGGGCCATGGCAACCGTCATACCAGACAGAGGTTCATGGCTCGAATTTGAAATGGGCGATGATGACATTTGTTATGTCAAGATAGATAAAAAATCCAAGAAATTCCCCGTCACAGAATTACTGAGGGTGATGGGCGATTACACGGATGATGAAATCCGTAATCTCTTCAACCAGGACAAAACCTCCGAAGCAAAGTCTGACAATAAAACTGATCTCGAGAGGGCAAAAGGAAAACCTCTTGCTGATACCATTTATCACCCAACAACCGGTGATGATCTTTATCAAGCTGGTACGACACTCACTAACATAATCCTCGATGAAATAAAACGCCTTGGAATCAAAAAAGTAAAATACTTTGACAAAGACATAGCCAGCTTCATTGTGGCCACACTCGAAAAAGACCAGACCAAAACAAGAGAAGAAGCTCTTGTCGATATGTTCAAGCACATCAGGCCTGGTGAGCGTCCAACAATCGAAAATGCCGAAAGCCTTATTCACAACCTGCTCAGGGATCCAAGAAGAAACAACCTCTCGGTTGTTGGTAGATACAAAATCAACAAGAAGCTCGAGCTAAACCTTGACTCCAACCTCGTTACGCTTGAAGACGTAAGAGCAATCCTGAAATTCTTGTTCCAGCTAAAACTGGGCAATGTCCCACCAGACAACAAGGACCACCTTGCAAACAAGCGTATCAGGGCAGTTGGTGAATTGCTCGAAAACCAGCTCAGGGTCGGCTTTCTCAGGATGCTCAAGATTGTAAGGGAAAAGATCATCACCCTTCCGGATGAAGAGCTTACCGTCCAGAATATCATCAACGTTAGGCCAATAATTGCAGCCATGAGGGAATTCTTCGGCCTCGGCCAGCTTTCCCAGTTCATGGACCAGACAAATCCTGTCGCTGCACTCACCCACAAACGTAAACTTTCATCTCTTGGACCAGGTGGTCTCAATAGGGATCGTGCTGGTGCAGATGTGCGTGATGTCCACCACAGCCATTACTCAAGGATATGCCCTATTGAAACACCTGAAGGCGGAAACATCGGTCTTATCAACTCACTGACCTCGCACTCAATCGTCGATGAATTTGGCTTTATAAGGGCCCCCTATTTCAAGGTTATAGAGGGAAGGGTCACAGACGAGGTCATCTACCTGACTGCCGATGATGAGGAAAACTACAATATCGCACAGGCAAACACCGAGACTGACCGCAAAGGAATAATCAAAGGCACTGCCATCTGCAGGCAAAAGGGTGGAGAAATTGTAGAAGTTGAGCCTCTCGATGTTGATCTTATAGACATTTCTCCAAACCAGGTCTTCTCAGCTTCGGCCACAATCATTCCATTCCTTGAGCACGATGAAGCAAACCGTGCCCTCATGGGCTGCAACATGCAACACCAGGCCGTTCCACTCATCCAGCCAGAGGCCCCAAGAGTTGGCACTGGCATGGAGCACCAGATCGTCGTGGACAACTGCTCTGTTGTCCTGGCCAAAGAGTCTGGCGTAGTCTCCTATGTTGATGCCGGAACAATAAAAATTGCATCACTTGATGCACAACCAGTCAAATTCAAGCTTGGTAGCATCAACTCTGAAGCACTCTACAGGTTTCTTGGTGAAGATATAGCAAACGTCGGCAGGATAGGCGATCTCGTTGATGGAACAGTGGCCAGAAAGCTCATCCAGAACAATTTCTTTAAAGTAAGAACCATAAGCAGGGATGAAGTAGAAACAATCAACCTAGGCGAGTTCGTAAAAGTCGAAAGAAATGACGAACTGATAGGCAAAATCCTTGTCGAGCCAGCCCTTGATTCTGAAGGAAAAACCCTCATCGCCGCAGGCAAAAAGATAACTGAAACAGGCCTTGAGAAACTCTACAAAGCAGGCATAAGAGATGTAATCGTCGAGGTTGAGGGTTCACCCGAAAACCTTCCTGTAGCCATTCTCAAAGTTGCAGCCTCAAGAAACAGTTTCCTTGGAAAAATCCTCCTCAGGGGGCCAAAGGAACAGGAAATATTTGACAATATCGATTCTTCCTTTGTAACCGAAGATGTGCTCCGCCAGCTACTGCAACTCGGCGCAACTGAAATCAGGGTTGTCGACATAATGGCCCTTCACGAGGAAGAAGTTTACACCTTCAATCAGGAGATGCTCAACTCTTCAAGAATTCTTGCCGAAGACATCTATGATTCCAAAGAAGTTGTAGCATACAAAGGTTCGTACCTTACAGTTGATCTTTTGAAGCGCCTAGCCTCAATAGGTGTTGATGATATACATGTATCCTATGAAACAACCTACAAGCTTCAAAAGTTCTTCAGGTCAAACCAGGACATTTGCATCAACCAGAGGGCGCTCGTCCGTAAGGGAGACTTCGTCTCGGCTGGCGATGTCATTATCGATGGAGAAGCCTGCGACAGGGGCGACCTGGCACTTGGCCAGAACGTTCTTGTTTCATATCTCCCATGGAGAGGGTACAACTATCAGGACGCCATCATTGTTTCAGAGCGCCTTGTTTATGACGATGTTTACACTTCAATCCATATAAAAGAATACAAGCTTGCAGTAAGAGACACCAAGGTCGGACCGGAAGAACTGACCAGGGAAATACCAAACGTCTCCGAAGAGATGCTTCGCAATCTTGATGAAAATGGAATCGTAAGGGTCGGAACCGAGGTCAAATCCGGCGATATTCTCGTCGGAAAGGTCACCCCAAAGGCCGAATCCGAATTTACCCCAGAAATGAAGCTCTGGAGGGCCATGTTCGACCGCAAGGGTCAAGACGTCCGTGATTCATCGCTCAGGGTAAGCCCGGGAGAAAAGGGTGTTGTAATCGGAACACAGCTTTTCAAGAGGGACAAATCGGACGAGCTTCAGGTTGGATTGAACATGCTTGCCAAGGTATACGTCGCCGAAAAACGTAAAATCCAAGTTGGCGACAAGATGTCAGGAAGGCACGGAAACAAGGGTGTCATCTCGAAAATCCTCCCAATTTATGACATGCCTTTCCTTGAGGATGGTTCACCAGTAGACATAATTCTTTCACCACTTGGTGTTCCTTCGCGTATGAATATCGGCCAGATTCTTGAGTGCAACCTTGGTTATGCAGCCAGACAGCTTGGCGTTTACTTTGCCACGCCAATTTTCTCCGGCGCAACTGAAAAAGATGTCGTTGATGCGCTTGAGAAGGCAAGCCTTCCAAAAGATGGCAAGATGAATCTTTATGATGGCTACACCGGCGAAAAGTTTGAAAACATGGTTACCATTGGCATAGCATACATGCTTAAACTCAACCATCTTGTTGAAGACAAGATCCACGCCCGTTCAACCGGACCATATGCCCTCATAACCCAACAGCCATTGGGCGGAAAAGCACAGTTTGGAGGCCAGAGACTCGGAGAAATGGAAGTCTGGGCACTCGAAGCCTACGGTGCAGCACACACACTAAGAGAAATGCTCACCCTAAAATCCGATGACACAGAGGGAAGAATCAAGGCCTACGAGGCAATCTGCAGGGGGAAACCGATCCCTGAATCAGGAACACCGGAATCATTCAAGGTCATCCAGAGAGAACTCAGGGGACTTTGCATAGATCTTCAGATTATTGGTGAGAAGGAAGACAAATCAAAATCTGACAAGGGCCTCTTCAACATGAAGGTTGACGCAGCCATACAGGAATCAATGGATGCTGACCAGATGAAGGTTATCGTTCCAGAAACCTTCAGTATCAGCGATGAGATAGAACTAGACGAAGAATAGACTGGAGGACCAATGAAGACTTTTGACACCCAATCAATCAGGAATGTGGCTCTATGCTCCCACGGTGGAGCCGGTAAAACCTCATGGGTAGAAGCCGCTGCTTTTGACACAGGGCTTATTGAAAGAATGGGCAATGTAATCGCCGGGACAACAATATCGGATTTTGATCCGGACGAAGCAAAAAGGCAAATTTCAATAAACCTGTCTGTTGTTCCTGTTGTTCACCAGAACACCAAAATAAACCTTCTTGACACTCCAGGTTTCTTCGATTTCGTCGGTGAAACACTCGAAGGTGTCCGCGCTGCTGAAAGCGCACTCATCTTTGTTGATGTCGGTGGCGGTGTCCAGGTCGGAACTGAAAAGGTCTGGCAGTATTGCGAAGACAGAAAACTCCCAAGAATAATCGTAATCAACAAGATGGACAGGGAACATGCAAATTTTGACAATGCCCTTGCCCAGATTGAAGAGACCCTCACCAAAAATTACCTCGTACTCACTTTCCCAATAGGCGAAGGCCCACAATTCAAGGGCGTCGTCGATGTTATAAAGGGAAAATCATACACATTTGCCGATGGTGGCAAGAAAGTTGTCGAAGGCGACATCCCGGCCGATCTCAAGTCAAAACAGGAAGCCTATTACAACAAGCTCGTAGAAGTCGTTTCTGAATCGGATGATGAGCTGCTAGAGGCATACCTTGAAGGAAAAATCCCAACCCCGGAACAGGTTGTCAAAGCACTCCACGAGTCTGTAAAAAATGGCAAGGTCTATCCAGTCATGGCCACATCCTCACTCTCCAATATTGGAACACAAAATGTTCTTGATGCAATAATCGACTACTTCCCATCGCCGGACCACGCACAACCAGAGTCAGCCAAAGATGCAAAAACAGAGCAGGAAATAAAGGTAAAAACTGACCCATCCCAGCCATTCTCAGCACTCGTCTTTAAGACAACTGCTGATCCATTTGTTGGAAGAATCACATACCTCAAGGTCATCACTGGTTCACTCACGCCAGATACAAAACTTGAAAACATCAACAAGGACGAGGAAGAGCGCATCAGTGTTGTATCAATCCCGATAGGCAAAAAGCAGGACAACGTTTCAGAGCTCAAGGCTGGTGACATTGGGGTCCTCACAAAACTCAGCAAAACCCTTACCGGCGAGACTCTCGCTGATCCAGTCAAACCAATCATTATAAAAGGCATAGATTTTCCAAAACCAGTTCTTAGAATGTCTCTCAAGGCAAAATCAAAAGCTGATGATGACAAAATCGGTGTTGCAGTTCCAAGACTCCTCGAAGAAGATTCCACCCTTGAATACACACGCAACGAAGAAACCAGGGAAATCATCCTTGGCGGACTTGGAGAGGCCCATTTGCAGGCCGCAGCCGAAAAGTTAGCAAGGAAATTCGGCGTTGCAACAACACTATCAATTCCAAAGATTCCATACCGCGAGACCATCAAAAAGGCAGTAAAAGTCCAGGGACGCCACAAGAAACAGACCGGTGGCCATGGTCAGTTTGGTGACTGCTGGGTTGAAGTCAAGCCACTTCCAAGGGGTTCAGGATTTGTCTTTGAGGAATCCGTGTTTGGTGGTTCCATTCCAAAGAACTTCATCCCTGCAATCGAAAAGGGGTTCAGGGAATCCATCCAGGTAGGAACACTGGCAGGTTATCCTGTCATCGATATTTCGGTAAACGTTTACGATGGTTCATACCACCCGGTTGACTCGTCTGAAATGGCATTCAAACTTGCCGCAAACCTCGCATACAGAAAAGCGTTTGAAGATGGCGGGTCCGTTCTTCTTGAGCCAATCTATATGCTCACAATAACTGTACCGGACCAGTACATGGGTGACATCATGGGTGACATCAGCTCCAGGAGAGGAAAAATAATCGGTAGCGAGGCTCATGGAAAGATCCAGGTCATAAAAGCAACCGCCCCGCTTATCGAAGTACAGAGGTACGCAATTGACCTTGGCTCCATCACAGGAGGTAGGGGATCTTTCAGTATGGAATTTGATCATTACGAAGAAGCACCGCCAAGAGTCGTTGAGGAGGTCGTTGCAAAGGCAAAAGCCGAGCAGGCCGAACAATAAGGAGGAACTGTGGACAAAAACTCCGCCGTTCAGATAATACTGTCTTCAGCCGAGGAAATCCGTTCATGGAGCCATGGCGAAGTCAAAAAATCCGAAACTATCTCATATCGCAACTTTAAGCCCGAGCCAGATGGGCTTTTTTGCGAAAAGATATTCGGACCAGTCAAGGATTACGAGTGCCGTTGCGGTAAATTCAAGGGCGCAAGGTACAAAGGCGTAATCTGCGACAGATGTGGTGTTGAAGTAACAATCAACAAGGTAAGACGTGAGCGCTTTGGCCACATAGAACTGGCCGCCCCGGTCGTGCACACATGGTATCTAAAAACCATGCCTTATATCGCTCTCCTGCTCAAAGTCACTGGCAAGGTACTTGAAAAGATAACATACTTCATCAACTACGTTGTTGTTGACCCAGGAAATGCACCAAATGTCCAAAAGATGCAGCTTCTCACCGACGAAGAATACAGGGAGCTTAGAAGAAAATATTCTTTCAAGGCCAAAAAAGGCGCCGAGGCAATCCTGGACCTTATTGGTGAAATCGACCTCGAAAAACTCAACACTGAACTCTATGAAGAGCTTGGCTCAGGCTCAGCACAACGCAAAGCAAAAGCCATCAAGAGGCTGGATGTTGTCCAGGCATTCAATGAAACAAGCAGGTCCCCAATAAATATGATACTGGAAGTAATTCCGGTTATCCCACCAGACCTCCGTCCATTGCTCCAGCTTGATGGTGGAAGATTTGCCACATCTGACCTTAACGATCTCTATCAGCGCGTCATCAACCGTAATACCAGGCTCAAAAAGCTCATGGAAGTCAAGGCCCCTGACATCATGATCCAGAACGAAAAAAGGATGCTCCAGGAGTCCGTTGATGCCCTGTTTGACAACTCAAAGAGGGACCGCCCGATACTTGGAACGGCCAACAGACCACTCAAATCTCTGTCAGACATACTCAAGGGGAAAGAGGGAAGATTCAGGCAGAATCTGCTTGGAAAACGTGTTGATTACTCTGGCCGTTCGGTCATTGTCGTCAACCCGAACCTCAAGATAGACCAATGCGGGCTTCCAAAAGAAATGGCCCTCGAACTCTTCAAGCCATTCGTGATGGAAGGTCTTGTCAGAACTGGCTTCACCCAGAGTCTCAGACAGGCAAGGTCTCTAATCGAGCAGCAACATCCAGAGGTTTACAGAATCCTATCAGAGGTCGTCAAAGGTCACCCGGTGCTTCTAAATCGCGCTCCAACACTTCACAGGCTGGGCATTGAAGCATTTGACCCAATCCTTGTTGAAGGCAAAGCACTCCAGATACCACCTCTCGTCTGCCCGCCATTCAACGCTGACTTCGACGGTGACCAGATGGCAGTTCATGTTCCTCTGACCATTGCGGCACAGATGGAATCAAGATTGTTGATGCTTTCATCGCGCTCGATTCTTTCGCCAGCCTCTGGACAGCCGATCATCAAACCAATCCAAGACATCGTTTTAGGTTGCTACTACATCTCCCTGGAAAATGATACCTATCATGAGAAGAAAGTTTATGACAGCTATTATGAGGTAAATGCTGCACTGAATGCTGGCCTTGTAAGCCTTCATGACAAAATCAACTTCAGGATTCCAAAGGGTGAAAGCCTCTTCCAAAAGGGTAAAACCGTCCAAGTCAAAGACCTCAAGGGCCTTGAGATAAAAACATCAGTTGGAAGAGTCATCTACAATGGCAGGATCAGAGAAGCCCTTGAAAAGAGCATTACCCATAGGGCAGCCGTTGCTGAGATGGCTGGCGACAAAGCCCCAACAAAATGGAACCTTCCATTCTTCAATGAACTGATGGCAGTCAAGATGATCCAGAAGCACATTTCAGAGTGTTTCAGACTCAATGGACCTGCAATAACCGCAGAATTGCTCGACATCATCAAGGACATCGGATATGAAATGTCGACCCAGGCCGGTGTAACAATCGCCCTGACAGATATGAAAATCCCACCACAAAGAAATGAAATCATCAAGAAAGCAGAAAAAGAAGTAGATAAAATAACAGAATATTTTGACAACGGTCTTATTTCTGACAACGAAAGATATCAAGCAATAGTAACACTCTGGACTGGTGCAACTGATGACATCAAGGGCGCTGTTTTTGCCAACTTCGGCAAGTTTGATTCGGTCCACATGATGGCAAACTCGGGAGCAAGAGGATCACCTAAGCAGATCAATCAGATGGTCGGAATGAGGGGACTTATGACCGACCCTACCAATAAAATCATCGAGTTTCCAATTAAATCCAACCTCAGAGAAGGCCTTACGGTTCTTGAATACTTCATGTCAACCCACGGTTCCAGAAAAGGTCTCGCAGACACCGCTCTAAGGACATCAGACTCTGGTTATCTTACAAGGCGTCTTGTTGATGTTTCGCACGACATCATAGTCAGGGAATATGATTGCTCCCAGACAGAAATTTATCCAATAATCATCGCCAACAAGGTTGTAAAACCCATTTCAAAACAGGCTGTCGGGAAAATTGCCATAGAAGATATCGTCAATCCTGAAACTGGTGAAGTAATCATCAGTGCGGGGCAAACAATCACATGGAAAAAAGCCCAGCTGATGGACGAAGCGAACATCAAGATTGCAAAGGTCAAAACATCCATTGATGGCGTTGTTTACACAGCCCTCTATGACGACAAAACAATCGTTGAACAGCTTGGCGACAGAATAATAGGCAGAATAGCAATCGAAGATATCCTTGGTTATCCTTCAAAAACAGTGCCAGTTGATGATGAATCAGTTGTTGGCGGGATTTTAGCCCATGACATCGTCAAACGTGGTAAGATTCATTATGAACGTGGGTCCAAAATAACCAAGCAAATGCTTAAAACAGCAAAGAATCTTGATTTCGAAAAGATTGCTGTTGCAACTGGCGAGCCATGGGCAATCGTCAAGGCAGGCCAGATGGTTGATGAAAAGGCAGTCGAAGAGATCAATGATGCTGGAATAGCACAAGTCAGAATGCGTTCACCACTTACTTGCCAGAGCACCGAAGGTGTATGCGCTCTTTGCTACGGCAGAGACTTATCCTCCGGAAACCTTGTGAATGTTGGCGAAGCAGTTGGAATCGTCGCCGCCCAATCAATCGGAGAACCAGGCACACAGCTCACACTCCAGACATTCCACACCGGAGGCGTCGCTTCGGCCGACATCACCACCGGTCTTCCAAGGGTCGAGGAGCTTTTTGAAGCAAGGAAGCCAAAGGGAGAAGCTCCTGTCACTGAAATATCCGGCAAGATAACAATCGATCAGGGCAAGGATATGCTCAATGTTATTGTAACCTCCAAAGACGGTGCCCAAAAAACATACGAAGTGCCATACACAAGCCAGCTTCTTGTTCAAAACAATGAGGAAGTAGAGGCAGGAACGCCAATAACCGAAGGCTCACTCAATCCACACGAACTATTGAGAATTAAAGGTGTAATGGCCACCCAGTCTTATCTGATCGAAGCAATTCAAAAAGTCTATAAATCACAGGGTGTAGACATAAACGATAAGCATGTCGAAATAATCATCAGACAGCTCCTCCGCAGAATAAAAATCAAAGATTCGGGAGATTCAAGATTCTTGCCTGGTGAAACTGCCGACAAGCAGGAAATTGAGGAAGAAAACAGATATCTGATTGCACAAAACAAAAAACCTGCAACATTCGAACCAATACTTCAAAGGGTCACCAAATCAGCTATCACATCCGAATCATTCCTCTCTGCAGCTTCGTTCCAGGAAACACCAAGGGTTCTTGCTGAAGCAGCTGTAAAAGGCAAGATAGACCCGATACACGGCCTCAAAGAAGCAGTCATTGTAGGACAACTCATACCTGCAGGCACAGGAACCCCATGCTATCTTGACATGGTTGTGGAAACAAAGGAGGAAACTCCTTTCACAACGGATCAGGAAACTGCACCACCCAAACAGCAGGATTAACTTTCGTAAACAAAAATTTACAAAAAGGCGACCCTATAGGGTCGCCTTTTTTATTTTACGGCCTATAATGGTTCGGACTGGGTTGTTGAAATTTAAATTTTATTATTTACAATAACTTGTTGCCATAGGAGGGACAAATATGAAGAGGACGATATTTTTGGCAATAATAACTATTTTTCTTATAACAACACTGACCACCGCTATTGCAATTGATGATTGCGACTGGAATTTCTTTCATGGTACAGCTGAATCACAAGGCTATTCATCATGTGGCCCAGGCTCTGCGGAACTTAGAGAGCTTTGGACTTTTACTGCGAATGGAAGAATAGATTCTCCAGCTGTCATATCTAATGGAAAGGTATTTTTTTGTGATCATGCGAGAAGCACTCCAAATGCCAGTTTGCACTGCATCGATCTTACAACTGGAAAAGAAATGTGGAAAGCAAGGATGAGTGGTTATGGAAACTATTGTGCTCCTGCTGTCTATGGCGGGAAAGTTTACTCCGGCTGTTTCGCAGGTTATAAACCATCTGAAGAGTTGTTTCGTGGATGCAAATTTTATTGCTTCAATGCACTCGATGGCAAAGAGCTCTGGAAATTTGATACAAAATGCCCTGTCATGTGTTCACCAGTTGTGGTTGGATCGAGTGTTTTTTTCGGTACATTTGATGAAAACAATTTCATTTACTGCCTTGATGCCACATCAGGGGCAATGAAATGGAAGACAAAAATAGGAGCTATGATTTATTCATCTTCACCGGTCTGCTCCAATGGGAAATTATATATAGGCGCATCTGATGGAACAATTTATTGTTTAAACCAGGAAAATGGAGCTATCGTCTGGAAAAAAACATACGGCCAATCAGATAATGATTTTATTGCAAGCTCGGCCCACAAAGATGCGAAGATTTATTTTGGAAATTCTAAAGGACAGTTGTATTGTGTTGATGCAAATACCGGAAATGAAGTCTGGATGATCAAACTTGATCATCCAATCGCGAGCACTCCGGGAATATCAGGAAATATGTTGGTCATTGGCACAATGGACCCAGAACAGCAGAACATAAAGGATGGATCATCGGATTGCAGCATATATGGCATCGACATCGCATCAGGGAAAATAATATGGAAAAAATTTGCTGATATTGGTAGCACAACAGACCCTGCTATCTCAAATGGAATTGTGTATCTGACTTTTGGCAAAGGAATAGCATACGCACTTGATCTCGAAACAGGTGCAACACTATGGCAAGCTAGTTTGGATTCATACGCGGGTAGTTCTTTCTCAATTTCCAATAATATGGTAGTTGTTGGAGAAGCCGATGGAACTTTGCACTGTTATACTGAATCAATCGTCAATCAGCACATTATTGATTTTGGCGAAATCACATCTGGCCAAAAGCTGGAAAGAGAAATTAATGTCAGAAACAACCAACAATCCCAACAAGAATTCAAAGTCACCATAACAAATGGTGATTGGATAAGGATAGATAAAACAAAGATATCGCTTAACGGGCGTCAGGATGGGAAAATCAAAGTTTCCCTGATTCCTGATAAAATGGCCCAAAGTGGCATTTATAAAGGTAAAATCACAATAAGTTCTGGATCTTTGGAAGCCAGCGTTGAATTGATGGCATACACACTGTCAGGATCAGAAGAGGATCCAAATTCATGTGAATGGAAGAATTTTGGCAAAACATCCACTCACAGCTTCACTTGCGACCCCAAATGTGCACCGACATCAAATTACTTGAAAAAAGCCTGGATAACAGCATTAAAAGCTGGTGAATCAAACTATTCGCTACTTTCTGACCAGTCAAAAATTTTTGTCGCACTCGCTAATTCGAATCACTATGGAAAATTGTTCTGTTTGAAAAGATCAAGCGGTGAAAAACTCTGGAATGAATCCATGGAATCAACAAATGAGGGTTCGGCCTCTATTGAAGGTGGCAATATCCTCTTTGGTTCCAGCTACGAACTATATTCGATGAGTGTGGAAACCGGAAAAGAACGATGGAGCTTCAAAATAGACGCAGATAAAAATAGTAAAGTAAATATTAAACCCATAAGTAGACCGGGCAGGATATTCTTCACAGCCAGCGATGGGAATCTATATAGTGTTGCCTCCGATACAGGAGAAAAAATCTGGTCTACTCCACTAGGAGAAAGTGTATCCGCATATCCAGCATATGACAAAGGGAAAGTGTACGCTGTATCAGCCAGCAAGTTATATTGCATTGAATCCAGCACAGGATTAATAATCTGGGAATCATCCCTTAGTGGAAAACCAACAAATTCTCCATCAATAAGTAATGGCAATATTTTTATTGTTACCTCTATTGCATCTACTAACAACATAGGTGCATCAGAACAAACATTCGTTAATTGCATTGATCTAGTATCTGGGAAAAATGTATGGTCCTCAAAAATTGAGGGGAAAATTCACTCAAGTATCATCTCAGACGGTGAATTTGTGTATTTTGGGTGCAGTGATGGTTTCATGTACTGCCTTGATGCAAAAAAAGGTACAAGGAAATGGATTTTTAACTCCGAGGGCATAATATCAGCAACGCCAGTTTTAAGCGGCGACAAACTCTTTTTTGGCAACACAGCTTTAAAAATATTCTGCATCGACAAAAACGCTGGTTCCTTGGTATGGACAGTTCCAACAAAAGCGCCCATCACAAGTGGTGTAATCCTTGTAAATGGAGACCTTTATGCAGTCGACGACGAAGGAATCGTTTATTGTTTAAATAACGATGAAAATGCAGTTCCAACAAAACTTGAAATCAGGAATATTGGAGAAAAAGTAGAGCTGGAACAAACAGTTCAGCTTGAAGGCGCAGTACTGGATGCAAAAGATAATCAGATGAGAGGTTATCCAGTATCCTGGGCGTCAGAACCAGAAGGGATTGTTACAATAAGCGATAAGGGTGTCCTCAAAGCAACAAGTATCGGCAAATGCAAAATAATATGCCGCACAGAAAAACTTGAAGCAAATCTTGACATAGAAGTTGTAGGGAAAATACCACCTGAATGTTCGGACGAAATTGACTTTGGTACGGTCGAGCCTGGTGTAGAAAAAACCCTGGAGCTAAAGGTAAAAAACCAGTCTTGCACCTCAATTGATATTAGAATTAGTGAGAGCGACGAGTGGTTTGAATGCTCGCTGCCAAGTGTTCATATCCAGAAAGGTGAAACATACACTCTAAAAATCAGGACTGTGCCAGATAAACTGCCTGATGGCGCCTGGTTAACAGGAAAACTGAATCTTGATTGGGGAGATGACAAAAAAGACATCAAGGTGAAAGTGGTAGGCAAGGGAATATCATTCTCAAGAACAGAAATTGATATTGGGGACATCCAAGTTTCGCAAATACAGTCTAGAACGATCATAATATCAAACAACACAAAAAACGATGTTCAAATGGCCATTTCTTCCAGTGCTAACTGGATCAAATACAGCCCTGAAAGTGTAGCAATCAAATCTGGCAAGGATGGGTCGGTTACAATAACTATCGAAACTTGGGAATTTGAAGGGAACAAAACATACAATGGACTAGTCATGTTTGATTGGCCCCTTGGAAATGTCGAGGTACCCGTAAAAGTCAATGCCCTGCCAGACAAAACGCCTCCACAAATCAGAATTTCCGATACCATAACGATATATAACGCAACAGAAGCAGAAATTACCGGAGAAACAGAAAAAGGCTGCTCTGTGATTGTGGATGGGATTCAGGCAAAACTCACTGGAACCCAGTTCAGCGCAAAAATAAAAGTTGTCCAAGCACCTTCTAAAAAAACAATAATCATTGAAAGTACTGACAAATCAGGCAATAAAACAGTCAAAGAAGTGCTTATTGTAAACATAAAAAGAAGAAAGGTTGTCATGACTGTCGGAGTGGCAACTATGACCGTAAATGGGAAATCAGTGGCCATAAACCCACCACCAACTATACTTCGTGGGGCAACAATGGTACCTGTAAGAGCAATCGCCGATGCTTTTGACGCTACAACAGAATTTAACAAAGATACCAACTCTGTCACAATAACACTTGATGGAAGAAAGATAATCATATTTATTGGCTCCCAGACTGCAATCGTTGATGGAGAGACCAAATTGATAAAACCACCAGCAATTATCTACAACGGGAAGACAATGGTCCCGTTTAGATTTATTGCTGAAGCGCTTGGCGCGCAGGTGGAATGGGACCCAAAAACAAAAACAATAACACTTAACATGGACAAAATGCCATGAGGGAGGGCAGAATGAAAAAAACTATCGCTATTTTGATTTCACTGGTGGTCTTTTGCTCAATCACACCGCCGATGATAACCGCAGAAGATGATGATGACAATAACAGCTGCATTTATCCAATGTTTGGTGGAGATGAAGAACATTCAGGTGTTGCTCAAGATCATTGCATTGAAGATGTTTCACTTCTGAAGAAAAAATGGGAATCCAAGATACCAGAATCAGATTTTATTGGTATAGAATCACTAGTGACTGCTAAAGGAAAAATCTACACCATTACAGAAGATCTCGATTTCAAAAAAACAATGATGCATTGCCTGAGATCAACTGATGGCAAAATTATATGGTCAAGACAACTGGATCTTCCAATGTTGTTTTCTCAAATGGCAATTTCAGGCGAGAAAATCTTTTATGGCGATGCTATGGGCATGAAATGTCTTTCAACAAAAAGCGGCATGCCCTTATGGAGCTATGATGTCGACATCTCAGAGGTAATGCAAACAATCATTTACTCCCCGAAACCAACAATTTACGACGACAAGATATACACAACTTTTGGCCTTGGAAAAATAGCATGTTTTTCCATGTCAGGAGGAAAACTCTGGCTTGATAAAATTACAAGCAGTTCAAACTATTATTCCTATTCATCCCCAATCATTTCTAACAATAAATTATTTGTGCTAATGGACAATCTCTATTGCCTGTCCCCATCAAATGGTCGCCAAATATGGAGTTCATTTGTTGGCAATGGTGGAACAGGTTTGGCAAACATTTCTTCATACAAAGATAAAATTATCGCGTCAATAGATCAGAGAAGTTCCAATACAAACTATTTTGCAAATGATGATGAAGATAAACCAACACCAAATACAATAGTTTGTGTCGAGCAGGAAAAAGGGAAAGTTCTCTGGAAGTTCAAAACCCAAGATGATGTCTTTTCTGGCTTTGCAGTTGATCAAGATTCAAATTCAGTTTTTTTTGGTTGCGTAGACTCAAAAATGTACGGGCTTGACATAGAAACAGGAAAAGAAAAATGGAACCTTACACTACCAGAAAAAATAATTGGTTCCCCTACAATTTTTGGAAAATACATTCTTATTGGGTGCTATGATGACAATCTTTACTGTATCAACAAGCTTTCTGGCAAAATAGCTGCAAAATATGAGACCAATGGAGCTGTTCCAACACCACCTGCTGTGCTTGATAACATGGTCATTGTTTCAACTACAGACAACAACATAATCTGTTTCGAGGGGAAATCTGGTCCAAAACCAACTTCAATTGATATTTCTCCAAAAAATCCAACAGCTTTTGTAAATGAAAAGATACAATTTGAAGCAACAGTTCTTGACCAGGATGGCAAAAAAATCATTGGTTTGCAACCGGTTTGGAAAGTTGATCCTCCAAAATATGGCACAATCGACCAATTTGGAGTTTTCCTTCCAGCTGAAAAGGGGAATTGCACTATTACAGCCTCAATTGGTAAACTCTCTGCATCTACAAATGTTGAAGTTTATATGAAACAGCCACTGGAATTTACAGAAATATTGGATTTTGGCGAAGTTGAACAAGACACAACGCGTACAATCGAATTCGTAATTAAAAACCCCGAACCATACGAAGCAAAATTCAAAATAACTACAAAAAGCAAGTGGGTTACATTTGATCCTTCAAGTGGGAAAATTGACCCGGAAAACACAATAACTATCAAAGCGACAGCAAATCCTGAATCGCTTGAGATGGACCAACTTGTAACCGAAAAAGCAGAGCTTGAATATAATTATGGTGAAGGCGAAATCACTATCCAGGCTCAAAAAACATATAATCCACCACCACTTCTTGCGCCAAAGGAAATTGAACTGGCTGGTGTCAAGCAGGGTGAGAACATCAAAAAATCTTTCCAGATCATCAACCAGGCAAAAAAGGAATATAAGATAAGCTGCAAGTCCACCACGCCATGGTTGAAAGTTCCAGTAGAAGAAATAATTATTCCGGCAGACAACGAAGCCACTTTTGAATTTGAGATATCAACGAATGGCCTCGCACTAAGTAAAACACACACTGGCATCGTAATAGTCAAATGGCCAAAGGGTGAACTAGAGCTGCCTGTAAAAGTTGAAATGGTGAAAGATGTTACATCACCCAAAATAACAATCGATAAGATAGGGGACCTAGTAAATCAGGATTCCTATGTAATTATGGGTAGTGCCAATGAAACTGTAACCGCTAAAGCTATTTTTGGTGGCATCGAAATAAATGGAAAACAAAATGCCCCAAATACATTTACTATTACTGTCCCGCTAAAACCGGCCCCAAGCAAAAATATATTCAAGATTGAAGTAACCGACGAATCAGGCAACAAAACAATGGCTGATGTTATAATTATAAACATTGCCGAAAAGAGAGTGGAACTCACTGTTGGCAGTCAAACAATGATGGTTGATGGAGTTGAGGTACAAATTAATCCTCCACCTTATATAAAAGGTGGGACAACAATGGTTCCACTGAGGGCAATTGCAGATGCATTTGGGGCCGAGGTCAACTATGATGGGAAAACCAAGAGTATCTCGATAAAATATGGTCAGATAAAAATAACTATGGTTGTGAATAAAACAGAGGCTATCGTAAACGGAAAACGTGTAAAAATATCACCTCCTCCTGAAACACATAAATCCGGAAGAGTAACAGTGCCATTCAGATTTATAGCTGAGGCATTCGGGGCTGAGGTCACTTACGATGCCACAACAAAATCAATAATCCTCACAAAACAAATTCGGCCATAAGATCAAAACCTACTTTAAAAGCCCGAGGATATCCTCGGGCTTTTTTATTGATTTTTACATTATTATCTTGGTATATATGATTGCATTAAAGGATAATTTAATTTAGTAATATGATAGTTTGAGTTCAAAGATTTATAACAAAAAAATGGGTAGATTTTTTTGGGGGGTATTCCTATTCCTCTCCCTGTTGGTTTCTTAAAAATTCAAAAATAATAGGTTATTTTAGATGATCAAAAGAAAATAAGTATAGATAATTATTTCTTGTGAATCATTTTAGAAATGATATATTTACTTGGGTAATTTTCTCTCAAAACCTTTTCCAACAACTTCTGAAAGGTCAGACACCATCATAAAAGATTCCTGATCAACCTCCCTAACAAACTCTTTTATCCTGCTTACCTGAGATTGAGGAACTGCACAAATAACCATTTTCTTGGGATCAAAGCGATAGCCGCCTTCAG
>JAGOOO010000042.1 GCA_017992475.1 Caldisericia bacterium | reverse complement strand
TCTTGTTTCCAACAACAAAAGCTGGTTTTAAAAAAGTCTCTTCTGAATAAAGTTTGACTTCTCTCCAGAGCATCTCCAGTGTTGCACATGGATCATCCGAGGCCAGGTCGATAAGATAAAGCAAAACCCTGCACCTTTCAACATGGCGCAGAAATTCGAACCCAAGCCCCTTGCCCTGCGATGCACCTTCAATGAGGCCTGGAATATCAGCGACAGTAAATCTGTTCCAGTCCTTGGTTGTTATGACCCCAAGTGACGGTTCAAGAGTAGTGAAAGGATAGTCGCCAATTTTTGGCGAAGCCCTCGAAATTGCGCCAAGCAATGTTGATTTGCCGGCATTGGGCATTCCGACAAGTCCGACGTCGGCAAGTATTTTCAGCTCGATGATGAGCTTGGCTTTTTCGCCTCTCTCACCAGCCGTGGCAATATGTGGAGCTTGTCTTCTTGCATTGGCAAAATTGGCGTTTCCAAGACCACCCCTTCCGCCTTTTGCAACAAGAAGCTCCTGTTTGTCTTCCAGAAGCTCTGCGATCAGATTGTCTTTGTCTTCCAGATAAATGGCAACACCGACTGGAACCTTGATGTAAATATCATCACCAGCAGCACCGGCGCAATTTTCCGAAGAGCCGTTTACACCATCTTCAGCTTTCCAGTTTACATGGTCAACGAGATAGGAAAGGTCCCTGAGGTTTGAGTCTGCAACAAGATATACGTCACCCCCATGACCGCCCTTCCCTCCGGAAGGGCCGCCTCTGGGGACAAATTTCTCTCGTCTGAAAGTAACGACACCATCGCCACCTTTTCCAGCAGCGACCTTAATCGTCACTTCATCTACAAACATCAGTTGGCTTTTGGAAGAACCACCACACGCTTGCCGGTTTTTCCGACTCTCTGGAACTTGACTACTCCTTGTGTGATTGCAAAGATTGTGTAGTCTCTTCCAATGTCGGTGCCTTCACCTGGGTGAAAATGGGTCCCGCACTGCCTGATGATTACTCCACCTGGTAAAACTTCCTGCCCGTCGGCGACTTTTACGCCCCTGTATTTCGGGTTGGAATCCCTTCCGTTATGACCGGATCCACCTGCTTTTTTATGTGCCATGATATCCTCCTATACAAAAACTTTTTCAACAAAAGGCGAAGTTACAAGCGACAAAAGTGCACCGTAACCAGGCCTGAACCTGAGTATGTCTCCAACACTCAGACCTGTTGCATCTTCAACATCACATACGACATGGTCCGAAGAACCACCAAGAACAATGACGCCCTCGTCAAGCGGCGCGAGGAGCTCCGGGATGCAATCTCCTCTTCCAATATTGATGATGGCGCGTTTTCTTGTTCCTCTATCCTCAAAAACCGGGTGTGAGCCGTACGCATCCTGCGAGACAATCCCTGTGGGTTTCGATGGTTTGGATTTGAGTTCAATTATCTCGCATGAAAGTTCTACAGTATCAACATCAAAACCGGGTAGCGGTGTCCTGTCAAGGACATTCATACCCAAAATAATCCCCTCGCCAATCCTGAAATCATTTATAGCCCTGGGGAGCTTGCCAGCCATTAGCATCGGAACGAAATTTGTTGCTGCAGGAGCAAGATACTTTATCTCCACCTTGTACTCGGAAGATATTTTTGAAGCGAGCTCAATGAACCTTGAGACGGTGTTTTGATCTGGGACAACACCTGCAAAGCACGTCAATACCGCTCCCAATCCTTCAAGTTCAATCCCAGGCGTCCTTAGCACTTCAAAAACATAAGGAGAAAGCTCTTCTTCTGTAACACCTTCGCGCAAATCGCCAAGCTCAACCATCAAAATAATCTTTTGGGTCCTGCCAATGGATGATGCAACTTCACCAAGGATTTTTATCGTTTCAAGGTCACTCTGGAGACTGACACAATCAATCTGTACAAGCTCTTTAAGTCTGCTCATCGAAGGCGGACGAATAAGAAGAAGTGGGGTCCTGGGGAAAGTTTGTCTAAGCTTCCTGAGACTCTCGATCCTGGAATCAGCCAAACCATCACACCCCCCCTGGAGCATTGATTTTGCAACAGCAACGTCACCCAAAACGACTTTGGTAACGCCCCAAAGCCTGGCCCCGTGCTCATGAACAAGGGTCGCCATCTTTTTGGCATTCTGCTCAATCTTTTTAGTGTTTATAGTTAAAAATGGAGTGTTTGGCATATTCCGAATTTTCAATAATACAATATAGTTCAATCCAGTCAATAAAGTCTCGTTCATAGCTGATTTATCCTTGACAATCAGAAACACCTTCCACTAATATAGTTAGGTTGTGTAACCATATTTATCTGACCTGGCAAGGTTTTATCGATGGTTGGAAAATATTGGAAATCGAAATAAAGGGCTTATTAAGCCCCTTAGGTCTAATGGCTAAATATGCTAATGAGGTGAGTGATGAAAAGTAACGACTATGTAAAGCTAGTTTTGATTTTGTTGATTGTAGCTTTCTCGGCGTTGATCGCATTTTTCCCGACAGCCTTCACAAAAGAAGCTACGATCGTTGACAGCAAGGGAACCCCCAAGACAATAACCGGCCCCGCCTTCCCTTACAGGCTCGGCCTGGATCTCAAGGGTGGAATCCATGTTGTGCTTGACGCTATTGATACGCCAGAACAACCAGTCACGGATGAGAAGATTGATCGTACAATTGCTGTTCTCGAAAGCCGTATCAACAAACTTGGTCTTTCAGAAACAACTGTCCAGCGTCAAGGCAAACTTAACCGTATAGCGATCGACCTGCCAGGCTACCAGAACAAGGACGAGGCAATGGCAATCCTTGGCAAAACCGCTCTTCTCCAGTTCAAGGATGCTGATGGAAAGCTTATAATGACGGGTGATAAGGTCAAGGATGCACAGGCAGTTTACGGACAGGCTGGTAATAGTATAGGTCAGGAATGGCACATCGTTATGACCATGACCCCAGAAGGACAGCAAGCATTTACAAAAGCAACGGAAGAGGTAGTTGCAAGAACTGATGAAAAATCTCGTTATATTGCAATTTATCTCGACGATGAGCTCCTTATGAAACCAAACGTTAAAGAGAAGATTGATCTAGATACTGTCTCAATTACCTCAGGTGGTGGTGACCCAACAGAAAAACAGGCCTGGTCACAGCAGTACGCACTCCTTATCGCTGGTGGCGCACTTCCGCTCAAATTGAGCTCGGATCCGGCAGAACTTCGCGTTGTTGGTGCTTCACTTGGTCAAGACACGGTGAACAATGTCATCATTGGGGCAATACTCGCAATGATCCTCGTTGGACTCTACATGCTTCTCTACTACAAAGGAATGGGTCTTGTTTCAATTCTTGCCCTTGGAATATATGGAGTAATTTACCTCACCATCCTTCTGCTCGTTGGTCAAGTTTTCTCTCTGCCAGCAATCGGTGGTGCAATTATTTCCATTGGTATGGCTGTTGACTCCAACGTAATCATCTTTGAGCGTGTCAGAGATGAAATCAATAAGGGCAAACTGCCAACCTCTTCAGTATCACAGGGATTTGGCAAGGCCCTTGGTACTGTTCTTGACGCTAACATCACAACTCTCATCGGTTCTGGCGTTCTTTACTGGCTTGGAACCGGCCCAGTCAAGGGTTTTGCAGTAACACTCGCACTTGGAATCTTCGCCTCATTCTTCACAGCAGTGTTCGTGACAAGGTTTATCATGGACATGATAATAAGGTTCTGGAAACCAGAGCCAGGCTCGCCAATGTTTAGGTTCTTCTATGGCAATGGAGGTGCTGCATGAAATTTCTCAATCCAATACATTGGGATATTATCGGGAAACTCAAATGGCTCGTTATAACTTTTATAGCAGTCATTGCTTTTGGAATACTGATGGTCGGATTCAGATGGCTCACAACTGGCTCCAGTGCAGACGTTGCCTATTTTATGTTTGAAAAGGCAATCCCTGGCCAGGTGACTGAAGTTGCAAAGACGGTCTACCAGTTTGAAGAAGTCCAGAAACTTTCAAACTTCTCGATTGAAGTCCCAGCACCAGATGCCAACTACAAAGAACAGGTCAGATTGAACATCAGGGCTGACAAACTCACCAATGATGAAGTAAAAAAGATTGGCGAAAAACTTTCCACAGAGTATGGAAAACTTGCAAAGGACCCGGCCATTGAAACCATTTCTGTGCCAGGACAACCATTCAACTGGGGTCTTGATTTCACCGGTGGAACAATCGTTGAGATGAGTTTCAAGAATCCATTTGTCGACAACACCGGCAAAGCACTTCCAGATGAAGAAGTAATCAGCAAGGTTAGAACAGCTTTTGCAAAAAATGGCGTCTCGCTCACAGTTGTTCAGGTTGAACGTCTGGCCTCAGAAGCTGAACAGGGCAAAGATATTGCCAATGCAATCCTCGTCCGTACACAAGAATCATCCACTGACAAACTAAACTCAGTAATAGCAGAACTCACCTCAACATTTGGTGAAGAAGACGTAGCAAAGAGAAAGATCGACACAATAGGACCGGTTGTCGGACAGGAACTCAAAAGGTCCGCCATCATAGCACTGGTTATCGCTCTTTCAGTAGTCTTCATATATATCGCATTCAGATTCCAGGCCAGAATGGGTGTTGCCGCAATCGTGTGTCTGATCCACGACCTTTTGTTTGTTCTTGGCGTCCTCTCCCTGTCATGGGTAGAAGTAAATTCAGCGGCGGTGGCAGCCTTGCTCGCAATGATAACGTACGACGTTCAGGACACTGTCGTTATTATGGACCGTGTCAGAGAGAACACAAAGCTCTACCTTGGCAAGATACCTTACGACAAGCTCATAAACATGTCTGTGACCCAGACTTACATGAGGTCCTTCAACACGCAGTTTGTCACTTTCATGTGCGTCTTGGTCCTGCTTTTCTTTGGTGGAAAATCCATCATGGATTTCACTCTCATCTTCCTCTTCGGACAGATCGTTGGAACATACAGCTCAATCTACATTGCTGCTCCTCTGCTTGTTGTATGGAAGAACTTTGAGGACAGGGCTAGCACAAAACAGCCTGGAAAAACCTACCAACTGTCAACTCCAGAAGGTGTCAAAGTAACAGTCAGGGAAAATAATCAATCTCAACTCAATAAGCCAGCAGTTAAAGACAACCTAGCTGGTAAACCGCCGGCCAAAAAAGGCCCGCCAAAGAAAAAATCCAACAAAAGACGTTAGGATTTGAAAATACTATTCAGGGAGGCCTGAGTGAAAAAGCTGATCCTTGTTGCTCAAGAAACAGCTG
>JAGOOO010000015.1 GCA_017992475.1 Caldisericia bacterium | reverse complement strand
ATTCGTAATTCTCTTCATCATCCCATTTGGAAATCTTGATGGGGGCCTTGTGGAATATCGTATAGCTATAGGCTCCAGTTTCTTTTCTAAGTTCCCCGAAATATTTGAATGATTCCCAGGATTTGCCCGTTTCGAGCGTATAAAAAGGTCCTATATAAGCTGAAGAAGGACCTGGGCCTCCCCCGGAAGACCTGCAGGAATAAAAAACGACTATCAAAATTGCTATTACCAGAAAAGTAATGGCAAAACTAATTATTTTCCTGGAAGTATTTTTCATTTGTTACCTTTAACGATCTTGCAGCTTCGAGTATTGGTTCCTTGGAAGTTATCACAGTCCCAAAACCCATTATGAAACCACCATCTATCTGAAGTTTGAAATAAATTTTCTCTCTTTGTCCATTTTTGGCATCGGTGAACTCCATTGTTTTGCCATCAACAGTTTCTTGCCATGTTGAAATGATTTCATCCCCTTCCATCTCACTGGCTTCCACAGATTCTCTCCAGGCCATTCCATCGGGCCACCATTTTATCTGGACCCTGCATTCCGGACCCTGGAACGCCAATCTTTGGGGGGAATTCTCTATCGGGAAACGCTCAGGAACAACTACCGTGAAGAATGGGCCCTTTGCCAGTACACCGCTCGCACAAGCGCAAAGGGCAACTGCCAACAAAGTCACCAAGGCAAATTTGGTTATTTTCATATCTATAATTCTCCCTTCTGAAGGACAAGTTTCAAGGAGCAAAAGATGGATTTGTAAACTCAATTTTTTGTATCAATTTTTTAACTTCCTCAAGATCCACCGATGATCCTGGTTGCACTGAAGCAATTATTTCCAAGCACCACCCATCAAAAGGAAACACCGCTCTAAAAATGGACCTGATCACCTGGGTGCCACTTTGGTCCTTTTGATTAATCTGCTCGGTAAATACAGTCATGTTCCCAGCCTTGGCCTCACTGCTTAAAATAGTTTCTGCATAAGGCGGAAGCGTGCCCGTTTCAAGTCCCTTTACAACACCTTTTTTAAATGCCCCTTTAAACCACTTAAATGAGCAAAAAGCAGTTTTTCCAGTCATATCATTGATGCTTTCTATTTTCTCCCTGTCCGGCATCAATACAATCTGATAAGAAAAACCATCGGGAATTTCAACTTGATACATCCCCTTTGGAATCTCCATTTCAAAAAATGACCCTTTTATAGTATTGCTACCACATCCGGCCAGAAAACAAAAAGTTAGCCCAAAAACTGTCACTGCCAGCACTTTATTCATTAAAACACCTCTTTTAAAAAAGGGGCGACCAAAAGGTCGCCCCAGTTTCTACTTTCCACCAACCGGGTCAGACTATGCCCTGCGCTATCATTGCGTCAGCGACTTTTCTGAAACCAGCAATGTTTGCACCAAGAACATAATTATGCCTTTGCCCAAACTCCTCAGCCGCGTTATAGGCTGAATCATGAATTTCTTTCATTATTCTCTGCAAATGCTTATCAACTTCATCCCTTGTCCATGCCATGTGGAGGGCATTCTGTGTCATTTCAAGTCCCGAAACGGCAACCCCACCTGCATTGGCAGCTTTTCCAAGGCCATACAGTATACCATTGTTAAGAAATATCTTTACTGCCCCCGGAGTTGAAGGCATATTCGCACCCTCAGAAACGGCAACGCAGCCACCCTTAACAAGTGCCTCTGCAGATACTTCATCAAGCTCGTTTTGCGTTGCGCAAGGCATGGCCACATGATAATTGTGAGCCTTCCAGATTCCCTGGGCACCATCAAAATACTTTGCGTTATATTTTTCTGCGTATTCCTTGATTCTGCCCCTCTTGACATTTTTGAGCCACATAATAAAGTGCAGCTTCTCTTTATCGATTCCAGCTTCATCAATTATGTAGCCGTCCGAATCAGAGCAAGTTATGACCTTGCCACCAAACTCGGTGACTTTCTCAATAGCATACTGTGAAACATTTCCAGAACCTGAAATTGCTACCAGCTTGCCCTTCAGATCCAGACCCTTGGTGGCAAGCATATTCATGAGGAAATACGTCGCACCATAACCTGTGGCTTCAGGACGTATGAGCGAGCCACCAAATGTGATTCCCTTTCCAGTAAATACACCAGAGAATTCATTCATGAGCCTCTTGTACTGGCCAAACAGGTAGCCTATTTCTCTGCCTCCAACGCCTATGTCTCCGGCGGGAACATCGGTGTTTGGACCAAGATGGCGGAAGAGCTCATTCATGAAGCTCTGGCAAAATCTCATTACTTCATTGTCAGATTTGCTTTTGGGGTCAAAATCTGCCCCACCTTTTCCTCCACCCATTGGAAGGGTTGTGAGGGCGTTCTTGAGAATCTGTTCGAAACCAAGGAACTTCAGGATTGATATATTCACACTTGGATGGAACCTTAAACCACCTTTGTACGGTCCAATTGCACTATTGAATTCTACCCTGAACCCCCTATTTACAATGATGTCCCCCGCATCATTGACCCATGGTACACGGAACATTACTACCCTCTCGGGTTCAATGATGCGCTCAACGACGCGCAGTTTCCTGTAGACTGGATTGCGCTCTATGAGCGGCTCCAGACTTTCCACAACCTCGTGGACTGCCTGGTGGAATTCCGGCGAAGCCGGGTCCCTTTGTTTAACAATAGACATAATCTCGTCAATAAAATTCGACACCCTACACTCTCCTTTTCTTTACGCACAGGCATCTTTTGCGCCGCCTGCAAAGCGCGAGTCAATTAGAAGTCCTAGATTCCAGCAATCAGGACGGATGCTGCAATTGCATTCAATTTCGACTCTGCTGTATCAGACCTTGAAGGCACTATTACTGGGACCTTAGCGCCAAGGACGATTCCGGCCGTCTCGGCGTTGCAGTTGCCCAGATAAACTAGGGCCTTGTAGAATATATTGCCTGATTCAATGTTTGGCATAAGTAGTACATCGGCGTCTCCGGCGACTTCCGATATGATACCCTTGTGCTCCGCGGCATGCTTATTGACGGCATTATCCATTGCGAGAGGACCATCAATAATTACGTCTTTTCCAAATTGCTTCCTATCTCCCATCTTTGCGAGTATGGCTGCATCCATTGTCGAGACAACCTTGTTTGAGACAGTCTCAACGGATGAACAGACTGCTACCTTTATAGGGCTAACACCAAGTGCTCTAGCGACAATAATTGCATTCTTAAGTATTTCTATCTTTTCATCGAGGGTTGGTGCTGGGACCATTCCACCATCAGTCATAATCATGAGCTTTTTGTATGTGCTGGTTCCAATAAGACCAACATGTGAAAGCACCTTGCTTTTTGCAAGACCCTTTTCCTTGTCCAAAACAGCCTTGAGAAGTATCGGTGTACCAACAAGACCTTTCATGATTATTTCAGCTTTTCCATTTCTGATTTCCTCAACTGCCACCTTTGGAGAAGCTGTTGGATCTGGCTGGTGAATTATCGGCCATGGGACTTCCATATTAAGCTGTGATGCAATTCTCTTGATTTCAGGTTCGTTGCCAACAAGAATCGGCTCGATAATTTTTTGATCAACTGCCATTTTGACTGCTTCAAGAACAACGTCGTCCTCTGCTGCAGCAACAATAAGCTTTCTCGGACCCTTCTTCTTCGCAACTTCAACAAGCTGTGTAAAATTCTCAATCATTATATGTTTCTCCTTGATTATTGGAAAATTGAACCCTGAACAATTTTTTGTGCAGGCATTGATATGAGGTCTCTGCTTGTAGATTCTTTGTGTTTTGAAAGATAACCCTTTACAATCTGGTATCCAACCGCAAAACCCGCACAGAAGGGGAGATCGGATCCATAACCACCATAGAGGAAGGGCCTATGCCTGTCCATACCAACAAGTTTCAGATTATCTTTGTACTTTGGCCACAGGGCCTTTACTTGATCAACTAAAAGGCTGGCCGCTATTTCAGAGACAGACTGTTGCCCATATTGCTCTTCAACAAAAACTTCTGCAAGGCCCTCATTGACAATGGCAGAGGCGAGATCAAAATGCGGGCCGCCAATAGGGAATAGGGTCGCCCTCATCTGGTGGTGATATTCCCTCGCAACAGAGGCCTTTAAATGCACAAGCGAGTAAGTTGTTGGCCAGATTGAAAAGATTATATAAGGTGGAACGCTGCCAAAACCTGTATAACCCTTAAAACGTTCTACAACATCAGGTTTTGTCCTGTCAGCAATAAGCAGTGCCCATATTGCGGCTGGCCCACCAAAGTATTTGCGTGACATTCTAAGAGTTTCTTCTACTTTTTCCCATGCCTGGAAAGCAACAAGGGCATCATAAGCTGCCCTTACCTCCCTGAGATCATCATCAGGATCAAATAGCATCCCCAACCTGAGAAGCTGGTAGCCTGAAAAACCAGACATACCCTGGCTCATTAAGTCCCACAATGCTTGAAGTGGGTCTGCCAGCATTTTTCGCTGTAATTTGACCCTCTCCCTGCCCTCGACCTTTGGACCTTCTTCCAGGAATTTTAGCAGTAGGTCCTTGGTCGGCACCTGTACAAAATCCTGGAGTGTCGCCATTTTTTAGTACTCCTTCGCTTTCTCGACGCCCCTTAGGACTCTCAGTCCTCCTTGGGCGAGCGCCTCCATCTCCATCTGACCTCCATAAACAACCACTTTGGCAATGTAGCCAACATAATCAGTGATTCTCGAAACAACATAATCAGAATATGCGATGGAGCCGGTAAGAATAATCGCATCAACCTTGCCTTTTAGGGTGGTTGCCATGATGCCTATTTCCTGGGATATTTGATAGATCATGGCATCAAGGACCATTTTGGCCTTCATGTCTCCTTTTTTTATCCTATCAAGCACCTCACGTACGTCATTTGTGCCAAGGTAGGCATAAATACCACCCTTTTTTGAAGTCATGGTTGCAATATCATCTTCTGTGTATTTTCCAGAAAAACAGAGCTCAATGAGCGAGGCCAGCGGGAGCCAGCCAGAACGTTCTGGCTGGATTGGGCCGGCTTCTTTTGCATTGTCGTAATCGGCTATTCTTCCAGCCTCAGCAGGCACAACCGAAATGCCGCCGCCCATATGAGCAACAACAAATCTAGATGTTCCAGGGGTAATGCCGAGTTCTTTGACTGCCCTTCTACAGGCAGCCCTGATGTTGAGAGCGTGGCCCAGTGATACCCTTTCGCATTCCGGGAAACCGGCCACCCTTACAAAATCTTCAAATTCATCAACCGACACAGGATCAACAATATAGGCTGGAATACCTCTTTCTTTCCTTATCATGTCGGCAATGATTCCGCCAAGGGTGGATGGATGATCTGCTCTCTTTGATTCAATGAGATCAACAAGCATTGCATCATTGATAATATAAGTGCCTGCTGGAATTGGTTTGAGTGGCCCACCCCTGCCAACAACACATTCAATGCTTTCCTCTGGAATGGAGTGTCTGGACAGGAAATCTTTTATGGCTTTGAGCCTGAATGGTGCCTGGTCTGATGTTTTTGGAAAGCTAGCGAGTTCCTCATTACCATGTGTAATATTCTCCTGCGCTATCTCTTTTTCGTCGTCGAAGACTGCCACCTTGGTTGAGGTGGAGCCTGGGTTAATGACTAGTACCCTTGCCATAGGCTCCTTTCAGGTTGCGGTTTACTTACTTATTTTATCCTTTTTAGCCAGTCGGTCAATGAAGCAACACGCCGCAACTGCAATAATCTTTTACTGTTCTATCTCAGCCCGTTCTTGAGGTATTTTGCGACCTTCTGATTATGTTCTGTGATGGTCTCAGAGAAATCGTTGTAGCCTTTGCCAGTGGCGACAAAAAAGAAATAATTTGTCTTGGCTGGCCAGAGTGCCGCCTCAATGGCCGACAAGCCTGGATTGCACACCGGCCCAGGAGGTAATCCGGGGTATTTGTAAGTATTGTAGGGTGAATCGACTGCAAGCTCTTTCAAAGTAAGGATCACCGAAGGCTTATCGAGAACATAACCGACAGTTACGCAAGATTCGAGCTTCCAGCCTGCTTTCAACCTGTTCCAGAAAACCGATGAGACATTCTTCATTTCCTCAGTAGTTCCAGATTCCCTCTCGATTATCGAGGCCAGTGTCACCAGCTCATGGACACTCAGCCCAAGTTCCTTGCATCTCTTTTCAAACTTGCTGGTAAATATTTGTTCAAATTCTTTCAACTGGCGCTTTATGAGTCCTTCCGCAGAGACATCATCAAGAAGGTACGTGTCAGGATAAAGATAACCCTCAAGCGATTTGCCTTTTATAGTTTTTGAAAATCTGAACTGAAAGCTGTCTTTTGAGTTTAGAGCAAGCTCTCTATATTTCTCACCATCAAAACTGCGCAGGTATGAGAGCAACATTCCAATCTCCCTGGCTGTTCTTCCCTCCGGAACGAGAACTTTTGTGGGTGGGAGTCTGCCTTCTGTCATGAGTTTTTTTATGACCTGGGGCATCGAAAGCGGCTCGCCAAAGGTGAAAACACCGGCCTGGAGTTTCGGGCCAGCCTCTTCCCTGCGAACTTCATAAAGAAAAACCCATTCAGAGCTTATGAGTCCTTTATCTGCAAGTAGTTTTGCTATCTGGGAAGGTGAGGAACCAACTTTAACTTCAAATGTAACCGGATATTCAGCATTGCCATAAAGTGTAGCAACAGCATTTTGCATCCATAGATAAAAACCACCCACTGCGACCAACAAAACGAGGACAAAAACGCCTGCCCATAAAAGGACTCTATTCATCATTGCTCCTTCTTGCGCGGAGCTGGCCGCACGCAGAATCAACCCCAAGTCCAAGGCTTTTTCTCACAGTTGCATCTCTCCCCTGTGACCTCAACCTTTCAAGAAAAAACCTTATTTTTGCTGGGTTTGATGGTTTGTAGGATGCACAATCTGTCGGGTTGTAAGGGATCAGGTTTATAAGGGATGCTATGCCGTCCGTGATGTCTGCCAGCGCATCTGCACTGTCCAGCCCATCATTGATACCATCAAGCATCACGTATTCAAAAGTGACCCTGTTGCCCGTTATCCCCTGATAAAGTTTTATCTCTCCAATAAGTTTTCGTATCTGCATTACTTTTGCAGCTTTTGGCATGATCCTTTCCCTGAGTCTTTGGGTTGGGGCGTGCAGGGATATGGCCAGATTGATTCTCGGAAGCTCCTGCGCGAGTCTTGTTATCATACCAGGTACACCTACAGTTGAGACAGTCATGTGTCTCTGTGACATACCAGCTTCATCCTGGAGTCTCAACACGGACTCTTTGAAGTTTGTCCAATTGAGCATTGGTTCCCCAACGCCCATGAAAACAACATTCCTTGGTTTAGGTCTAGCGAGTGCCACCTGATAGATGATTTCTGATGCCTCAAGATTTCTTTCCAGACCTGTGCTTCCCGACTGGCAAAATGTGCAGGACAATGGGCAACCAACTTGCGTTGAAACACAAATCGTCACATGTCCTGCCGTTCTCATGAGGACAGATTCGATGGCATTTCCATCCTCTAGCCTCACAAGCAGCTTGACGGAACGATCACGTGATACTGCAGTCTTTTCAACATAAGGCCCCTTTGAAAAATTTTCCTTCATTATTTTTCTCAGGTTTTCTGGCAAATCAGTCATTTTTTCAGGATCAAGGACGCTCTTCTCCCAAATCCACCTGATGATTTGATTTGTTCTGAAAGGCTTTTCCCCAAGACCTTCAAACCATTTTGACAGCCCTTCCCTGGAAAGTTCAAGAATGTTCACAGACAAATCTTACAAATAGATTGGGGGGCTTACAAGGATTCAACAAAAACAAAACATCAGACCATTTACAGAGCAAAACCAACCAAATAAAATCACATTATGAGGAAATTTGTTTTGCCAGTATTGATTGGAGTTTTTTGTACTACATGCTTGGCAGCAACTGGTTGTGGAACAGAATGCGAAACATATTCAGATGCTATCGGGGGAACAATGAAAATATCAAGTCCTGCTTTTGAAAATGGTGGTGCAATACCAAAAAAATATACCTGTGATGGGGAAAATATCAATCCAATCTTGGTTTTTTCAGATCTTCCAGACAGCACAAAAAGCACCGTCCTCATCTGCGATGATCCCGATGCATCAAGTGGGCATTTCACGCATTGGCTCATCTATGATATCCACCCACTTGCCCTTTCCATAAGCGAAAATGAACCAAAAACAAGAATTATGACAAATGGTTCAAGACAGGGGCAAAACGATTTTGGAGAGATTGGCTGGGGTGGGCCATGTCCTCCATCGGGCACGCACAGATATGTGTTCAAGCTCTATGCACTGGACAAAATGCTCAATCTTGACTTGGGAGCAAAGAGAAAGACCGTTGAAGTGGCTATGCAAGGTCACATTATCGCTGAAGCAGAGCTCACTGGTACTTACGGAAGATAGGTTTCAATCAGAATCGGGATCAATGTCGGCCATTCTCTGGGAAAAGGTCTCCAGATACCTCATGAGAATGAGTTGAGCCTCGATAGCATCCTTTTTTTCCCTCATCTGTCTGTCTGTTTTACCCATATCATGGCCAAGATTCCTTGCTTCAATAGAGGTTAGACTCTCGTTCACAAGGGCAACATTAATACAAAGAGCCTCTTTGAGTTTGCCGGCAAAACCTCTTACAAACTTGGCCCACTCTGATTCAATCTCGCTTGTTGGATAGCCAACAACAAGCAGATTGGCATTTTTTTCCAAAACCACTTTTTTTATGGCTTCAATATCTGATGGGAGATCGCTCCGCTTGATTGAAGGTAGGGGAAAAGAAAACACACCGTCCGGGGAATATGCAACTCCAATGTTTTTTGTGCCAAGATCAAGCGCAACTATCGACACTAGATGACCCTGAGGCAGTGGAGTGGACATTGACCAGTGCAATAAGTGCAAACAACACACTTGTCATGATCAATGACTGCTTTGTTTTCAGAAAGGCTGATAGCTTCTTGTGGACAAAACTTGACGCAAGTTCCACAGCCAATGCACCAGAATGAAACAAGCATTTTTCTTGGTATTGCTTTGAGTGGCGGCGGATCCTTGCCTTCAAAAAGTTCAAGGTTCCAATCCACCTCGCTCGGGTGTTTCATTCCAATTGCAACAGAGTGCGCGTATGGGAAATCAATACAATATTTTATGGCCCTTTTTGCATCATGTAGGAGCTTGCCACCAGCCAGAGCTTTCATCAGATATGTTCCCTTGCCAGTTTTATAGTCCCATTCAAGCTCTTTCTCCATGTCTTTTATCGAGCCATCTTTTATTCCCCATCCCTCAACATTAAACATAGAAAAGACACACTCAAGCTCAGGTATTTGCCTTACAAGTTTTGTGACTTCAACAGTATGCGTTGAAACACCAACCACCCTTATGAGGCCCTTATTTTTGTACTCAAGAAGCACATCCAAAGCCCCTCTATGGCCCTTTAAGGTAAGCGCAGTTTCCTGCTCGTGGAGAAGGTATATTGGGATAACATCAAGTTTCATCTCCCGAAGAGATTTCTCAACAGATTGCCTCATTTTTTCGGGGGTTTCGGCGTATGATTTGGTTGCTATGATAGCATTGTGCCTGATGCTTGGCGGGAGCATTCCAATCTGGTTCTGGCTCTCATAAAGCTCGGCAGTATCAAAAAAATTGATTCCCCTCTCCCAAGCATAGGACATAACTATGACTGCATCCTGCATGGAGAGGTTGGCTTGAAGCTGACCTATCGTGAGTGTTCCAAAACAGAGCCTTGAAACATCAAGACCAGTGTTTCCAAAAGACACTCTTTCAATCATTTTACCAATATCTGATGCAACTCGGTTTCCAGAGTTGATGTCAGCTGACCAAATTTTGAAGATTCAATACCACCAGCCTGGCCAAGATCCGGTCTTCCGCCACCCTTGAAGCCAACTATGCTCGCAACTTTAGTTACGAGTTTGCCACAGTGAAGTGTTGTTACAGGGATGCCCTTGCTTATCACACCCAATACAAAAGAATTGCCATTCTTTGAGATAATTGCAGCAACCCCATGATCAAACGGTTCCAGGGCAAAATCGGCAACCATCCTTACGCCATCCATATCAAACCCGTCGGACCTGGCAATGATTACCTGTGTTACACCCATACTCTTTGCCTGGGTTGTCACTTTTTCAGCTTCAGCCTTGGCCATCTGGGCAACCATTGCCCTGTTCTTCTTCTGCAGATCATTTAAATTATCCAAGACCTGCTCTATTTTGCCTTTTATCTGCTTTTGCCCACATGCAAGCAATTCGCCAACGTCAAAGAGCTTGGCTTCCTGCTCCTGAACATATAGCAACGCTTTCATACCAACTTTTGCTTCTATCCTTCTCAGGTTGGCACCTATGGAAGATTCAGAGATTATCTTGAAGAAACTTATCTGGCCGGTTGAAACTACATGACATCCACCACAAAGCTCCTTTGATATCTCCGGGATAGTCACAACCCTGACAATATCACCGTATTTTTCTCCAAAAAGTGCTACTGCACCGATCTTTTTGGCCTCTACTATTGGCATTTCTGCAGTATTCAAAGGGACATTTTCAAATATTCTTTCATTCACCCAACGCTCAATTGAAAGCAAGTCATCCCTCGATATTTCACCCATTTGGGTAAAATCAAACCTGAGTTCTTCTTCTCCAACCCAGGAGCCTGCCTGTGCAGCGTGTTCACCAAGGAATTTGCGGAGCCCAGCATGCAGAAGGTGGGTTGCGGTATGGGACTTAACTATTTTTGATCTTCGTTCAGAATTGATTTCCAGTTTGATACCCTGACCAACTTTAAGTGTTCCCTTAGTGATACGGGCTTTGTGGAGAATAAGCCCCTCAACAGGCGACGTAGTATCAATTATCTCGAGCTGACAAGTCTCAGTTGAAGCCTTGCCTGTATCGCCAATCTGACCACCCTTTTCAGGATAAAACGGGGTCTCTTTGACCGTGAACTGAATATTTTGGCCCTCTGTGGCCGCATTTTCCGAACCCTGTTTTGTAAGAATACCTAGTACTTCCGAGGTGCCGCTGAAACTATCGTACCCTGTGAAACGGCACCAGCCAGTTTCATCTCTGAAAGCTATAAGCGCTGTTGCCATTTCAAATTCTTTTTGACCGGTAAACGCCATCCTGCCGCGCATTCTCTGCGCCTCAAGCTCAGCATTAAAACCATCAATGTCTACATCGCTCCCCTCTTCACGAGCAATTTCCTGTGTGAGATCGAGTGGGAACCCATAGGTGTCATAAAGTTTGAATGCCACTTTGCCTGGTATCTTGGCTTTTTTCCCTTTAATTGCCGCAATTTCATCGGAGAGCATCTGAAGCCCAACAGCAAGCGTTGACCTGAATTGCGCTTCCTCATTTGTAAGTATTTTCACTACTGCTTCTTTGCGTTCATTGAGGAATGGATATGCCCTAGAATAGTTTTCAACAACAGGCATTGCGAGCTCTCCAAGGAACGACTCTGAGATGCCTATCTTTTTGCCGGCAAGAGCAGCCCTTCTGATGAGCCTTTTGAGAACATAACCTCTGCCATCATTTGATGGGAAGACACCATCAGACACAAGAAAAACGCAAGCCCTTATATGGTCCGCAATAAGATTTCTTCTCTGAATATCGGTATTGTCGGGTGCAATCTTTGAAATCGCTGAAATTATTGGAGTAAAAAGGTCAGTTTCAAGGCTTGATCTAACACCCTGCGACGCCGCAGATATTCTTTCGAGTCCCGCACCAGTGTCGATATTTTTTGCTGGCAGTGGCTCCCTGAGACCACCAGGCTTTGCATCGTATTGCGTAAAAACAATATTCCACAGCTCGGTAAAACGTTTATTATCAGAGTCGAATTCTTTTCCAACAAATGGTATTGGCTCCCCAGCTTCCCAATCATAATATATTTCCGAGTCGGGGCCGCATGGGCCAACTTCACCCATCATCCAGAAGTTGTCTGATTTGTTTTGTATTCTGTCTTCTTTTACACCAATCGATTTCCAGATTTCTCTGCTCTCATCATCCTCAGGATAGACGGTGACTAAGAGTTTTTCTGGGTTAAGGCCCACAATATTGGTCAAAAATTCCCATGCCCAAGGGATAGCATCCTGCTTGAAGTAGTCACCAATTGAAAAATTGCCAAGCATTTCAAAAAAAGTGTGGTGGAATGGTGATTTGCCTACATTTTCAATATCACTAGTCCTCAAACACCTCTGGCAACTGACCAACCTTCTGGAGATTGGCTTGCGCTCACCTGTAAAATAGGGTTTTAACGGTACCATTCCCGCAAGAGTAAACATGACAGTTGGATCTGACGGAATTAATGAGGCACCTTCGAGCCTGTAATGGCCCCTTTCAGCAAAAAAGGAGAGAAAGCTCTCCCTGATATCTTCTGATTTCATTGTCGCAATCGCTCTGGATTTAGTCTATATCGTCAAGTGCCCCTGACCTAGAGCCCTCCTCCCAGTTCCTCAAGCGCTCCGATGCAACGGCAACGTTGGAAGTTGCAAACAAAAAGACGTTCTTTCCAATCTTCTCAACAACGCCATCCAGAGCGTAGCAGGCCCCTGAGACAAAATCAATAAAGCGCCTTGCAACTTCCTTATCGGTGTCCTCGAAATTGGCCATGATGGGTTTGCCATGTTTTAGCGAATCAACGGCTTTCCTGGCCTCATCAAACGAGGCTGGTGTTATGACAACGACCGTTAACTTCTTGAGTACGCTGGCAAGTTGTGATGCTTGGGAGGATTTTTTAGGCAAGGGGTCCACAGTTGCTGGAACTGCAGCCTCAAGTATCGGCTCATCGTCTTCCTCTTCTGACAACCCGAGTATGTTTTTAAACCAATCGCCAAAGCCCATTATTCACCTCCAAACAGCGCCCTGCCAAGCCTTACCATGGTTGACCCATGCTTGACTGCCAACTCGTAATCGTCGCTCATTCCGTATGAGCGCTCGATCTTCGTCGACAGCCGGTCTTCCAGTTTTTCGGCCAGACCATCCGCTTTATCAAAAATATGTTCCCTGAAAATGTCCGGCGCGTCAACAGGGGTCATCGTAAAGACGCCGGAGAGGACCAAAGACTTACAGTTATTTATAATAAAATCGCAAAGCTGGTCAAATTCCTGGAGAAGACAACCTGATTTCTGCTTTTCTCCGGATATGTTCACCTCCACCATGATGGGTAGTGGTCTCAGGGTCGCTTTGTTAAGATTCTGAGCGAGCCTTGTCGAGTCTACCGTATCTACGGTATCAAAAATTGCACACGCTTTTGCAGCCTTGTTTGTTTGCAAGTGGCCTATCATGTGCAAGGAAAAATCTTTCCTTAAGGGATGGTTTTCCCATCTCAGAGCAGTCTGCAACCTGTTCTCACCAATTATCCTCAATCCCTCTTCGAACAAAACATTCACCCTGTCTATGGTCGTATATTTGACTGCAGCAAGTATCTTAATAGAAAAAGGGTCCCGGCCGGTTGCAATTGCAACCTGTCTAATCCTGCCCTTTATGGATTCGTAGTTTTGCGAGAGCACTATTGTTGTTTTTTGCGCAAAAATGGTGGTATGTCAAGTTCTCTTTTGTTGCTGACAAGGTTCTTGAGGTCCCCCTCTTTTATTGTTGGTGTCTTGATTGTCAGGTTCTGTGGTTGTGTTGAAAATCCGGTCGCAATGACAATGACTTTTAGCTGGTCTTCCATTTTTGGATCAATAACGGCACCCCAAACAATATTGGCCTTTGAATCAATATTTTTGGTTATGTAGCGTGCAACATCGTTTGCTTCCGAGATCTTGAAGTCTTTTCCACCTATTGTGTTGCAAAGCAGACCTTTTGCTCCCTCAAGAGAGTGATCGAGCAATGGTGAACTGATGGCCATTTTTGCTGCTTCTTCGGCCCTGCTCTCGCCCTTGGCTGTACCGATACCCATCCAGGCAGTGCCAGCATCTTTCATGATTGTACGAACATCAGCAAAATCAACGTTTACAAGGCCTGGTACTGTTATGATGGTCGTAATACCTTCCACTGCTTGGCGAAGCACCTCGTCTACCATGAGGAAAGCCTCGGTAAGGCTCGTGTTGCGGTCAGTTGCATCAAAGAGTCTATCGTTGTTGATGCATATCATTGCATCAACCTTGTCCTTGAGTTTTTCAATGCCGCCTTCAGCAACATTCATGCGCCTCTCACCTTCAAAACTGAATGGTTTTGTGACAATGGCAATCGTGAGCGCACCAAGGTCGCGGGCAATCTGTGCAACTACAGGTATTGCACCTGTGCCAGTACCCCCGCCCATGCCTGCGGTGACAAATATGAGGTGAGCGCCGGAAAGCATTTCTGCAATTATATCCTTGCTCTCTTCTGCAGACTTTTCTCCAAGGTCCGGTATGCTGCCAGCACCAAGTCCTCTGGTGACTTTTGGGCCAATCTGTATTTTTGATGGTGCCTGTGACATCCTAAGAGTCTGGGTGTCAGTGTTTATGGAAATAAATTCAACCCCTTCGAGGCCACATTCAATCATTCTGTTGACTGCATTGTTGCCTCCACCACCAATCCCAACTACTTTTATAAGGGCGTTCGAGCCTTCCCAAACATCAAATGCGTTTGATGACATAGATGCCTTCCTTTTCTAGCAAAAAACTTCGAAAATTATAGCTTTTTGCCAACGAATTTCAACTTTTCCAACATGACCTAATAGGGGCATGTTGTGACTTGATAAGGAACATCAAGTTTTATAACGGCTGGGAGCTGGCTGCTATTTCCAAGGGACTTGAGGTAATGAGAAAGAGCCCCAAACCTAACATCCATAAATTCATCTGCCAAACCAAATACAATCAAGGTGCCCTGGGAGGTTTCAGCATAAAAACCTTGCATGCTCTCCAGATACGCTCTCTTGTATTTCCCATCAAACATCGCTTTTGCAATACCGTCCGGATAGCTTACAGGAGCGAGGAAAACACCACCCCTTGATCCGGATGATGTAACATATTCTGATTTATTGTAGAACAAAGTTTTGATTTTTACAGGCAACAATTTCTTATATTTAAGAATCTGCGCAACCACTGGGGCCATCTTGTCGTTATAAAAGCTTGCATCAAGCATTCCATAACCACCTGGTTGCAGGTATGCCACTTCCATCTCGACAGGTGCGTCCTCAGAAACTCTTATAGAATCGACTATTCTTCCTTCGACATCAACAGCCACCTTGCCCGCATTCATCTTCAAATTGTAAGTTTCCTTCTTTTCCTTGATTGTCACCGTAGCAGAAAAGAAAAAATGCCTTTTTATAGTCACGTCTTCAAGAAGTGGGCCAAGGGTATCTTTTGCGTCATCAAATATTGAATTTGTTGTTGGGACAAGCCCCATTACAAGTTTTGTTTCCAGATAGTCAACTACTTTTGGTATTGGTATTCTTTCGGTTTTGTCAATATTGACTCTTGAGACAGGAACCAAAGGAGGGAAAAACGATAAGAAAATCATTATCACTAATAAAATCCCCACAGCCAAGAAAACAACTCTAAGAGCTCTCGGGACCGATTTCATGGTTCCTTACTATACACAATTCATCCTTTTTGTCAATTAGTCTGACTTCGGATTGGCTTGACTTTTTAGGAGCAAGTCGGGCAAACCCCGCGGAGAAGGACAAAAAAACGGCATGATAAAATACTGTATAAATCAATATTAAGTCCATGTTGCAAAAAAGAAATCGGCAGGTTCGACGTCACTGTTTTAACTTCCACATCCGGAAGATCACCAAATCACGAAAAATAAAAATGCCGGTTTAGTCTATATTTCATTGGCAAACCGGCATTTTTTGGTAAGCGTAAATATAAAATGTTAGTTTTTTGGTTACATTTGCTTTATTTTTTCGAGCACAAATTTGTGGATCTCATCACACTGGGGGATCGCTTCCTTTTCAATCTTGTCAGCTTCTGCCATCATTTTTGATGCCATCTCCTTGTCTTCGAGGGAAGGCAGGTTGATCATGACATTCATGTGTGCACCATAAATTGCAGTTTTAATAGATAAGGCGGCAACACCGGCATCAGAAACGGAATTCGGGTTTCCCTTCTGTGCAACCGTCTTAATAAGAGGAACTGCCATTGCAGCGGTCCTCATCGTGTTGAGAGGAACAAGGCTCGCTTTTGCAATTGCTTCCTGCATCTTTTTCTGCCTGAAAGCGTCTGACTCGGGAGTGCCGGATGGAAGCTTTCTACATGCAAGCATTTCGTTGAATGCGTCAGAATCCTCCTGGATGAGCGACAGGAGCTTTTCGGTAACCTCGTCTGCCTTCGCGGCAACTTTTTCCATCTCTTCTTTTACTTCGGCATACTTTTTGCCCTGCGACAGCTTGGCCACCATTGCGGAAAGCCCAGCACCAAGCGCACCGGCTGAAGCGGCAACAGAGCCGCCGCCTGGGGCTGGTGATTTACTTGCAACTTCCCTGATGAAATTCTTTGGTATCCAGGAAACCTCCCCGGAATCCGAAGCGCTGACCCTGAGGTCAATTATCTGCGCCTTCTTGAAGTCCCAGACGTTCATGTATGAAACACCAACATCAACAAGTGCGTCAAGCGGCAGGAGACCAACTATTTCAGCACCTATCGGGAGCACACCCAGTCTTTCAGCCTCTCTTTTGACAAACTCGTAGGCGGTCCTTATCGAGGTTTTCTTGTAGTTTGTAAGATTCATCGAAACCTGGACAAAGCCCCTCTCTCTGATCGAGAAACCAAGGGCTTTGACAAACCTGAGACCACCGCTCCTGAATCTGATGAGCTTTGCAATCTCCTTCGCAACCTCGATATTCTGAGAGCCAAGGTTCACGTTGAAGGCAACAAGGGGCATCCTGGCGCCAACAACAACTGCTCCGGCTGTCGGATGCATTGCAGGTTCGCCTATGTCAGGGTTTCTTTCAGGCTTCTCGCCCATTTCCTTCTTAATGCCTTCATATTCGCCCTGCCTGATGTTTGATAGGTCCTGGCGCTCAGGAGTTCTTGCAGCATCTTCGTATAGATAGACCGGGATTTTCAGTTCTTTCCATATTCTCTCGCCAAGCGATACCGCCAGCTTGACCGCCTCTTCGGTAGTGACTTCAGAAATCGGGACAAACGGGATGACATCCGTTGCGCCAAGGCGCGGGTGTTCGCCCTTGTGTGTGTTCATGTCAATTAGCTCTGATGCAACCTTGCACATCCCGAATGCTGCCTCAGCGGCCGCCTCCGGCTCCCCGACGAATGTCACAACACACCTGTTGTGATCAGCGTCCATCTGCACATCAAGCAGCTTGACGTTCGGGGTGTCCTTTGCAACCTGGGCTATCTTTTCTACAACATCTTTTCTTCTGCCTTCAGAGAAGTTTGGTACGCATTCAACTAGTCTGGCCATGATGCCTCCTTGCCTTTGATGAATGTCATTTTTGCGTGGTCCACGCCAAGTTCATAGGGTATCATTCTGTAAGATTCAACATCATAAATGACAAAATCGGCTCTCTTGCCTTTTTCTATAGAGCCAACCCTGTCGTGCGATCTGATGGAATATGCGGCATTGATTGTGGCAGCAGATATTGCTTGTGCTGGCGTCATGCCCAGCCTCAAGCATGCCAGTCCAACTACAAACGGCATTGACTGGATCGTGCAGGAACCTGGGTTTCTATCAGAGGCAATGGCAACAACACAGCCTGACTCAATAGCCTTTTTTGCCCTGGCAAAAGGTTTGCCCAGGAAGAAAGATGTTCCTGGGAGGAAAGTTGCAACAGTTCCTGATCTGGCCATGTCCTCAAAACCTTTGTTAGAAGCGCCGATCAGGTGGTCTGCAGAGACAGCACCAAGTTTTGCGGCAAGTGAAGCACCACCAGTGTCAGCAAGCTCATCAACATGGAGCCTCACCGGCAAGCCAGAATCTTTTACAATATCCTCTGTTTCCTCGTTCGTGAATGCCCCTTTATCGCAGAACACATCGATGAAATCGGAATAGGGTTTGCACACATAGAGCATTTCTCCTTTGACGAGGGAAATAAAATCATTCCTGTCGATATCTTTGGGTATGGCATGGGCGCCCATGAAGGTCGTTTTGGCCTCGACACCAAAATCATGGATGAGTTTTTTTGCAACCATGAGCATTTTCATCTCTGCATTGGCCTCAAGCCCGTAACCTGACTTCATCTCAAAAGCCGTCGTTCCGGTTTTGATCATTGTCTTCAGGCGCTTTGCCGACTGGGCATAAAGCTCCTCATAAGAGGCCAATCTGGTGGTACTTACAGTATTGAGTATGCCGCCACCCTTTGCCATTATCTCCTCGTAGGTCGCGCCCTGGAGCCTCATTTCGAACTCGGCCGACCTGTCACCGGCAAAAATAATGTGGGTATGAGAATCCACAAAACCAGGCAGAACACAACACCCACTGGCGTCAATAATGGTTTCTGATTCGTAATTTGAAACAATCTCGCTTTCTGTCCCAACAGCAACAAAAAGGCCATCCTTAATAGCAAAAGACCCGTTTTTAACGATCGCCAGATTGTCCATCTGGTTGCCCTTTCGGGGACACGGGCCAGCCAGGGTCACAAGCTCAGAACAATTGCGAAGTATCAGATCAGCTTTCATGGTGTTTTTATTGAAAGAAGCATTTTTTCTATTGTTTTTTTCTCTTCATCCCCAGAGTAAGATCCATTGAAGAATATCATTGCATTCTTTGACTTTACAGTTGCCAGTGGCCAACCTTTCTCAAAGGTATACCCTCCATCTTTTACCCCTGGAATCTTTTCACCTTTCTGCAAAATTTCCTCGGTCATATACTTCTTTGGGTTATTGATGCCACCCATGTAACCAAAGAACTTGTCGTAATGTTCCTTGTCTCCAACCCACTCTTTCAAAAAAACCGCACAGGTGAGGACATTACCAGTAAATTTCTCTATCTCCATGTTCTGGCCTTTTGGGTAAAAAACGAAGGAATAGCTTGCATGACCAAGTGAACTGTCAAATTTGACAACATCAGCGCCTTTATAATATACCCAGTCTTCTGGCAGTTCCATTTCGAAAAAACCATTTGGATCGCTAAACAGATTATCTTTTTTGGGGGTGAGCCTCGTTAGAAAAAAAACAGTCGTGCCCACCGCAGCAATGACAACAAGCACAAGAAAACCATAAAACAGATTTTTTATAACTTTTTTCTGTTTGTCTGCCATGCCTCTGCGGGACCTTATTCTTGATAAACGGTTTCTGTTCGACATCCTATTTTTACCCCTTCACAACACCAAGTGGTCTCATTTTTGCAATCTTTTTGGCAATTCCTGCACCATCCAAGACATCAACCACCATGGCAACATCTTTGTATGCACCAGGGGCTTCTTCACTAATAGTTTCAGAATTTGCTGCTTTTAGATATGTCCCGTTCTGCCTAAGTTTCTCAATAACTTGTCCGGGTCTGTAATTTTTGATTGCCTGTGTTCTGGAAAGGACCCTTCCCGCACCATGACAGCAAGATGCAAAAACCTCTTCAGCGCCTTTTTTGGTACCAACCATGACAAAAGAATATCGACCCATATCACCTGGAACAAGTACTGGATGACCAGTTTCGCTGTATGTCTCGGGAATCCCAGGGAAACCCGCAGGGAAGGCCCTTGTAGCACCCTTGCGATGGACAACCACTTTTCTCCCAAGGTGTGTTTCCCTCTTTGCGATATTGTGGGCAATGTCATAGACAATCCCCAAACCGAGTTTCTCCTGACTCATCCCAAGAGACCTCTCAAAACTTTCCCTGACCCAGTGGGTTATCATCTGCCTGTTTGCCCAGGCATAATTTGCTGATGCAGCCATGGCACCAAAATAGCGCTGGCCTTCGGGAGACATGAACGGTGCACATGCAAGTTGCCTGTCTGGAAGCTCGATGCCATACATTTTTGCAGCATTTTGCATGACATCTATGTAGTCAGTTGCGACCTGGTGCCCGAGGCCCCTCGACCCAGTGTGTATTAATACGACCATCTGGCCGACAAAAAGCCCAAATGTTCCTGCTATTTTTTCGTCATAAATCTCGGTGACTTCCTGGATTTCCAGAAAATGGTTGCCAGCACCCAGAGTTCCGAGTTGCGGTGTACCCCTCTTTACTGCTTCTTTCGAGACTGCATCGGGATTTGCACCAGCCATTTGCCCGCCATCTTCAATGAATTGCAGGTCTTCTTGATAGCCATAACCTTTTTTGACCGCCCAGGCAGAACCTTCAACAAGTACTTTTTGGAGTTCCTGCCGTTCCAGCCTTATTTTTCCTTCGGAGCCCACACCAGATGGAACATTGCTATAAATCGAGCCAATTATTTTCTCGACGTGTTTTACGACATCGTGGGCCACCAGGTTGGAACGAAGGAGCCTGACACCACAGTTGATATCATATCCAACACCACCAGGGGAGATGACACCTTCTTTTTCATCAAACGCGGCCACGCCACCAATCGGGAAACCATAGCCCCAATGAATATCAGGCATGGCAAATGATGCCTTGATGATACCAGGCAAAGAAGCAACATTGGCGACTTGTTCTGGTGCATTGTCTGCAAAAAGGCCTTGCTCCATGGGGACAGAACAAAAGATAATCCCCGGCACCCTCATAAAAGCTTTGTGAGTGCCGGGGATTTCAAGCCGGTTTTGGTCCAGCCTGTTTGTTTTTCCTTGCCAAACAGCCATTGCTACTGCTGTTTTGCCAGTGTTTTAAGGTTTGTTTTTGACCTGCCGGAGAAGGTGACATTTTCCTCAATCCTGAAACGGGACGTTTCGAGATTGACGTCACCCAGCAGTTTTGAACCCTCGAGGAGCTCAATGACATCCGTGCAGAAGAGGTTGCCCTCTATGGTGCCAAGGTTGGTCACAGATTTCATTCTGATGTCACCCTTGATATGGGCAGTACGGCCAACAATGAGATGGCCTTCACCCTCAACATTGCCCTCAAGTGTGCCATCTATTCTTAGAATGCCATTGCAATAAATTGTGCCTGTGATCTTCAGCGTTGAGGATATATAGGACTCAGAACGGTCCCTCACCTCTGATGTTGGTTTTCCAAACATATTTTTTGTGACTCCTAGAACGGGAACTTCATCGGATCTACCGATTTGTCGTTGATTCTTATTTCGTAATGGCAATGTGGTATGTCGGAATTACCGGTTGAACCTGTCAACGCAATGACCTGACCAACTTTTATGCCATCACCCTTCTTGATCAGTATTTTATCGCAATGGCCGTAGCGGGTAACAATGCCATCACGGTGGAGAACATCAACACAGAGACCGTAGCCAGAGAACCATTCAGCTCTTATTACAGTTCCAGAGGCGGTAGCATGAAGTGGTGTTCCAAGCGGGGCAACAATGTCTATTCCCTCATGGAAGGTACCAGTCCACTCTCTCCAGCCAAAAAAAGAGGTCAGTCTTCCCTGAAGCGGCCATCCAGTTGGTGTACGATCCCTTAGGTCCTTGTATTCCTGGGCATAGGCATTCATTACAGAAAGAGCCCTTGTTCTCTCATCACTCTCTTTAATGACATGTTCCGAGGTTTTCTGGAGATTGTCGTAAGTGACAGGCAAATAAGCGGCAGGCTTCGGAACAGACTCTTGCTTGAGGCTATTTTCTGCAATCACTTGCTCGAGAGTGTTATTTGGGGTTATAACCGCAACAGAAGCCTTCACTTCTTTGTTTAGATTTGAAAGATAGTTAAGATATTCCTCAACAACTGCAAACTTGTTCTGGATGTTGTTGAGCCTGTTTGAGTAGTCATAAAGCATCTCTCTCTGGAGATCAACCAGTCTGCGGCTTGAGCCCTGTCGCAGTGTTTCAATGTTGGCCTGCATCTGATTGTATCTAAATACCAGCTGCCCCAACATGGTTGAGGCCATTATGACAACCACAAGGATGGTGTAGAGGGCCGCGAACGGCAGTCTAATTATCCTGACTGGTGAGTCATAGTGTGGCATGAACATCATGGTGAGAGAGTTTGTTTTTGTTTTGTGCCTTAAAAGCATTTAACACCTCCGAGGGTTCTGGCGCCTGGGGCCAATAAATCGACGCTTAATAAATCAACGCCCATGGCACCTCGCTTTGGGGTTTCTACTACAAAAAATATCACTTGGGTCCTGCCTTTGCCATCATCGCTCCAAACTTTGCATAAAGATCTATTGGGTCGACCGGTCTATCTTTTAATAGGGTTTCAAAATGAAGGTGTGGTCCTGTTGAAACTCCTGTTGAACCAGCTAAACCTATAACATGCCCTTTTGAAACGACATCACCTTTTGAAACAAGCATTTCGCTCAAATTTGCATATCTAGTAATAAAATCCCTATCACAATATCTAAAACTCAGATCAACACAAAGACCATACCCACCATACCATCCAGCCCTTATTATTTTGCCATCATACACAGCAAACGCCTTTTCTCCGAGCTTCGCTTCTATATCGATCCCTGTGTGGTTATCGAATGCCCCCCAAATTGGGTGAACCTTGTATCCAAATTCACTATAATGTTTCCTGCTTGTGAAATCCTTAATGGGGTAAATTGGAAAATCTGTGGCCATTTCGACCATCTGGCGTGTCAAAAACATCATGGCTATAGATTTTGTTGTGGTGGCCTGTTTTCTGACAATACCTTCAATTTCAGCCAGTCTTTTTTCAGCGGCTATCTTGTTTGTTATTACAAAAGTTGTCACCAAAGAACCCAACAGGATAAAAGATATTGAAATAATCAAAATTTTAAAACCAAGTCCCCTTTTTGTACTACCCTTTCCGCTCATCAGCATTTGCTCCTCCTTTTCTCCTGCTGGAGAAAACCCCCAAAAAGCGCCCTATTTTGTTTTTTCCAGACCTGGAGCATCATCATTTCCCCCCGCTCGCTTTTTGCTGGGCCGGGACTTCCTTTTTGAGGTATTTCTGGCTTATGTTTACGTTACGGATATATTCATCTGGGTCTGTTGGCCTATTGTCTATCGTTATTTCAAAATGGATGTGCGGGCCTGTCGAGGTTCCTGTTGAACCTACATAGCCTATCAGGTCACCCCTCTTGACCATGTCGCCCTCTTTTACAACAATCTCGTCGCAATGGCCATATCTGGATACAATTCCACCTTCGTCCTTGCGATGGAGAATGTCTATACAGCGACCATAACCACCGTACAACTTTGCTCTGGTAACAACACCATCAGCAACTGCATAAATCGGTTCACCAAGTTTGCCTTCAATATCGATTCCTGTGTGGTTATCGAAAGTCCCCCAAATTGGATGGATTCTATATCCAAAACCAGGATTATGGTCCCTTGTTTCACCATCTGGGACCGGGTAGCAGTTTGGCGTATGTGTCCTGAGCCAGTAAAGATTGTCCGTGATACGCTCTGCCTGGGCGAAAATGTGGGTTGTGCTGTCAATTCTTTGGAGTATTGTTGCTGCTTTGGCAGAAATAACTGAGCCCTGGTCCGAAAGTTGAGGATTGGTGGCAAGCTCGCGATATGGTTTTGAATTGAAGATCTCCTTGAGGGTCTTGTACTGCGGGGCTATTTCGTCCTTTTCCCTGATTGTTTTATCTTTGGACTCAAGCTGTTTTGTGGCCTCGAGGAGTTGGGTTGCCGACTCTGAATATATCATTTCTTCTGATTTGACATAGGCAATCTGCTCTGAAAGCAAGTAAGAAAGCCTGCCTGTGCCGGTAGACATCAACATACTGAATTCATGAGCTCTGGTTGGATAGGAAACGGTGACAAAGTTGACAAGCACGCACGAAAGAACGGAGAGTATTATAGTCCCTGCATAAATACTCGCCCATTTCAAACTAAATGAAAAAACCCTCTCGTGGCCCGGCAACAAAATTACCGATAACCGTTTCGTTTGTTTCTGATTCACACCTAACCTCATCAATGGAATAGTAAAACACAACAAAAAATTCATTGTTTGGTAATATTTGAGGCAAACAATGAATTTCTCAAACGGGTGTTATTGTATTTGCCTCATTTTGTGTGTCAAGCGAAACATGGACTTGCAATATTGTGGAGTGTTTCAAAATGATGAATTTGGTACGTAAAGAGATTGGGGTGTGCAATAATGGGAACAGTCAGCACACGGTTATTTTCGGGATATTATAGCACACTTAGTCAATAAAATAATTATCTAATCTGCATCAAATGCCTCTTAGCATTTTCGGTATCAATTTTGTATCCTTATAGTTTTCTAACTATAAAAATCTTCAATACTACGAGAAACTTAGGCTATTCCAATAACAAAACCATTTTTTTACATTCAGAATCGCATCTCAAAAACACCAATTACGATCCTCTCTCGCAAAAGAAAGTTACACACAAAAAATTCACCTTTATCTCGTGCAAATCAATACTCATCAGTTTCATGAGCAAAAAAAAGCTAAGCTCATGCGCAGTAACAATTCTTGTAAGGAATTTGAGAAATTTATGATCAATGCTTATCTGTGCTATTGCTAATCTCGCAAAAAAATAAGCATACCCCAGCAACCAGCCCTTTTATACTGAATTTTAAGTGAGGCCTATTGCTCCTTTTCTTTCTCCATCTCCCTTTGAACTACAAAATCTATGAAATCCTGGATCTGTTTTTTACCATCCTCGGACAACTCGCTCAACAGGCTCACGTTGACTTTGAGACCTTCAAGGTCACCCTCTCCCAAAAGATAGGCAACACTGACTCCAAAGAATTTGGCAATTTTAAACAGTGTCTGGATAGTCGGTATAAGCTTGCCATTTTCAAACTCCGAAAGGTTTGATTGGGGAATACCGGTGGCCTTCTCAACCTGAATCTGGGTATAGTTGAGCTTTTGTCTTAAAACCCTTATTCTTTGTCCAATGCCCTCAGAATCACCCATAATTACAAATCTATTCCACAATCCAAACTTATCAATAGCCGATTTACATCTCCACGGCAAATATGCCATATCCTGTTCAAGAACAACAACACCTGCCAGTATTGTGGAAATGTCTGCCAGAAAAGGCATAAACCTAATTGGAACAGGCGACATCCTATATCCACCATGGGAAAAGGAGTGGAGAGACTTTCTCTCAAAACCTTCAAAAAGCATTGGGGTTGTCCCCACAACTGAAATTTCGGTGCATTTTCCTTTTGGTGGCGCCAAAAAAGCATTTCACTTCATATTGGTTTTTTCAAATTTCGAGGTCGTCGACAAGGTCAGAGAAAGATTGTTAAAATATGGCAGAATCAACGATTTTGCCAGACCTGACCTTTACATAGAACCAGCACGTCTTGAGGAGGAAATCTTTTCTTCCGATTCTGAATCAATAATCATTCCTGCACACATATTTACGCCATATTTTTCCATACTTGGTCGACGGGGTGTTGAAAAATTCGAAGACCTGAGGATATCAAAATCGCCATGCGAAACAGGCATTTCTGCGGACCCGGCCATGTGCGCCACCCTCAAGACCCTTGAAGGAGTATCGATTGTCAGCTTCTCGGATGCACACAGCCCGGAGACAATAGGCAGGGAGGCAACAATCATCGAAAATGGCATTCCGCTGAAAAAATCACTCATGTCGCCACTCATGACGATAGAGTGTTGTCCAGAGTTCGGTAAATACCATGTAACCGGTCACAAACCTTGTGGTGTTGGACTCAGGGAAGATGAAGATTTCGAGATATGCCCCAAATGCGGCAAAAAGATGACCCTTGGTGTAGCCCAAAGGATTGGGAGGCTTGAAAAAAGCGCAAACCCAAAAACACAGCCATTCAAAAAAATCATTCCTCTAAACGATTTGCTCGCTTTTTCGCTTGGGCTTTCCTCTCCAACCGCAAAATCAAAAAAACTGGCAGAAAAGGCGATCGAATCAATTGGTTCCGAGCTTTACATCCTTCTGGAGGCTGGCGAGGGTGAGCTTGAAAAAATATTGCCCGAAAAGACCACCGAAATGATATTGAAAGTAAGATCGGGGAACATAAGAATCAGGC